>JAHFOJ010000008.1 GCA_023266875.1 Candidatus Giovannonibacteria bacterium | reverse complement strand
CTTCATCTATTTGGTTCTGGCCGTGATCGTATATGGTTTAATTTATTATTTTATATTTAAACAAAAGCGCGACTACACCACGTCAGCGCCGCAAGAAAATTCACAAGCCAATCAATCGGCGCCACAGCCAACTTCGCAAGCCTCGGCGCCAGAAACAGCGAGTGAAAATGTAGTGACATACACTAATTCTGGATTTTCGCCAAGTGTATTGAAGGTGAAGGCCGGGACAACCGTCACTTTTGCCAACAAAGCTTCAGATTCTATGTGGGTTGCTTCGGCGATTCATCCCACACATAGATCTTACCCAACAACTGGCGGGTGCATTGGTAGCACATTTGATTCTTGCAAAAATATTGCTCGGGGTAGCTCGTGGGCGTTTATTTTCGATATCAAGGGCACCTGGAAATATCATAACCACCTAGACCCCAAAGAAACGGGAACGATTGTTGTAGAATAACGAACCGTTATTCTATTTGAACGCGCCTATATCGGCCGACGAGCTCGGCTTGGGCGAGTATGTGCCCATTCATCGCGGTGAGAACTTCTGATTTACTTGCGCCTTCTTTGAGATTTAATTCCGTATCCAGCGCATAAATTCGGAAAAAATAACGATGTTCGCTCGGTTCATATTGCGAGGGCGGACATGGGCCGACGTATCCCGGTTTCCCTGTGCTGTTATTCCCGCCTGTGCCAATTTTTGCTCCCTCCGGAATAGTTACGATATCCGGAGAAATATTAAATAAAACCCAGTGATCAAAAACTCCATCCGGACGGAGCGCTTTCGGAACATCCGGATCATCCATGGTAAGCGCCAAAGATTTTATTCCTGCTGGAACATTTGAAATCGCGAGCGGGGGATTCGGAGGAGAAGTTGCATCGCAGGTATATTTGCTCGGTATGGATTCGTTATTTTTAAACGCACTGCTTTCTAATTTCATATAATTATAAATTGGATTATTAGGCTCGGAAGTTAATTCCCGGCCCCTATATTTATACGCCGCGAGGGCGACTACTATTATTACTAATAAAATTACGAGTGGATAAATCTTTTTCATAATAAATTATAGCATGGTCGAAAATTTAATAGATGAAAAACAAATTCCTTTCAGCATTGCAAACGCTAGATTATAATGAATTTGTGAAGCCAGAACAAAAAAGCCTTCTGCTCAATCTGCTTTTAGCCGCGTCAGGACTTTCCTGGGCGTCAGGCGCATATTTTGGTCATTGGCCAACAGATTTTATGAATAATTTTTTTTGCTTCGACTATATCGGATGCAACGCCGGATTTTTTGGCTATGATTTCCTAGTTCACTTTCTAAGCGGGACAGCGACTGCTATATTCGTAATTTGGCTCGGTGACGAATTCCCAAAATTCAGCGTTCGTTTTAAAAACCGTCTAAAGACTGCTATTGTCTTATTGGCACTCGTGGCGCTGGTTGGGGTATGTTGGGAATTCATAGAATTTTTCTATGACCAATCGAAAGGTTTTCTGGTAAGCAACAACATACCAACTTTAAACATCCACGCCCAGCCTTCAAACGCCGACACAATGGGCGATCTTTTCGCAGATATAGCTGGCGGAGCAATCCCCGCTTTCGCATTTGCTTTCAGTAATATTTTGCTTTTCAAGCGAAAGCGGCTTAAGGTTTAGATATTAAAGAAACCTCAATGCTTCAAGCAAAGCGAGGACTAAAAGCAAAAAAAGCCAAATTACGGCTGAAAGTTTTTGAACTTTAAATAAGTTGGCATAAGCGAGACAAGCATAAAGAACAGAAAAGACTGCCGCCACATATACCATTCGATGCAGCCTTTTCCAATTGGCGCCAAGCTTTTTATGAAAATATTGAATCGAAGTAATGGCAAGCGCCGTAAGAATCGACAAGGACATAAAACCAAAGAACATACCAAAAAAAACAGGGCGGCTTTGGAGCAACAATCCTGAAATGCCGCCGATCACTCCAAAATAAATCAAACTCGCGTGCATAAGCGCGAAAAAGAAAGAAGATATTCCAAGAGCTTTCCGCGCTTTGTGATATATAATCAAAAACTTAAAGCCGGGAAAAACTGCTTTAAGCGGACTTGAAAGTAGGGTTAAATAGAGGCAAAAAGCGGCAAGCACTCCGTATATCTCGGTTTCGGCGCGAATATTTGAAGCAAAAACGCCGTAAACCATAAGCGCCAACGCAAAATTGACGGAGTAAACCGTGGCCCGAATGTTTTTGACCCAAAAAAGCATAAATCTACGATACATTATATAATCAATAAATGCCGCGACAAAATCTATATAATTCTGATACTGAAAAGCCATTCAAGCTTTCGCGATCAAAAATCGATCTTTTTATTGAGTGCCCGTTTTGTTTCTATCTTGATAGACGAATCGGGATTTCTCGGCCGCCGGGATTCCCTTTCACGCTTAATTCGGCAGTGGACCATCTCTTGAAAAAAGAATTTGACATACACCGAGCAAAAAACACTGCGCATCCGCTTCTTGCCCGTTACGGAGTTGACGCTAAACCAGCCGAACATGAAAAGCTGGATATATGGCGGTCAAATTTTAAAGGTGTCGAATTTTTAGACGAAGGAACTAATTTTTTGGTAACGGGAGCCATCGACGATCTTTGGATAAATTCAAAAGGCGAATTTATTGTCGTAGATTACAAAGCCACTTCAAAATTTGAAGCTGTCATAGAGCTTGATCAAAAGTGGCACGACGGTTATAAGCGGCAGATGGAAGTTTATCAATGGCTAATCCGCCAAAACGGACATAAAGTTTCGAGCGTAGGCTATTTTGTTTACGCTAACGGGAAAAAAGATCGCGAGGCATTCGACGCTAAATTAGAATTCGATTTAACACTTATCCCCTACGAAGGCAAGACCGAATGGATAGCGCCGACACTTACAAAAATAAAAAAATGCCTAGACGGCTCGTTCCCCAAGCCAAGCGAGACCTGCGAATATTGCGCCTGGCAAAAAGCAATAACCCGAGCATTAGAAGTATAAATTACATACGGAGATCCGATCTCCGTATTTGGCATATGCCTAGAAGCTGGCTATGGAAATTTATATACTTTAAATATGCCGCCACAGCTTGAATTTGTTTTGCACCTCCCCGTAATTTATAAATATGTGGCTATATTATTTATTGCTTTTTTTGAAGGTCCCCTTATTTCGCTTGCTTCAGGTTTTTTGGTTTATACAGGTTTTTTGAGCATAATCCCCGCTTATATTGTTTTGGTTTTGGGAGATATAATTCCTGATATTTCTACTATTTTGCGGGGAGATTCGGCGCGAAAACTAAATTCGTTATAAAATATCGCACTCGCTTCCCCATCATTGGAAATCATTTAGAAATTGCCAAAAAATTGTGGCAGCGCCATCCTGGCAAAACTATGCTGCTTACTAAATTCGCCTATGGGCTTTCAACTCCCCTTCTCATAAGCTCCGGGCTTGTCGGCATGCCAGTGAAAAAATTTATGAAAAACGCCTTTCCGATTACATTCGGCCAGCATATTCTAACCATGTCGCTAGGATTTTTTCTTGGAAATTCATTTGAAATCGCGGATAAATATATTAAAAACTTGGGCATATTCGTGACAATCGCCGCTCTGATCTTCGCCGGAATTTTCTACTTTATACAGCGGCTTGCCAGAAAAAAGATCGAGGAGATGGAAAGAGAAAATGGAAATTAATACCGCCTGAAATGAAAATCGCATTTTTTTCCGACAATTTCTATCCCGAACTTTCTGGAATTGCAGATTCGATTTTTCTTACAGGATCCGAGCTTGCGCGCCGCGGACACAAAATCCATTATTTTGTCCCGAAATATTCCGCGCGCGATTATGAAATAGTCTCAATGCCCGAAAAAGAGCTGGAGCTCGGGAAAAATATAAAAATCCACCGTGGTTTTTCTTTTCACTACCCGACTCCGACTATGCAGGGACGGCTCGGCATCCCCAACATTTTTCGCTCGTTGAGTAATAATAGCTTCGACGTAATCCACACGAATAGTTTTTTCGGTCCGGGGCTCGACGCGCTCTTATTTTCAAAAATAAAAAAAATCCCGCTCGTCGGCACGAACCATACTATCATTGAAGAATTTGTGCACTACAGCCCAATCAACGCCAAGCTTATTAAACGTTTTCTCCTAAATTATGTCGTATGGTATTACAATAAATGTGATTTTGTCTCAACGCCTTCGGAATTTCTCGCGCGTGATATGAAAAAACGCGGGCTTAATCGCCCAGTAGAGGCGGCTTCAAATCCAGTCGATACTGGTTTTTTCGATCAGGGCAAAGACCGGAACGCGCTCAAAAAAGAGTTTGGATTTTCTGATTTCGTTATATTGTATACCGGCCGCATTTCGTCCGAAAAAGGAATCGAGACTCTTTTTAACGGGTTTGCAGAGTTTGTAAAAGGAGCGCCGGAAGCAATGCTGGCGCTTGTAGGCGGAGGCACAATGCGCGATAAACTTAGAAATGAAGCTAAAAAACTCGGACTCGCCCAAAAAATAAAATTCATGGGGCCATATGCCGGCGAAAATAAGAAAACTTTTTACGATATCTATCACGCATCCGAAATTTTTGCAACCGCAAGCACGTCGGAAAGCCAATGCATGTCGATGATGCAAGCGATGGCGGCAGGACTTCCGGTTATAGGAGCCCGCGCCGCCGCGCTCCCAGAATATGTTGAAAAAGGACATGGACTTCTTTTCGAGCCGGGAAACGCGCGCGATCTTGCGCGTCAATTAAGAACGTTCCATGAAAGCGAGACTATGCGTGAACATTCAACTAAAGGAGCGCGCAAATACGCCCAAGAACTCTCGGTTAGCGCGATAGCAGGCCGCTGGGAAAACATCTATAATGAAACCATAACAGAGTATGGCAGAGCCAAATCCCAAAATAAGCCTAATAATTCCAGCTTATAATGAGGAAAATTACATAGGCGCATGCTTAGAGCATGTTCAAAAAAACGCCACGGATAAATTCTTTGAAATTATAGTTGTTGATAACGCCTCGATTGACAGAACATGCGAAGTTGCAAAGAGTTTTTCTGGAGTCAGGGTTATACGTGAAGAAAAAAAAGGGCTCACGCAAGCGCGCGAACGAGGATTCAGAGAAGCTGGGGGCGACATTCTCGCATACATTGACGCTGATACTAAAATGCCGCCAGATTGGTTTAATGCGATCGCTCGCGAGTTCTCGGACAATCCAAAACTTGCGATATTGTCTGGACCGTATTCATACTATGACTTAACATTATGGCAAAAACCTTTTATAAATCTTTATTTTTTTTGCGCGCGGCCGTTCTATCGCTTTTTTGGATATATGATGATAGGCGGGAACTTTGCCGTTAAACGCGGAGTTTTAGAAAAAATGCGCGGCTTTGATACATCAATATCTTTTTATGGGGAAGATACCGACATCGCTCGGCGAGCGCATCAATTCGGCGAAGTAAAATTTGATGCTAAACTTATCATGCTGACTTCCGCAAGGCGACTGCGTTATCAAGGTATTTTTAAAACGGCCATAATATACACAGTTAATTATCTGTGGGTAGCTTTGCGAGGAAAACCAATAACAAAAAAATATATTGATGTAAGATAAATGGAAAAGCTCAAAAAAAATTATCTATTCCTTTTTGGAAACAAGGATTTTCTCTTGATGGCGATCGAGGGTATTTTGCTACTGACCGCAAGTATTGTTTTAAATTATTACGCGGCATTCTACGCCACGGAAAAAGCGTCTAATTCCGTAACGGATATAGTACTCTCAAATATTCCGGTTTTCGACGTAGATGGCACGTTTGTTTACGGACCGATATTAGTCTGGCTTGTAGTAATATTCTTATGCCTGAAAAAACCGAGCAGGATCCCCTTTACACTCAAAAGCATCGCCTTATTCGTATTTATTCGGTCTGTTTTTGTAAGCATTACCCATATCAGCCCATTCCCCGACCAGATCGCAATAGGCTCCGCGAATTTCATCTATAAATTCTCATCCGGCGCCGATCTTTTCTTCTCGGCGCACACCGGCCTACCCTTCCTTATGGCGCTTACTTTTTGGGGATTATTTTATCCGCGCATCTTTTTTATTCTCTCATCAATCTTTTTTGGCATCATAGTGCTTCTCGGGCATCTTCATTATTCGATAGACGTGCTGGCGGCATTTTTCATAACCTACAGCATTTTCTCGATAGCCGAATCCATTTTCAAAGCAGATAGAAAAATATTTCATATTAGCATCGGGACTGAAGACGCTCAAAGTTTCTAACTATATCGATCTTCTGGCAATCCAAATCAGATCGGCGATAATGCTGGCAACGATGCCGAGACGACAAGCTAAAAAGTCCGCGAGCGGGCGAGCCCGCGCCACACAAATACGGGTTCATCCTTGATAGCCCCGAGCGCTAGCCCAGCAAGTTCATCTTTATTTACTTTTTCGTCAGACAATTTTTGCCCCATTTATCATGGGCTTAGAAGCGCGAGCGGCTTAAAAATATCGAAGCGGCTGATTATGCCTATAACTTTTCTTGACTTATTTATTATAGGAATTGGATTTACGCGATGGTGTTCAGAAAAAACTTTTACCGCTTCTGCGAATGTCGCGTCTTCCGGCAAAGTGAGCGGATCATCATTCATAACATCCTTTACTTTAAGCGCCGCGATTTCTTGGACTTCTTTCTTGAAATGTGAGCGATCTTCGCGGAAAACCGGAATATTTTCGAGGATAGTTTGAAATGTCGGCAAATGAATAGCAAGCCCTTTCGAAATCATGTCATATTCTGTGATAATGCCCACAAGCTTGCCCGCCCCGTCGATGACCGGCATGCCATTGAAATTATGGTTTGCAAGCAATTTCCCCGCTTCAGACAAAGTCGTCTCCGGACTTACCGAAATAATATTTTTTATCATAAAATCCTTTATTAAGAGATTTGCCATATTGCCTATAATTATAAACCAAAAAAAATAGCCGCGCACTCGTGTTTTTAACAACGATTTGCACCCAAAAGAAATCCACTGCAAAGCAAAGCCAAACTGGTATAATTAACAAATAAAGGTCCGGGCTTTAAATATCCAAAAATATGAAGGCATTACACACAATAACTTGGATCTTAATCATAGTCGGCGGCCTCAATTGGCTCCTATTCGGTCTTTTCGGATGGGACATTGGCGCATACTTGGGCGGTATGTCCGGCACTGTGGCTAAGGTCATATACATATTGGTGGGTCTTTCCGCAATATACGAAATCGCGACTCACAAGCAAAATTGCCGTTTGTGCGGGCAGGGATCAATGTAATTTAGAGCTGTTTAGAGGTTATCCCGTATCGAAAAAAGATAAAGCGATACGGGATTTTCCTTTTTTTGACGAATACGATGACTTGACAAATAAAAAATAATAATATATAATGCTGGTAAGTACATTAAATCATGGATGATTCCCTCCTATCTGCGGAGATTAAAATATCCCCGGATAGGAGGGAAGGTTTGCGATTAGCAAGCAAGTGCCAAGGTCGAACGGCATCAGTCGTTCCCTCTAAGTTTCATAGCAATCTATGAAAATCTTACGAGCGATTGGCCTCGCGCTCTGCATCCTGCTCCTCAAATTCATCTTAATGCGTGGAGTATTTGGAGCATTTGAAGGCGCGCTTGTTGCCGTCTTCAACGTGATCCATAGGATCGCAGAAAGCTTGCCAGCAAACCCCTCCGGCATGTTCATAAACTAAAACATGCCAACCAAGTCGGCTTCCCACAAGGACGCCGACTTTTCAGTTCTGCTATAATAAATCAGTGGACATAGATTTTAAAAAGAAACTACCCCCCGACCAATATCACGTGATGCGTGAAAAAGGAACAGAGCCTCCTTTTACAGGGAAATATTACAAAACCAAAGATAAAGGATTCTATAAATGCGCAGCCTGCGGTGCAGAACTTTTTTCATCGGAAACAAAATTCGATTCTGGCACCGGCTGGCCAAGTTTTTATGCGCCCGCTACAAGCGAAAGCGTTAAAACAGCTCCAGATTTATCTTCGGGGATGATGCGGACTGAAGTTATTTGCCAGAAATGCTGTTCGCACTTGGGACATGTCTTTGAAGATGGGCCTAAGACCCTGCCTGACGGCAGGCAGGCCACTGGCAAGCGCTATTGCGTCAATTCTTGCGCGTTAGAATTTAATCCTGAAAAAAATGGAAACTGAAATATTAAAAAAACTATCCGAGCTTGAAGCAAAAATAGACGCGACCGCGCGCTCTGTTGAAAAAATGCGCAGATATTTTTTATGGCGTTCCATAATTACCATCGCGCTTATAGTAATCCCTTTAATCGGGCTTGCTTTTATAATCCCGTCTTTCATAAAGACTTTTAGCTCGCTCGGCAATCTAGGATTATGATCTTACTCAATGACTAAGCAATTAAGTACACTTTTAATTGTATCCGCACTTATAGCGATCGTTTTGATTTCCGGAATTTATTTTTATTTTAAAAATCGGACCAATCTGGCTTCCATTTCAGACTTTGATTCATGCCTCGCCTCCGGTTTCCCTATAATGGAAAGTTACCCGAGATTATGTAAAACATCCGATAATAGAACATTTAAAGAATACATTGGAAATGGAATTGAGAAGGCTAATTTAATACGGGTAAATTTTCCAAAGCCCAATGAATTAATAAAAAGCCCGCTTGTAATCACGGGCGAAGCTCGGGGCAGCTGGTTTTTTGAAGCTAGCTTTCCGGTAAGAATCGCAGATTCAAACGGTGACACACTTGTCTCTGGAGTTGCCCAAGCACAAGGAAATTGGATGACTACGGATTTCGTCCCTTTTAAATTGGAATTTAAATTCGCTCCCGCGCCGACAAAAAAAGGCGCTATTATTTTTTCAAAAGACAATCCATCGGGTCTTCCTGAACACGATGACGAGTTGGTCGTCCCAATTGAATTTTAGAACACAAATGCCAGTAAATAAATCCCGTTAGAAATTCCCGCGGGGATTATTTCAATTAGTAACCCACGCCGCAAGCGGCGGAGTATTATTTCTTTCTAACGGGATAAAAAAAGACCCCGGATGCGCATGGCGCTTCCGGGGCTTTTCTTTGTTATCGGAGTTTAATCTTCCTTTGCATTTATGAGAACGGACATGCCGCCTCTCCACGCATTGAATTCGCATGACCCTTATGAGAACGGCGTTGCCGCCTCTCTGCGTTATGCTAGATTATTTTTTGAGTTTTAGTTTAGTGAAAGATCAACTTCCTTCTGGCTGGAGTCAAGCCCGTTCAGATAACCCCTGAGATTCTTGGGCAACCTGTAATCCTTCGAAGCGCCATCCGTCGTGTCCTGAACACCGACACGAAATTTCCTGCCGCCCTGTTCATAGAACTCGGGGAGCTCGGTGCAGTATTTATTAGCGAGAGCTGTTTTCAGACTTGCGTCTTCTCGCAAAAGGTTCCCATCACTTGGCAGACCTCTGATTCTCTCCACCAAAGCGGAAAGTGCTCTTGCATTTCGCTCTTGGCGCAGAAGCGGCAGAATCATGACAAGACAGGCAAGTGCAAGCAACTGGCAAACAATTCCGTAGTCCAAACTCAAGAGTGTACCCCCGCGCTCCATGAAATCGTCAAACGACTTCATGAGGCCGGAGATTTCGGCTCGAAGACCGAACGCGGAATCTCTTTTAAGATCTTTTATTGCAAGGGCCTGCAATACCATGGCCCTTTGAGCAGCGGCTAATCGGCTGGCATTTTGCTCTGCCAGTATTTTGTTCTGCTCTTTCAGCTCTGTTTTCGCCTGCTTTAGCTTCTCGATTTCAGCATTAGCTTTTTTTGTTTCTGCAACTGCGGCTTTTGCAAGCGCAGCGGCCGTAATTTGCTCGCGCCGCGCCTTAATAAATTCATGGCGCGCTTCCAGATTTTCATCCTTCAGGAGCGCGATTTCTTTCTTAAACGGCTCGGTGACTCGCTCGGTATATGCCGCTCTCGAGATAACCGGGGCAAAGATTTTCAGAGTCTGGCCCGGCCGAAAATTCAGGCTGGCCTCTTCACATTCCTTGAGACCATCGAAGTTCTTGCGGCAAATCTTTACGTAAGCTTCCGCGACGCTCATACCCATTGGCAGAAGCTTTTGATCGCGAAGCCATTTCGCGGCGCCGTAAACGCCTTTGTCTCCGGCATCGATCTTCACGATCTCAGCACCGATTTTGTCGTCCATTTCATACGCACGCGCCGTGCCTGCGAAAACGCAGGCAGCGGCGATAACCAATATTGCAACGTATTTCATCTTACTTTCCTCCGTTTCTTTGTTTTGTTTTAATCCCAGCCATTTCCACTATGTCCGCCGCCATCTTTCTCCGGCGGTTTTGATTGAGGAACCATCACATTTACCACCGGATTTTGATTGACGACCGGGCTGATGACTGGCTTGATTTCAGTGGAACTGCCCTCGATCTTCGGACTTATGGTTGCGGTTACAGTCGGCTTATTCTCAATTTCAACCTTCGGACTGACCGTCGTAGATACCACCGGCTTGTTCTCGACTTCGATCTTTGGGCTTATTGTCGGATTGATGGTTGTCGTCGGCTTGTTTTCAAACTTTGGGTCGTTATTTATAACCGGCTTGACGTTAGTCTCAACTTCCACTTTTGGACTGATAGTCGTGACCGGCTTGAACTCAACCTCGCCGGTTTTCGATGAGCTGGAACTTGAGTTATTGACAGACCCGACGCTACCACCTGAAACATTACCGACAGAGCCGCCAGTGCCACCTTGTGAGTTGTTGGCAATCGCGCCTTTTTCTATCGTAGCTTTGCTACCCTCAACTTCGTTCTTGAAAGTCGGACTAACGGTAGTCATGGGGTTGCTGGCAGACGTGCTTGATGTGGTGACTGGACCAGGTTGGTTTATCAAGTTGTTCTTGGTGTTGACTTTACTGTTTCCACTATCTTTAATCTCTGCCTTTCCGCCTTCTGCTTTGGCTTCGGCCTTGGCAGTTGGGCTGACATCTCCGGCCACACCGGTAACGTTCGTGGACTCGTGAATTTGCGTCGGTTTTGTCTGGCTTAAAAAGCGAGCAGCAACTCCTGCGCCAACGGCGTTTAACCCAGCTTGACCCATGCCGGCCACACCAACTTCGATCGCCCCGGGAGCAGAGCCCGAATACGTTCCGACCCTCTCGCAATTTTTCTTTTCCGGGCATCGCCACGTCTCGATCGCCGTTACATCCGGTCCGGAAACGCCGGAATTCTTAGCCTGAAAAGCGCTCAACAAAGAGCCATCAGGCATTTTGATCCAATCGCCCATCTGCTTATGCCCCGCAGCGGAGCATCCAACTAGAGCGATCATCGCCAAGATCGACAAAAAAATCCTTTTCATTGTCTTTCTCCTTCCGTTTGTTTATTTACAGAGTTTATATTCTTGTCTATGGCTTGCGCCAATGGACATACTTGAACCAGTGATAACGCCGGTCCCGCGAAAACTAACTCCTCCCAAAACTCCGACGGAAATTGGTGGAGAAGGGTTTGACTCGACGACCACCTCGCATTTTTTTTCTTCTGCGATCTGAACTGGTCCGCGAGCTTTCTGTCGTGGTTCTGCTGGAACTTTTACTTCAACGGGTACCTTCACCTCCCGAATGATTTCGGGACGGCGACGATCCCAGAGGGTATTGCCACACATCAATGACATTATCACTCTTCCTTTGAACTTGAGAACCTTCTCGCCGGGTTTGCACCCGCGCTCGAAAGTCCCAAAGCCTTGGCGCTGTTTGAGACTGATATAGTCAACTCCAACCTCGCCATCTTTCCAATCGCAGACAGCCTCCTCCGATCTTTCCAGAACAGAGAGCAAGTCCGAGCGCGATTGAATTTTTTCTCCCGTGATTCTGCTCAATTGCTCCCCGATTTTTTCGAGCGGAGCGCAGAAGAAACCACGAGGCTCACGCCTCACAGCCTCGATTAGCCTGCCCTTGGTCATCGTGGGGTCTTCTTTGCAGAGAAACGGCAGACCCGTCGCTCCAAAAACCTCCCGCGTGCCTATTGCACCAAAAACGAGCACCAACACGAACAAGATCTTTTTCATATCCCGACTCCTTTCCTTATTTAGATTTTAAGGGTCTGTTCCCCCTTGCTAATTACATTCTTTAGCACGCCTTGCTATTTTTTGCAATATAGAGCGTAATTTAGATAAATAATAAAAACCCCCGCGATAGCGGGGGCTTTTATGCATGATTATGCTTAAGCATTTACCCAGCATTTTTGGGAAGATCTCCATGGATCTGTCCCATATTTGCGGAACAGATAGAGAGCCATGGCCTCGTTCCCCTCTTCTGTATAGAGATCGAAACCCATCTTATCAGCTTCGGTTTGCCAATAGAGAGTGTTGATTTGATATCTTCCGATATCGAATTTGTTTACTGAACCAGAAACAACATCGCCGTTCTGATCAAAGTGTCTCGAAGATGATTCACATTTAGCGATTTTAACCAATATATCTGGTATTTGGTTATTCAATCGTGAATTTATCGCGTCATGCGATACAACAGTGCCCCCATTGTCCACTATTGGAACCGGGACTGTTGAATTCGCCTCGTGCACTACCTGCGGGAACGCATACATGATGAGCGCGATTGCTATAGCTAAATAGGGCATATTTTTGTTTATACTTTAGATAGTTTTGCCTAAAACCTTTACCCCCACGCCAACTTTAGCGAATATCTGCATTCGCAGCGTTGAATACCTCGTGAAAGTTGGTGTGGGGGCTTAAATTCAACATAAAACCGCCATATTTGGCGGTATCACATTGATGCAGGCATTGTAGCAAACCAACGCCCAAAAGTCAATAGCTATACAATATCATAATAAGTCTGTCAATTTTTAGACAAATTGCCAAAAAATGCTATAAAATATAGCTAAATCAGTATCCTTCGAGTTTTTTTGACTTTTCGTGGTCCCGAATTTTCATAAGAGCTTTCGCTTCAATCTGGCGGATACGCTCGCGGGTAACGCCGAATTCCTTGCCAACTTCCTCAAGCGTATGTGAAATACCGTCATCAAGCCCGAAGCGCATTTGCAAAATTTTCTGTTCTCTTGGCGAAAGATCGTTTAAGATCTCCAGTACCTGATCGCGCAAAAACCTTCGCGCCGCCTGCTGGGAAGGCGAAAGAATTTTTTCGTCCTCGATAAAATCACCCAAGAGCGAATCTTCATCATCTTCCCCTACCGGCTGCTCTAGCGAAACTGTGTCTTGAGAAATTTTTTGAATATGACGTATCTTATCAACTTCCAAATTCATTTCGGAGGCGATTTCTTCAGCCAAAGGGTCGCGCCCTAAATCCTGCGTTAAACGCCTTACCACCTGCTGGTATTTTGAGATAGTTTCAACCATATGCACCGGAATGCGGATTGTGCGGGCCTGATCAGCTAGCGCGCGCGTTATTGCCTGCCTTATCCACCATGTTGCATAAGTCGAAAATTTAAAACCCTTCCTCCAGTCAAATTTTTCAACAGCGCGGAAAAGACCCAAATTCCCCTCCTGAATAAGGTCAAGAAGCGTCAAATTGGGCGAGCGGCCTACATATTTCTTGGCAATAGACACAACTAATCGCAAATTCGCCTGCGCAAGTTTTGATTTCGCTTCTTCGTCCCCTTTTTCGATCCTTTTGGCAAGCTCTTTTTCTTCGTCCGCTTTAATTAGAGAGATTTTCCCGATTTCGCGAAGGTACATCTGCACGGAATCGGAAGTAAAATGATCCGGACTCTCATCAGCCAATGCACGCCCGCGCCGTCCTATCGGCGGCGTTGCTTCTTTCTCTTTAACCTCAAGCAATTCGCGCCCTTCTAGAACATCTATCCCAGAAGCCTGAAATTTGTCATAGAGCTCGTCTAAAAAAATAATATTTTCTTCTAAATGAGGAAAAGCAGAAAGAATTTCTGGATAGGTTACGAATCCCCTAGTTTTCCCTTTTGAAATTACCGCGTTAACTTTTTCATCAGAAAATTCATCTTCTTTTTTCAGTTTTTTCATTTTAGCAATCGGACGACCCGTCTTTCGTCTTGGCAAACGCAAAAAGCGTGCGCTTTTTTGCGGCGCTTTATATTTTTTCTTCTTGATTTTAGATTTAATAGCCATTATTCACGTTTATTTAGAAATTCGGAAGCCATCTTGAATTCTACGAGGTATACTTCAAGATTTTTCTTCTCGCCAGTCGCTTCGGCATCTCTAATTTTGGACGCAAGAATCTCGAGCCGGGCTTTTGCGCGCTCCCTTTGGAGCTCGCTTGCTAAAAGCTCGAATTCTTCTTTCGCTTTTTTGTCGCTCTGACCAATATCTTTCTTGCTATCTATTTCTCCATACGAAAGCTCCGCTTCCAATGCCACACGCTCTACAGAAGCTTTAACTTCGTTGGGAGCTTGAGCGACTTTATTACTTATAACATATTCAAATAGAATTTGGCGATCCTCGGCAAAATTGATTTTGTCACACTTCTTAAGCTCGTCTAAAAAAATCCCGCTCTTCCAAGCCGCGATACCAATCAAGCGCTCCTCTATTAAGTCAAGCCGCGTTCTCGATGATGCGCCGCTAGGAATATTTCGCTCTAAATTTGCCACATATCGCTCGGGCTTTCTTGCGGTAATAAGTTTTTTTACCTCTTCCCAAACAGGCTCTTCCCGAAGCGCGAGCGACCGCGACACCTCAAGCACCCAATGGGCTCTTTCTATCTCATTTGTAATCAGTGCTACATAAGGCAAAACCTGCGTATTGGCGTTTTGGCGCAGCTTATGCAAATCCCCGCCGCTCTTTAACTTTAGATTTTCAAGAAAAAATTCTATAACCGGATGCGCGCCCTTAACCGCGTCTTGCCACGCGTTTGGATTTTTTTTAATCAGATCCGCGGGGTCTTTAGCGCCAATCGAATTAATTATCGAAACATCAAGCCCGGAAGCTAGGGCAAGATCCACTGAACGGCGAGTTGCGGATTCACCGGCGAGATCGGCATCAAAAGATAAAAATAATCTAGATGAAAGTCGTTTGATCATGCCTAAATGTTCGCGCGTAAGCGCGGTGCCGGAAACCGCAACCACGTTTTTCACTCCGGCCTGATGCGACATTAGCGCGTCCATTTGCCCTTCGACTAAGATACAAACATTTTCGCGCCGTACGTCATTTTTTGCCCGATCCCAAAGATATAATACGCGTGACTTGTCGAAAAGCGCCGTCTGCGGAGAATTAATATATTTCCCGCCCATCTTGCCAATATCTGCCGCCGGAACTGCGGGCTCAAAAATTCTTCCTGAAAAACCGACTATCTTCCCAGATGATTCAGCAATCGGGAAAATAATTCTTGCGCGGAATCGGTCGTAAAATTTCGTTCTCGCGTTAGGATTCGGGCTTTTTAAAATAAGTCCCGCCTTTTCCATTTCTTCAGGCTTAAAACTTTTCGACGATAAGTGATTGAATAAACCGTCCCATCCGTACTTTGCATATCCGATTCGAAAAGATTTCAACGTTTCGTCTTTGACGCCGCGCGCTTCGAGATATGCTTCGGCATCAGAGCGCCCCTTAAGCTCGCCCTCAAAATATTTCGTCGCTTCCTCTATAAGATCAAACAGTCGCTTGCGTTCTGATGTTAGATTCGGATTCTCACGTTTCAAAACTATTCCGGCGCGAGAGGCTAAGATTTCGAGAGCTTCCGGAAATTCCACGCCTTCCATCTGCTTTACAAATTCAAAAATATCGCCGCCAGCGTTGCAGCCAAAACAATGCCAAGTTTCCCGTGCGGGCGAGACAAAAAATGACGGTGTTTTTTCATTATGAAATGGGCAATTCGCCTTAAAATTCGCGCCGGCTTTAATAAGCCGGACATAAGAGCCCACCACATCTTGAACGGAGAGGCGCGATTTAATTTCTTCAACCGGAGAGGCCATGCCTCATTCTAGAACCAATCTATAAATCTTCAAAATAATGGCCCAACTATAATCCAAGCGCAGTTTTAATAATTAAAATTTCTCGAGTTATTGCTTGCTCAATTTTGACCGACAAACCCGGGACTCTTGACGCAATTTGAGCGACAACCTCTTCGAGATCGCCTTTTTCCTTCATTACATCGTGTATTTTCTTGGCTTCCTCGTCGGAAATATTCGCCACCAAAACGGCCGCCAAAACCTCCTCGAGCCGCTTGTCTACTTTCGCCAAAATTTCCTCCCGATCAGACTCGGAAAGTTTTTCTAAATTAAGCGCCTCAATAAGTTGGTTTTTATTATGCAGCATTTTTTTCTACTTGATCATTATTGGAAGTTCGCTCTTCCATAATTTCATATATTGTATCAATTCTTTCTTTGTGTATCCTTTTTAAATCTTCTATCGCCTCTATGTCGCCGCCCGCTTGTTTAATATCTTCTTTTAGCTTTTCATCTAGCCGTTTTTCCTCGGCATATAATTTTTTATCATCCATATCTTCATAACCCTTAAGAACGTCTACTTCATCTTGTAGTTGCCTCTCCAAAAGTGCTTTAGCGGCGGCATCCAGCAGTTCTTGACTTTGCGATTCTGTCAGCGAAGTTTTGTGTTCTAATTCTGGAATAATTTCTTCCTCTGTTTTTGGCACCCGTTCTCTTACACCCATCATATTTCTGACAATATTTTCCAACGCTTTTTTTAGACTCTCACCAGATAACTTGCTCTCTTTCATAATTTTCTCTAACTCGTCTGGAAATGATAGTTTAAATGGCGGATCTTCATCTTCATTAAGCTCTCGCTCTAAAAGCCAATCCTTCCTATTTTGAGGAAGGCCGTTAAACCACTTCGCCATTTCTTTATAACTGGCAAATTCTTCTTTGCCGCCCGGAGTTTCTACTAAATATTTAATTAATCCCTGTTTAATATTTAACCCTCTTTCTTTTAAATGTTCATATATCGGATCAGATTCGGCTGATCTTTCTTTTTTTTCTTCCGGCGGCCTTGCCGCGGCTTCTATTTCATTCTTATCCTCTTTTTTATCTGGCTTTGGCAATTCTGTTGATTTTGGATTGGTTTTAACCTTAGCTTTTTTACCTTTTTTTACTCTGGATTTTTCTTTTTTATTCTTATCTAGATATTCATCAGAAATTCTCTTAGGCAATGCTTGGTCAATATATTTTTCATCTTCAGCCGATCTGGTATTATCTTCTTCGTGTAATTCAATTTCCTGCTCTGCCTCTATTTTTGCTTTTTCGCGGTTCTGCCCGAATTTATATGCAACACCTACGCCGAAAGCTGTAACAAGTCCGCCAATCCACCATTGGGCTGCATTTTCGGCTGACTTTACCGCAACTTTGTCTTTATATAATTCCGATCCTTCCCGATATGCAAGCTCCACCGCAATGCTTTCTTTGGCATCCATAACCGCCTCCGCCGCTTCATTGCTTGCATTATTCAATATTCCTTCTGAAAAATTATTATCACTATGAAATGGAGAATCATAATTTGTGGTTTCTTCCCAAACTTTATCGCTTATTTGTGACACATACCCTTCTTTAATATGCTCCTTGCCGGCCGAAGTGAGAAGCTGCGCTTTTTCTATCGCTGAATAAATTTGTTCTCCTGTGAGACTAAGCTCATCTCCTGGATTTAACGCTCGTCCTTCAAAAACGTTTTTCAGCGCGTCTTCTGCGTATACAAGCTGGCTTTTGTCGAGCGCAATTTCAACTCCGGTCGACTGTTTTTGCGAAATATAATCATGTATCATACTGCGAGCCACGGTCGTCAGACTATCGCCCTTGTCGGCAATCGCGTAAAAATCTTTCGCATCTAAACTTGCCACTCCTTCTGATAATGCTCCTTCATAAGCTTTTACATATGTGTCTGAAATTTGATCTTGGATATGTGAACCGGCCTCTTCAGATAGAGCCCCTCCCGCCGCGCTAGCGGCTTTTGCTATTTCTTTGACATCCTCGGCGCCAAAAACAAAGTGGCTAAACACACTGCCCAACGTTCCGCCCAATGCGCCGATGATCGAACCTTTCAAGGTTGCGCGTCCTACTTTTTTCCAATTAATTGAATCTGCTTTTATTTCTTTTCTAAGATCCTGAAATAGTTCGTTCTTATGGCCGTCAAACGTTTCTACATTCGCTAATTCAGGGTAACCGGTCTCTAAAACATCCAATGATAAAATTGCGTCTAACTTCTTTTTTATATCTTGGTTGGAAACACCAATTTCTTTCGCTTTATCAAATACTTGATCTGCGGTCAAAGGACTTTCTCTCAATCGTTCTTTTTCTGCAATAATACTCCTAACAAATTCCGTCGAACCGCCTGCCAAAGCACCAATACCCGCTGCAGCCCAAAAACCACCCGATGCCCCTATTCCCCACTTGGCAACTTTCCGAACCGCGCCACCAGTTGCAAATCCAGCCCAAAATTTTAAGGAATCGGCGCCAAAAATCTTTTTGGCTTTCAGTGCTGATAAAAACTTTTTCCCATCCAGATCTGGAGTTTTAAATTTATCACTAAAAAAGCGTGATTGTTTTTCTGCGGTTTCAGCCAGCAATTCCGAAGCTTTTTCTTCGCCAATCATCTTTCCGTCACCGCTGAAAAAATCAGAAACCCTTTCCTTGGCGCGTCCAAAAATAGATTTGCCTGCCTCGGCTTTCAGTAATTCCTGAACGTCTTGCTGGTGTTCCGGGCGCTTATATTCTTGTGCTTCTATCTTTGGATCCACCTCACCCCGAAACTCTTTGGCTAATTCAGCTTCGGATGGTTTCTCCGCCGCCTCATTAGCCGGCTTGCTTTCGTTATTATCCACGTCAGATTTCGCCCTGACCTGCGATTCGTCAAGGTTGTTATAGTCAAATTGTCCAAGTTTTTCGCCTTCTGGCATATATCTAAATTAAAACACGGATTTTCCTCCGTGTCATAGAAAAACTAAACAGTGCCTCGGTCACAACAATCCGATTTTTTCATGAATGGCGTGAGCCTGTTTGACAGATAGAGATTTTGTTCCCATATCCAAAGCAATCAGCGCCTTCGCTTGTTTTTTTATAATGTTCATTTTACTCACAAAATATTTTTGAACGCCTAAAATCATTTTGCGCTCGAGAGATTCCTTCGTCGGCCCATTGGGCATTTCCGACCACGCTTTATGCATTTTACTTATCCCTCCCGGATACTCGGAGAGGAGCATATTGTAATTCTTGTACCAATCTTCAACCGCAAACGGCACCGCAACGCGGATACGATCTTTGTTCCTAAAAAATGTCACACCAATTTCTTTCGCCATCAACGGAGCGTATACTTCATCATACAACCGATGATGATCCGCTATCGTCCAATAATTATGCTTAAGTACCTGGAAAGATATAATGGAAATACCTTTATTTTGAGATTTCTTTGGCATAGCTAAATTAGAACACGAAAATAGCTATTTGGGATGTTTAATAATGGTAACTATATAATAAATATTCCCGCGGATTTGAAAATAGAATCGCCAATCCTTATTTATTCTCGCCTGCCAAATGTCTTGGGCTTCGTCATACTTTTTGGCGTGCAAAGAAACATATTTCAAATTTTTGAGCAAAAAATTAAACTGTTTGTCGGCAGTTTTCCTTAATTCCAAAGTTAAATTTTCGTAATCTCGAGTTGCTTTCTTCGAGAAAATTATTTGCATGTTATCGCTTCGCTTTTCTCAGCGAACTCTTGAACTCTTTCATATTTCGAAATGGTCCAGAGACACGCCCAGCTTCAATATCCTCCATCCCCTCCTGAATTGCGGAATCGACAATCTTTTGCGCGCGTGGCGAAAACTCCGCCCGCCCTTCTTCAGTAGCTTTTAGGGGAATCTTTACAATTAGATAATTCTTAGTTTTCTCTACAGTGACTTCTGGCATATCCCTATTATACTCGTCCGTCTTCAAAATTCAACCCGCTCCAAACAAGATTCATATCAAAAACTCAAATGTCCGACACCGAGTGTCGGATGGAGTTTATATTTTTAATTTAAGTCTTCCTCTGTAATTTTCAATCTCCCTTCTTTATCTAGCCTTCGCCTTAAGACATCTTCATAGTATTCTTTATCCACCACTTGTGAAGCTATTTTTTCAGCTCTCTTTTGTGTTTCAAAATTTCCAAATTTTTTAGCTTGTTCCGCAAAACCGAAAAGATGAAATGCCAAATCTTTTATCCAATTATCTAGTGTCCTGTCCATTTGGTTGCGATTGAATTCGTCCCAATTTTGTTTTTCCTCATCAAATTTTTCTATTTTCTGTTTAACATCCGTGATGGAATCGCCCATACCCCGAAGGTAATCTTCAACTGAATTTATTTTTCTTTTTAGATCATGTGCGCCTCCATGGCCAAGATTGATATATCTATCAGGAAAATTAAGATCACCTCTTTCAATTCCCATTGCGTTCTTTGTATTTCCATGAGTATTTATCCGTTCCATACAAAGTTTTCCTTTTTGCTCAAATATTCTAAGTTTCTGACCTACAATTGGAATTTCCTCAATGACTTTGATTTGTTCCTTTGAATCAATTACTAAACCGTACGCATCGTCCTGAAATTCCGATTTTATTCCTGGAAGATTTTTGTTTTTTTCTCCAACCAAACTTATATATGATTGCCTCCCATACCCAGAAGAATCTACATAGCTTAATTCTGGGGACTTAATCTTAAATGGAGAATCCTCAAAAATTTCTTGCAGCGCTGCATTCCTCCTATTTTCTCCGACCTCATACCTTTCTGATAAAACTCTATCACTTTCAATTTTGGTCATTGGAACTATAGTTTTAGAATTTTCATCAAATTCCGCTTCGTAAACTACTCCGTCTTTAATTGCATACAGATTTAGATCCATTTCTTTTGCTGTTTTGGCAATCTCTTCGTGCGGGACAAGATCATTCTTAATAAGATACCCGGACGCTAACTTAGCGTCGTCGATAACCTTCCCTTTAAGGACTGTGTCTTCCAAACAAACATAAAAACCACTTATTTCTGGGTTTTTTACTACGAGTTCATTATAGCCAAGCTGATCTGGATCTTTTTCAGTTGTAATAGCTTTACCTATCTGCTCTTGGATTGAACCGGTCTGACGGTTTAAGGCTCGCTCTTTAATTCCTCTGGCTCTACTGCCCTGATCTCCGAAAGAAGCACTCTCGACAGATCCTCCGCTCAAAACCACTCCCATCCGTGACCACATTCTTCTCCAATCATCTCCTTTTTTAATAGTCGAAGTTGAAATAGTTGGTTCAAATGTTGTTAGAATTTTAAGTTTAATCTTCCAGTCAACCCAGTCTTCTAGCATGGAGTTATCGCCTGGAATAAAATTTGGATGAATACCATGAATAAAAGTGACATCATATTTATTTGCAATATTCTTAACATCTCGATCTTTTAATTCTTCCTGATGTTGACTCCATTTCCCCTCTTGGCCTGCGTAAAAATTATCAAGTACTCCCTTTGCTTCTGATAATTTAGTTTTATCTCTTACACTTTCATTTAAATTTTCCAGAATATCTCTGATTGAACCGTAATCTCTTTCCATTTGCGCCCGAGCTCCTCTTTTAATACCGAGATTCTCTTCCATTTTCCGGATCTTGAAATAGCTGAAAAGTTCCAAAATCTTGTTCTGTTTACTTGCCACAATAGAGTTTTCTAACCCTTCAATTTCTTTAGTAATCTCTTCGGCGGACTTTTCTTTATTTAGGCCTTCTTTTGTTAATCTCTTTATATCCTGAGTATTTTCGCGCTTTTTCCCAAAATATTCTTTGCGGGTTGCCCATATTTCTTCTGCCGCTTTATCTCTATCGGCTTGAGAAAATTCTTTAGAAAAATCGCGCAGGGTAGGTTTATCAGGATTTGTCTCTACCCCTTCACTCGTTCCTTTTTGAACGCTTTGAACGTTTGGTGCTGTGCCCCCTAAATCAAATTCTGGATTCGAGTCGCGCATTAATTCCCCTTATGTCTGCGAATTATTTCTGCCTCCACTTCGTCGCGGGGGCGGCCGTATTTTGAGCGGGAAAGTTGTTTAATATACTCCGCCATTTTGGGGTCGCCGGCTTCGGGAGCTATGGTTTTAATATTAAACGGTTTTGAGGTCTGTCCGTCGACTAAGAGTTTTAAGTACGCGTTTCGGTTATCGATGTTTAACAAATCATGCGCGGAAAAAGTCGGCGCGAATTGACGCTCCATGTATTCCGCGTCGTCCGAGCCAATCCTGAAAGAAGCGATTGAACCGACGTTTCCAAATACCGCTTTTTGGATATCTTCCTCGAGCTGTCCGATAAATTGGTGCGTAATTATCAAATCCAATTTATATTTCCTTGCCTCGGATAAAATCGTCGCGATGGATTTAGTCGTCACATTTTGAAACTCATCTATATATAAGTAGAAATCTTTGCGGTCGGCCTCGGGCATATTCACGCGGGACAAAGCCGCCATCAAAATCTTCCCGACCATGATCAGGCCAAGCAAGCTTGAGTTAAGTTCGCCAAGTCTCCCCTTTGAAAGATTTAGGAGGAGAATTTTTTTGCCATCCATAACATCGCGGATATTAAACGCGGATTTTTCCTGCGCGATAATCGGGCGCATGATGTCATTTGCGAGAAAAGTATCGAATTTCGAGACGACGTATGGAACCATATTTTGCAAACTCGCCTCCCCTCCCGCTTTCTCCGCGATCTGTCGCCAGAAAGTATCAACAACGATATTTTTAGATTTAGATAGCTTATAATCCCGAAATGCTTTATCCGCGAGCACGCGCTCGATTTCTAAAAGCGTATTTCCCGATTCCGGATCCTCCATGACGAGCAGAGTCGCATTTCTGAAATATTGTTCGAACATCGGGCCGCCCGCGGTCGCCATATTGAAAAGTTTATTAAAAATATCAAGAAGTTCGTTCACTATCAGCGTTTTGTGTTCAGGGAATCTCGGATCATATTCGAGCATATTTAATCCCATGGGATAGCCGACATCCCCCGGATCAAAATAAATCACATCCTCCGCGCGCTCTTGCGGAACTAATTCAAGAATTTTTTCTATAAGCTCCCCGTGCGGATCGATCACGGCAACCCCTTCGCCCGCCCGAATATCCTGCACGATCATATTTTGCAGCAACACTGATTTTCCTGTGCCGGTCTGCCCAATTACGTAGAAATGTCTGCGGCGGTCGTCTTTTTTGATCCTAACTTCCTTATCTTCCCCGCGAAAAGCGCTCTTTCCGATTAAAATTCCTTCTTTGGGCAAATTTACCGGCGGGGTCGCTTCGCGCGACTTTAGCATGCGCACTTGCGGAGCCGCTTTTTTTGAATAGGGGAAATGATAAATCGACGCTATCTCTTCGGTATTTAATTTTATTGCAGTTTTTTCATCAAATAGACGGAACGCAAATTTTTCTACAAACGCGCGAAGCGGCGCGCCTGAAAGTTTTTTTGCCGAAAAAGAATTTCCGGCGGGATTTTCAAATTGGGAAAAAGACGCTTCAAGCTCCCGCAAAATCCTATCTGTCTCTTCAATTGTTCTTGAAGAAGCCAAAACGCGAATATTGCAATCGAATATTATTTTAGCCGTTTTCTCTTCAATCATACGCACCAAATTTTCATCGTGTTGCGGCTTAATATCACTTACTTCATCCGTTTTCTTTTTCTGGCCCGTTCCCAAAAGTTCCCCCGCAAATTTTGCCGCCTCTCCTTTTTCAAGGACTTCTTTTCTTGATTTTCCTTTCTTTAAGTTTTCGATGGCATGGTGCGCGCGGGATTTGAGACTTCCCAATGCTGGCCTCAAAATTATCTGCAATGCCGCGCCCTCGCCATATTCCTTAAGCTTAGAAAAAGCGGACGTGATTGTTTCAACCGGATCTCCGGAAACTTTTTCGTACGTCTTGATTGGAAGAAGATCTGACTCGCTTAACGATAAGACTGCGCCCGCATAAGGTCCTTCTGGATGGAAAATATTATAATCTTCAACTCGCTCTATTTTTGCTTCGGGAAAAGAGCCGGCAAGCTGGTTTTGAAGCATCTGTGACATCGAGCGCGGAAATGCTACGTAGAAAAATATTTCCCGCCCGTCGTTGTGGGCGGCAATCTCAAGCGCGAAAGAAGAAGTGCCGCTCGAGCCTTTGGCGCCGACGGACGAAAGACCGGCTAAAAATTTTTCCATCTCACCTATAAAATTTTTCAGTCTCTCGGGCCCATTCTCCGTTTCTTCCTCTGCGCTCTCCGGAATCGCCACCAAAAAAAGAGCGAGCTCAAGCGAACGGCCGAGCGCAAGGGCACGCTTATAGCGAAAAACAAACGCCAAGGCAATCACCATTATTAATAGAATTGCTGTAATAACGGGGATAACTGGATCCATATTATTTTTTTATTTTCCGGCTCTCGAGAAGTTTTTCATAATATTTATCGGCGAGAGTGTCGTGAAATTCATCCAAGAGATGCGGATTCTTAAGATTTCGCGCAACTTTAAGCGCTGATGACAAGTTTTTTGTAAATACCAATTTAACTAACTCATCGACGACATGTGCATGCTCTTTTTCTTTAAGCTCGTCTGAAGCTTTAAGCGCGGCGTCATCAGAAAGCTTCGGAGGCGGAGGCGCCGGCACTTGCGGGGCTTCTTTGATTATATCTTTCACAATTTCGCGCTCTTCTTTTTGTTCCAAGCCGGCGCCGGCAAGCTCTTTTTTCTTGGCCTCCAGCTGGCTTTCAAGCCACTTTATATCTTGATTTAACTGCTCTTGCGCCATACATTCATTTTAGCACAAAGCCAAAATCAAAAATGCGCCATATGTTCATACAGCGCGTTTTTAAAAATTAATTGGAGGACATATAACTAAACCTCCGCGTTAAGCTTCTCGCGGATAATTTTCTTCATTCGGTCGTGTTACGCTTTCATGGTTACCCAATCCAGAGTCTGGCGCAAAAGTTCTGGAAATTCGCCCGGTTAGGCTTTCTACTTAAGTCTTCACTCACACGGCTAAGATCTTCGCTCACCTGATTAAGCTTATCGGTTATCCCATCGAGCTTTTTTTCGACATTCACATGATCGTTTACCGTAGCAAACACTTTCTGCATTTTATTGATATCTTTGTCTGTAATCATATATATATTACTATGTAATCATTAAATTTGGCTAGTCCGTACGTATTCCATGTTATTTATAATTGCCATATACTGAAAACATGAACACGGAAAATTCTTGGGAAAATGCAAATAACACTCCTTCGCCAAATCAGGAATCTAAACCGTTTTTTGAAACAGGAAAACATTTTCAAGAATCTCCTGAACCTGATGTTGATACGGCAGCTCTTGTTATCGAACGAATAGCTAAAATTGCAGAAGAAGCTGGAAAGCAACCAAAATGGGATGAGGTTATGGCACTTTTTGATGAGGCAGAAAACGCCCTAAAAAGAGAAAGACATCTATCTCCCGACCAGAGCCATGACGTTGAAATACTTTTCGGAGTAGGCCGAGTAATGGATCGCGAGCGTCTTCGCGAGCAAGAAGAATTAAAAAAAACACAAGTCGAACGGCTTGATTGGAACAGTCAAAGATTGGAAAAAGGGAAAATTAACGAGGCTGCCAAGGCACGGGAAAAGCGAGAAGCCTGGTGGCAGCAGCAAATGGCACTATTTATTTTAAAAAATAGAAATTGGGAAGGGCTAGAAGATCATTTAAACAAACTCTGGACTCCGCTTGCAGTGCTAAATAAAAAATTACTCGGACCGAAAAATTATCGCATCGAAAATGAACAACACGGGATAGCACGCCTTGTAACCACAGTAAAAATTTTTGAACAGCTTGGATATGAATGCGAAACCTCCGGCGGGTATTATGATGCAGTAGATAAAATTGATTTTGTGGCAATAAAGAAAATTGCCGAGAAAGAATTTGCTCTCATAATTCAAGCAAAACCAACCGAAAGAGGTGATGGACCGGAGACAAAATTTGAAACTTTCTATCCTTTGCCCGAGCGGGGCGCGGAGATTCCGGAAGATGCCCAGGGAGTCGTCGAATGGGTAAGAAAGAATAAATCTTTGCGCGCCCAGAGACTCGCGCCGATTCTTGCGCGTGTTCCAAGCGAAGATATCAGACCAAATGAAATAAGCTTTCCTAGCGGGATTCCCAAACAAAGATTTCTTGACAATTTACCAAAAGAATGCTTAGATCAAATCAGAAAAGTCGAAGAAGGACAAATCGAAAACCCACAAAGGCACCACAAAAGGAGAATTGTCTATGTTAACAAACAAAGATAGCAAAGAAGTTACCGCTACAAGCCCCATCCGAACCGCCCTCGAGTCTGCATTTGGAGCCACACTGGTATCTTTCAGTCCTGACACGACTGCGCCCAGACAATCTGAATTTTTTCTTGTCGGGCATCTGTCAGATGAAGGCATCGATAAATTAATTGATGAATCCCCGACCTTCAGCGAAGCAGAAAAAGTAGCATACATTTACCACCTCCGGTATTGCGGGGGGGATTGTGGAGCTCGGTTCGTGGCAAAAACAAAAAAACTTCCGCCTCCTATTCAATAAGAATTTCCTGGTAACAAGCCGGGCAAGAAGCTTGTCGATTCTCTAGCAAGAATCGACGAGCTTTTTTATTTTCCCAGTCTTTTTAAACGCTCTGCTTCTTCTCGATCTATATTATCGCCTTCGTTTCTTTCCATCGATCCGGCAACTTTTTTACGCCACTCCTCTTTTGAAAGTCCCGAAGGCTCGTCAATTAGTTTCTTTGCTTTTTTTTCGATTAATTTACGCTCAGATGGAGAAAGAAATTTCTGCTTTTTGAGCTCGCGATTGAGATCCTTTGAATTTTTTATGTGATCGTTTTTATCGAATAATCCCATAAACTATACCCACAAAGATAGGATTACGCCCATGACCAAGAGTGAGACAAGCCAATAGGAAGCGTTAATTAGCCAGAGTTTAAGCGGTTTTGATTCCCAGAAAATTACTCCGATCGTTACTGGCGCAATGAATCCAAGCCAATTCCAAAATGCTCCCGTGAGTCCTGCAGAAACTCCGCTCGTTTTGAGATAAGCACTGGCAAAAATTATCGCGTGCGCGAGAACAAAAGCCATTGCGAGAGCGCCGATAAAGCTCGCAATGTATCCGGGCATCATTTTTTTCTGCATCTCTTTTTGGGCTTCAGGAGAGAATATACCTAATCCCATCATTTCGGACCAAGGTTTTCCAAAAAGCGGCCCGTACCATAAAAAACCAATGATCATGTTCGAAATCGCTCCCAGAAGCACCGCCGAATAGTTAACTGGAACCATAATATTTTAAATTAGCTAATAATTAATACTATAACACAACCCTTGCGTAAATTCCCGATGTCAAAAGACGCTTTGAACCAGCTTCCTCGATATTAAGTTCGCCGAATTCGCTTTCGCCCGTTGGAAAATATTCTTCAACAGCTTGGCTAAATGAACGAGACGAATATCCGGCAGCATAGCCATTCAAAAGGAAAAATGATCCTCGGGAAGGCCTAATAAGTTTTTTGACTGCATCAATTAGACGAGAAAAATTTTCTTCAATCCGCCAAACCTCCCCTTTGGGTCCTCGACCGAAAGCGGGCGGATCGAGAATTACGCCTTCATAGATTGATCCTCGGCGAAATTCGCGTTCCACGAATTTCAGCGCATCATCGGTGATATATCGAATATGCCCGTCTGGGATTTTAGAAAGACCCGCGTTGAATTTTGCCCAAGTATTGGCTTGTTTTGACGCATCAACATGAGTAACAATTGCGCCGGCCCGCGCCGCGGCAATACTTGCAATTCCGGTGTAACCGAAAAGATTAAGCACACGGGGCGAACGCAAGTGCCGAACGCACTCGCAGATCCACTGCCAATTTGGGACTTGCTCCGGAAAAATCCCTACGTGCTTAAAATTAGTTGGCTTAAGAGCAGCTTTCATATCGCCAACCGAAATTGTCCACTCGTCCGGCAAATTTTTCTTTTTCCAATTTCCTTTGCTTCCAGAAAAAGAAAATTCCGCGTCAGCATGTTTCCAGCGCTCCGGCCTAAGCGCGCGCCAAATCGCCTGCGGTTCGGGGCGGATTACTTTATAAGCTCCGAATCGCTCTAGCTTTCGATTATTACCCGAATCAATTAATTCATAGTCAGGCCAAGCGGGTGCGATTAGATTATTATTTTTCACATCAATTAAATTATCAAATTATTTTCTTAGAGCGATGGGATTTTTTACACTCCACTCATAAAGAATAATTGCCGCCGACACTGAAGCATTAAGCGATTCTGCCCGCGAGTGCATAGGAATTTTTAATGTCGCGTCGCATCTGCCAAAAGTCTTCTGTCGGATTCCGCGGCCTTCGTTGCCCACTATAAAAAGAGACGGTTCATCAAACTCTTCATCTCGGGCAACTTTCGAGCCGGATATTGAAAGCCCATATACGCGAAAATTTTTCTTTTTTAATACGTCAATCGTGTAATTTACATTTCCGATTGAAACTAGCGGAACTCGAAAAGCCATGCCTGCGGAAACTTTAACCACAGCCCCCGTTAACTGCGCCTGCTTATGTTGCGGAATTAAAACTCCGGATGATCCAAATGCCACCGCGGAACGTATTATCGCGCCGACATTATGAGGATCGGTTAGTTCGTCAAGAAGCACAAGCATAGTCTCGCGACTTGGTTTAAGCTCGCGCGAGAAACTATCAAAATCAACCATGACTAATCCCGGATCAATAACGGCTATCACGCCTTGGTGCACAGCGTCTTTCCCTGCCAGATTTGCGGCCTGGCCACCTTTGAGCGTATTCCACGAAATGCCTTGCGAATCAAGAAGTTTCTGCGTCTCATTGTCAGCAGATTCGCGAGACAAATAAACCTTTTTCACCGCGCGGGGAATGGCGTGCAACGCCTCAACTAAAGCATGTTTGCCATAAATATAAATTTTTTCGCTTCCCTTTTTCATGAAGTTTTATATATTTTCTTGCATTAACCCTAATTTTACAAGCCGCGAGCGGATTGCTCCAGGTTTTCTGCCGAACGAAACAGCAAGTTCTGAAACATTAATATCATCATGAAAAAGTTCTTCTAATTTTTTGTCATCGGCTTTATCCCACGATACGTACGCATTCGGATAAGTTCTTCGAATTTCTTCGAATCCCGCGCGCGAAACGCTCTTCGGAATTTTCTTTGTTTTTCCGCGCGCTTTTGCCCCAAAACTTCCGCCAGACGCCAAAATAAAATTTCTGTGCATGCCTTCAAGTTTAGGCGCCGGAATTTGTGCAAATGTCGCTTCCGCTTCATTAGACGCCTCGCGAAACGATTCGTCTTTCACCAAAATCGCGGGATCAATCCGAAACGCGCGCTCATTTGAGCCAAGTAAATGAAGTCCCGCAAGCCGCCTGACACGTGAGAGCGCGACATATCCCTGCCCATATTCAAAAACTTCCGACAAATCCATAACAGCCTCGTCCATGCTCATCCCCTGGCTTTTGTGCACTGTAATCGCCCAAGCAAGGCGTAAAGGCAACTGGGAAACCGCCGCGCGGATTTTTCCATTTTCTTCAACTGTCCATTCCATCGGTTCTACTGTTATGCGCGTTCCCGAATTCGTGCGCACAATTGGGCGCTTTGATGCCACATCGAATCCTAAAACCCGTCCCAGTGTTCCGTTTACGAAATTTGCTTTCGGATTATTTTTTGTAAACATAACAATCGCGCCTGCTTTCAGCAATAGCTTTTCGGGTGAGAGGCATCCTTTTTTGAGCGCTTCTACAATGGGTAGCGAACCGGTCGATGTCATGGAAAACGCGAACTGGTCGCCTGGCAAGCGCGAGAGCATGTCATTATTAATTCGATCAACATCGGCATTATGCGAAAATAATTTCGGCGCGCCGTACGGGGAAGACGCAATTTCAATTTGCCGCGTCTTGATTTTCTCGAAATGCGCGCTTGTAAAACTATTTCTGCGGATTGCAGACAAAATAGAAAGATATTCAGCATCATCTTGCCTATGCTGTTCAGTAAGGTAGCAAACTACAAAATTTGAGTGCGCCCACGCTGAAGAATCGTAGGCAAAGCGTGGCTCGGGAGCGTCTTCGATAAGTTGAATAGTTTCCTCATCTTCTTTTTCTCTTGCCTTCACAATAGGAGGCAATTGGAAAAAATCTCCCACCAAAACCACTTGCAGTCCCCCAAAGGACTCGGAGGATTGTTTAATCTCACGCGCGACTTGATCAACCATGGAAAGAGTCCCCGCGGGCAGCATGGAAACTTCGTCAATAATCAAAATTTTTGCCTTACTTACGCGCTTAACAATACGTTCAGTTGACGCAATGCGGTCAAGCGTATATGAATCGAGAAACGTTTTAATTCCTATCCCCGACCACGAATGGATAGTCGATCCGCTAATATGTGTTGCGGCAATTCCAGTAGACGCGGTGATTGCGGGCTCAATACCGTGATTTCGCAGATATTTTACATAGTCGCGAATAGTATGCGTTTTACCAGATCCAGGCTCGCCTGAAAGAAAAACATTTACGCCGGCTTTGAGAATAGAAAGCGCTTGAGCTTGTGTCATTCGTCTATATTACTACAAAAAGCTGAGTCATCGTCTAGAGGTTAGCAATAATTTCATATTTTTATTTATTTTGGCGGTGTTTGTTGGACAAAGTTCGAAACTATTTCGAGCAAAATCCAAATGATTAAAACTAATAATACGGACTCGGCAGGGCGAAACAATTTGTCTGGGGTTTTGGATTCGCCCTGCCTCGGCTGATTTCCCGCCCGCAGGAGGGGTCTGGGGAGGAATGCGGGCGGGATTTCGGACGGATTTCAATTTTTTTTCGCCGATACAAAATTTTTGACTTAATGGCATAAATTTCATATACTAATAATAACAAGTAATAAAAATACTTGCAAATAAAGTATAGTATAGTTTTACTACATATGCAAGAAGAATTATCAAGCATAGCAAAAAACATTAAAAAATATCGAGACAAACTCGGAATTTCACAAGACAAACTCTCAAAACTTGCGGGGACGACTTTGCACACTTTGACTAAAATTGAAATTGGGGCTACCTCCGACCCTCGTATTGAAACACTTAAAAAAATTGCCAAAGGATTGAATGTAAGTGTTGATGATTTAATAAAATAAATATGAAAAATTTTGAAAAAATTGAACATAAAAAAGAACAAGAAACTTTAGTTTCTAAATGTGAAGATTTTAGAGGGAAAGATTTATCAAAAGAAAATTTTTCAAATATTCCCATTGATGTTTTAAGAACGATAGAATTTGATACAGAAACTTTATGGCCAGGAAAAGAAAACTTACCACAAGGATTTGATCCAGAAAAACTTTTAGAGGAAAGCAAGAATCCTGGTTTGGGGATTCAAGAATTACACGAGCAAGGTGTAACTGGTCAAGGAGTGGTAATTGCAATTATTGATCAAAAATTGGACATCAATCATCCAGAATATAAAGATTCCATTTCTGATTATTCTGAATATGGTGAAACTGGAAAGGAGGCTATAAGTATGCATGGCCCATCGGTAGCCAGTTTACTCGTTGGAAAAGATTGCGGTGTAGCACCTGCAGCAAAATTGGTTTACAGGGCTGTTCCAGCTGGCAGAAGTTTTCTTTTTGATGCTGAAGCGTTAAACGATATTGTTGAAAAAAATAAAATTGTTCCACAAAATGAAAAGGTGAGAGTTGTTAGTTGTTCTATTGGTTATATGGTAGAAAATCCAGAACCAGGACTTAATGAATGGATTGACGCTCTAAAAAAAGCAAAAGAGGCAGGAATTTTTGTCGTAGATGTTGGTGGCGATCAAATTGGTATTCCATTTAGCGGTGGTGGAAGTCCAGAAAAAAAAGATGACACTGAAAGTTATTTATCTTGGTTGCGTCAAGATGAAGGAGATGAGGAATTAAACAAACTTATTTCCGAAGGAAATATAGATGAGATACTAAAAAAATTAAGAGAAACTAAAAAAGAAGATTTGGCAAATATTTCTGATTCAGATTTAAGAAAAAAAGTAGAAACACATTTGAATGAAAGAAAAACAGAAATAGTTGTTCCGTCTGATTATCGCACAATGGCTTCTTCATGGAGTAAAGAGGGTCAATATATGTATAACGGAAGAGGGAGAATAAGTTGGTCTGTTCCTTATCTTGCTGGACTTTTTGCTTTAGCTTTACAAGTAAACCCAAATCTTGAAAGAGAAGAAATCGCAGAAATTATAAATGAGAG
>JAHFOJ010000007.1 GCA_023266875.1 Candidatus Giovannonibacteria bacterium | reverse complement strand
TCGTTATGGTTCAATACCTTGGAATCACCTCAGGTAAAATCATGTATATGTCATATTCAAATAATTCAAATCTGCCCGGGATCAGGATGGAAGCAGTTAGATTAGTGAAATACAGAGGCTGGTCGACGAGAAAAGTCTCAAAGTATACAGGGTACAGCCAATCAGTGATTGTGAAATGGTGCGCTAAAGATCCAACCGGAGGATGGAGACGTATTGAAACAAGATCTTCAAGACCACATCATCATTCCCGAGAATTAGATAAAGAAGTTGTGAATTTAATTATTCGAAAAAGAATCGAGATCAGAAGGTCAGCCGAAGTTGTTCACAAAGAACTTTTAAATAATGGAGTCCTTGTCAGCCTCTCTTCGGTCAAGCGAACGCTTGATCGCCATATGCTTTTGAATAAGAGAAGCCCATGGAAACGATATCATGCGCCAATGCCGCGTCCAGAGGTTGAAAAACCTGGTGATTTGGTCCAAGTTGACACAATCCACCTCACAACCAACGAGAGGAGAATATATGTATTTACGCTCTTAGATGTCTACTCCAGATGGGCTTATGCCAGAGCGTATGAACGTGCAAATACGAGAACGGCGTTAGCTTTTCTTCTTAGGGTGAGGTTGGCCGCCCCTTTTTCATTTCTCCATCTACAATCAGATCATGGGAGCGAATTCTCGACTCATTTCACTGAAAGAGCTGGCATTCGACATAGGCATTCGAGAGTCCGCACACCTAATGACAATGCGCATCTGGAAAGGTTCAATCGCACCATACAAGAAGAATGCCTTGATAGCATTCCAAGAGACGTGAAAATTATTAATAAATCGCTGCCGAAGTATTTAGAATATTACAATTCAAAAAGGTTGCACTTCGGATTAAATTTACAAACTCCCTTGCAAGTGATTCCAAGCTATTGATTAGAGAACGGGAACATAGACAAATTGCACTTAGAATTATAAGAAACCCTTAAAATAAGAGTTTTTCAGCCGATAGCATATTTTATAAATAAAAAAGAAAACGCCCCGCACCGATGCTATAAAGCTTCGATGCGGGGGTTATTGGCGGATTTTTCTTTATTTCTCCGCCTTCTTCTATTTAGAAGGTATCTTTTGAGCTCTTTCCATTCGCTGTCGCTTAATCGATTTTTAATCGTTCGGTGTATGGAACCAGTAGCGCTCATAAGATCCTTAATCGTAAAACAATATTGCTTAACCAAATTTACCATAGTTTTATCAACCATTGATCGAGGCGCGGCCATGCCATCGGGAAGTTTAAGATTCCAAAACTTAGCGTCTCTGGCTACCGTGCAAAGCTTAACGTTTAGGTCTTGCGCAATTGCACCAACGGTCTTGTTATTTCTTATCGCCGTTTTCAGAGCCTCTTTGTCTATCCGAGGCACCTTAATTTTTTTAGGCAGCTTAGCCTTTTTTTTACCAGTGAGGTTATAAATAAGCTGACCTACGCGCGCGCGAGAGATTCCCATCAACATACTTACTACTTGCAAGCTATTTTTTCTAGTGAGCTCTAAAAATTTTTCCCATGCTCCTTCGCCGTTAATTGCATTATAGTGCTGGCGGTATAGCTCAATACTACCGCCATACTTGGCAGTAATTGGCATGCGCCCTCTTCGCAAATAAAGATTGTGCTTTCGATGAAGCGCATAACTTGCGATGTAATAATTTAAAGAACCTTGATCCGCAACTTCTCTTAGGCTGATTTTTCTTTCTTGAAGCAAGCGCAGTGTTTCATCAGAAAAAGATATTCCCATAATCTCCTCCTTGGGGCAGATCTTTGATTTATTTTTAGCTTATATAAACGAAAAAAGCAAACCTACAAAGAGAGCCAAAGATACGCTACGATATATTCATGATTGGTTCGCTTGAAGGTAAAGTTAAATTCATAGCGGAGCGCTACATTATAATAGAAGCTGCTGGCGTGGGATATAAAATTTTCGCGACCGCGGAGACTTTGCGAAAATTGGCTAAAAAAGAAGGGCAAGTGAGACTTTGGACGCATCAGCACGTCAGGGAAGATATTCTCGATTTATTCGGTTTTGAAGAACGAAACGAACTGGAACTTTTTGAGACTTTGATTAACGTGCCGGGAGTGGGCCCGCGAACCGCGCTCGGAATTTTAAATTCAGTCCCGGCGGATACTTTGCGTCGCGCGATTGCGACTGGCGATTTGTCTTATTTGACCAAAGTTTCAGGCATAGGACGGAAAACCGCGGAGAAAATTATGGTTGAGCTTCGCGAAAAATTCGGCAAATCGGAAATGGATGCTGGGGCGCTTTCGGAAGAGAAAGACGCGATTGACGCGCTTGAGTCGTTGGGATATGGACTTCGCGAGGCGCGTGAGGCGCTTTCAAGCGTGCCCGTGAAGGTTACAGGAACATCCGAGCGTGTTAAGGCCGCGCTTAAGATTTTAGGCGGTGGACATGGCAGATAATATCTTGAGATTTGTTAGGCGCTTTATTCCGAGGGCCATTTTTAATTTTCTCCAGCCGATTTATCATTGGAAGCTGGCGTTGCTCGCCGCGATAGTTTACAGATTTCCTTCACGCCGCCTCAAAGTGGTAGGTATTACCGGCACATCGGGGAAAACCACCACAGCCGAGATGCTTTTTAAAATTTTTAGCGATGCGGGCATAAAATCAGCGACGATAAATAGTCTCAATTTTCGAATTTTGAACGAACTTGAACAGAACATGCTCAAAATGACAACGCCTGGGCGTTTTCGCGTTCAAAGATTTTTGCGCCGTGCGACAAATTCTGGTTGCGAATACGTATTTTTGGAAATGACTTCGGAGGGCATTAAGCAGTCGCGCCACAAATTTATTAAATTTTACGCGGCGATTTTTACGAATTTGTCGGAAGAACATTTAGAATCGCATGGAGGATTTGAAAATTACCGCGCGGCTAAGGCAGAACTGTTCAAAATAGCTCCGCTCGCGATTTTAAACGGAGATGATCCGAACTTCGAATATTTCTATAAAATTGCTCCCAAGGAAAAAATAGTTTTTGTCGCGAGCGATTATCCGGCCGGCCTCGAACTTAAGATTACAGGTGACTTTAATAAAATGAACGCGGTTGCATCCATGGCATTCGCGCGCCGCGAAGGTATTTCGCTCGAGGTTTCCAAAAAGGCGCTATCCGGCTTGGCCGGGCTTCCCGGCCGGATGGAGTGGATAGATCCGCCAGCTGGCGGACGGATAAATTTTAAAGTTTTGGTGGATTACGCTTTCATCCCAAAAGCGATGGAAAAAGTTTATGAAACTCTCTACGCCGAAGGCGAGAAAAATTTGATCTGCGTTTTTGGCGCGGCAGGCGGCGGGAGAGATGCTTGGAAACGTCCAATCATGGGGGATATTGCCGCAAAATTTGGCAAAAAAGTTATTGTTACCAATGAAGATCCATATGATGAAGACCCGATGAAAATAATGAACGAAGTCGCAGGCTCGCATAATTTTGAGAAAATTCTAGATCGGAGAGTCGCAATCAGGCGCGCGCTCAAGTCAGCGAAAGCGGGAGATGTGGTTATCATCACGGGGAAAGGAGCTGAGCCGTGGATCATGGGTCCGAACGGAAGCAAGCTGGCATGGGATGATAGAAAAATAGTTCGCGAAGAAGTGGAAAAACTATAGACAGATAAAAAAAATCATACTAAACTCCAAATAGAAGAACATTTGCGCTGTAAAAGGAGGTGATCAAATGGAGCGCGACAATTTAGAATTGGGGGAAGATCGAGAGAGGACGAGGGGTCCGGAGTTTGAATTCGGCAAACAAGTTATCTTGCTAATATTTTTCGCTCTAGTTTGCTTACTAATTTATTTACTAAATCCGGATTCATGGGGTAGAAATATTTTTGATACCCAAAAAGCTCCGCTTAAGCAGACTGGTCCTGTCAAATCTTCTCCCTCGCCAAAATTGCCGGCCAACATCGAATAATGATATTAGATGTTGGCCGGCTTCGCGTTTTAGAAATGCCTTATCATAACTAGCAATTCTGAATTTTTTTCTGAAAAAAAGAGAGAAGCCCAACCGAACTGGCTGGGCTTCTTTTGTGCATCTCATGTTTTTTGAGATGGAACCTCGGAACTTATTCAAGCTCGATTTTGGCAGGTGGCTTGTCGCTCTCGTTGAAAAATATATTTCCGCCAATCGCTGGGTGTTTTGTAAGCTCGCGCCTGATTTCGCGTTTGATTTCTGACGGCAGTTCTACGCCTTTGGCTGTCATGAATGTGGAAGTAAGAACTACCCGAACTGAAACGCAATAGCCGAAGCTAGGTCCGTCGCCTTTTACTCCTCTGGCCTTCGGCAGGAGATTAGCCATCTTCTGCGAAACCCCTCCTTGAGAGAGCGATCTCGAGATTATCTTGTCAACTTGCGCCTGAGCCCACTGCCAAACATCAAGCCGTTCTTTTGTCACGGGCATCCATGAAATTCTGCAGTATCCACCGGGTCCGGGAAATGGTTCGCGCTCACAAATTTCTTCCGGAAGGTCAAGCATTCTGGCTAGCGCCCGAACTTCCGGTTTAAATAGATTTCGGAGAGGATCGATCAGCTTAAACTTTGTTTTGGCGCCGACGTTGTGGTGAGTTGTAATTTTGACTGCCTCGCCAACTCTGGCTGATTCGATCACGTCTGGTACTGTCGTGCCTTGAATTAAAAACTTCGGCTTTGGGTCTAACGTTCCGGCGTAGGCTTCCGAGATAGAAAAATATGTCCTTTGGAAGGCCTTCCGCTTTTTCTCCGGATCCATCTTATTCCCAAGCGCCCGAAGAAATGCGCCTCTTGACTTAAGTACGTGTGTTGGGCACCCAATAAGATTCGATGTCTCAATTATTTCTTTTAACTCGCCCTCACGAAGACCTCCTGTGTCGAGCGTTATGGGAATTAGCCGATCTCCAAGCACCGACTTTGCTATTACCGCAGCCACAGTTGAATCAACCCCTCCGGATAGAGCGAGAAGTGCACCGGCATTTTTTGGAATTTGGTCGGATATATCTTTCCGCAATGTTGATATGGTGTCCCCGGGCGACCAATCTTTCGCGGCGCCGCATATTCTTAAGAAGTTCTGAAAGATCATGTGACCGAATTCTGTTTGCTCGACTTCCGGATGAAAAATCAGTCCCCAAATAGACTCTTTTTGGTGTTCTATGGCTTGAATCCCGCCTTCATGATTATTTCCGATTACGCGAAAATCTCCAGGTGCCTCCAAGATGCTGTCTCTATGGCTAGTCCAGACGTCACTCGAAATAGCCAAACCGGCGAAAAGCGGAGATGTGATGTCGGCTTCTAAAATGCTCCGGCTGTATTCTATTTTATCGCGGATGCGTCCGATTTTTCCTCCGAAGTGTTTTGTGAGAAGCTGGGCGCCCAAACAGATAAAAAGCCCCGGCGCCTTGCACCTGAAAACATTTTCCGGAATCTTCGGAGCGTCCGGATCCGACACGCTGGCTGCGCCTCCAGAAGCTATAATGCCTTTCACGGAATTTTTTTTGAGATATTCTCCGGCTTCGTTTGGCGGAAGAATTTTTGGTTGCACGCCCAATTCAAGTAATACACGGTTTATCAGAAGAACGTATTGGCCTCCGAGGTCGATGATGAGTATTTGTCTTGCCTCGCCATTCATTTTAAGTTCCTTTCTTTGTAAAGAATTTTAGGTATGTTACTTCATTTTCATCTAATGTCAAAATTCTAGCTGCTTTAAGAGCTCAACTTAAAAAAGTTGAAAAAATAGCCTAGAAGCTATATGATCTCAATATCTTTATAAACTAAGATATCTTAATAATATGTATAAAAACGAAGGCGATAAAGGCGATAATAATCTAGGGGGTAACGGATCTTGTTCCTGCGGTCACGGGCATTACACAAAAAGAAAGATAGTAGTCCTTGTAGGAGTTTTGCTTGCGATTTTTCTTGCAACAAAATCGCTCGAGGTTATCCGCGATCTTGGGAAAACCGATCTAAATTCTCCGACTATTTCGATTACAGGCGAGGGGAAAGTTTTTGTTAAGCCGGATATCGGGAAAATCAATCTTGCGGTTATGACTGAGTCGGCCACAGTTGAAAAAGCCCAAACCGATGCGACCGAGCGCATCAATAAAATTTTTGAGTCATTAAAGAAAAACAGAGTCGAAGAAAAAGATATTAAGACCACGAATTATTCTATTTATCCGCAATATGATTATAATGAAGGCAAATCGCGCCTTCGCGGATATCAGGTTTCGCAAAATCTCGACGTTAAAATTCGGGATCTCGCCAAAATCGGATCGATTATAACTGATGCGTCGACGGCCGGAGCAAACCAGGTCGGCAATTTGGAGTTTACCACCGAAGATCCGATGGCAACGCAAGCCCAAGCCAGAACTAAGGCCATTGAAGATGCAAAGAAAAAAGCAGAAGAGCTTGCTTCAAAATTAGGCGTGCGCCTAGGCAAGGTAGTTGGATTTTCGGAATCAGGCGCGATGCCCCCGCCGATTTTTTACGGCTATGGTATGGGAGGAGATGTGGCTACCAAAGCTGCACCTCCCGCGGTCCCGACAGGCGAGAACGAAGTTGTTGTTAATGTGAATGTAATCTATCAGATCAAATAATATGGAACAAAAAACTGGACCCAAAGATATTTTTCTCCATCTCTTATCTATCATCACTCTTTATGTGGCGGTGGGGAGTTTTATTTCTCTTATATTCCAATATGTGAATGTCCTTCTGCCAGATCCGCTTGAATCGAATTACTATTATATCTCGGGAGTTTATAGTTCAATTCGCTGGGCGATCTCTATTTTGATCGTTGTTTTTCCTGTTTACACTTGGTCGGTATGGTTTTTGAATCGCGGCTACGCCAAGGTGCCAGAAAAACGCGAGATGAAATCGCGACGCTGGCTCATTTACTTCACTGTTTTTCTCGCCGCGCTAATTATGATCGGCGATTTAGTTGCGCTTGTTTATAATCTTCTGCAAGGAGAATTTACGACGCGTTTTTTGCTCAAAGTGCTCGCGGTTCTTCTGACCGCTGCCGCGGTATTTATCTATTATCTTTGGGATGTCCGAAAGAGCGGCGCTGAACCAAGGCCTTGGTTTATGACGGCAATTACATGGGGTTCAATTGTCGCAGTTGCGGTTTCAATTGTCGGCGGGTTTTTCATCGTTGGCTCGCCGGCGCTTGAGCGGGCATACAGGTTTGACGACGAGCGTGTGTCTGATTTGCAGAATATTCAGGAACAGGTGGTGAATTTCTGGCAGGCAAAACAAAAATTACCGCAAAATCTTTCGGAGTTAAAAAACAGCATTACAGGTTTTATTCCTCCAAAAGATCCTGAAAATCAGGCCGAATATATTTATGAGAAAACCGGAAATTTGAATTTTAAATTGTGCGCAAATTTTTCAAAGCCGAGCCGCGGAGGGGAAAACTCAAGAATTATGACTAAATCTGCTTATCCCGCAGGCCCGTATGGCACTGAAAATTGGGATCACGACCAAGGGCGCGTCTGTTTTGAGCGCACAATTGATCCGGCATTTTTCCCTCCTTTGAACAAGGCGCAATAATTTTGGGTTTGAGGCGCAAAAAATTTCTAATTCTCCATAATATAAGAAGCCTATATAATGTCGGCTCGATTTTTCGCACGGCGGACGCCGCCGGAGTCTCAAAAATTTATCTGACTGGCTACACGCCTTCGCCGACCGACAAATTTGGAAATTATCGTAAAAAAATTTCCAAAGTCGCGCTCGGAGCTGAAAAATATCTTGCGCGCGAGAAAGTGCGATCTATCGCAGTTTTAATCGCGCGGCTTAGAAAAGAAAAAGTTCGGATTATAGCGCTAGAACAATCAAAGAGCGCAATTGATTACCGGAAATTTAAGCCCCGTTTTCCACTAGCGTTAATCTTGGGAAATGAAGTGACAGGACTTTCACCGGATATACTCAAAAAATGCGATAAGATTATTCAAATCCAAATGTTGGGCAAAAAAGAATCGTTGAATGTGTCGGTTGCCGCAGGGATAGCGCTGTTTGAACTGGCCAAAAAGCATTGAAATAAGGTTTCTTGTTACCAAGAAGTTATTGGTATGCTTCTTTCGATGAGAAAGAAACACTCCCGCTTCTGGACGGTTACCACCCGGTCCCGCACGTGAGAGTCAACTCGAATGGCCATTTCAGCTTCTATCTCGGCTCCTTTGAGCATGTCTGGTTCGGCCACAATGCTTTCTTCGGCTTCAGCGACGAATAGTGCTTAGGCACTTAGTCGCTTAGCCTAGATTGAGCTTTGGTTCTTTGAAAACGAGCCTTTTCGCTTTTGCGGAATGGCTCGTTTTTCTTTTTTATAAATCGGAATTATAAAAAGTTTTTGCGGGTTTAATACGAATAACTAGCCACGATTTTTCCGGCTTGGTCGCGGAGTGTGACGGTTTCCCTTTCGTATTTCCAAATCTCTGAAGTTCGGCCAAGATACAGATACCACTCATTCCCCCAAAAATCCTTATCATTTCTATGAGTATCCACGCATTTTGTGTAGCTTAATTCTTGATTTACGTAATTTTGACAGTCAAGCGTAGTTTGGTTCGCAACATTAATTGGCGTGCGGCATCTGGGGAAATTTTTCAAAAAATTATAGCAAACATTGTCCAGATTTTGAGCCGAATTTTCAGTTTCGGGTCGCGGGCAATTTTCGCGAAGGGATGGATAAAAATTATGAAATTGGTCGAAATATCCAGTGCATATATTCGTGCGAAAATTAAACCCGAGAGGCGAACTTCCGGTTATAATATGGAGTATTTCTCCCGGAGCGAGTAAAATTCCTGACTCGGAAGTTATTTCTCCGGCGCGGGCGAGATAGCTCGCGCCGCCAATTATAAATTTATTTCCCTTTGAATTTTCAACTGTCCAGCTGCTCATTGGCACGGGTTTCCCGTTTGTTATGACGGCGTATATATCAATATATTCTTGGTTTGGGTCCGCGTTTCTGGCGCTGGATTCAAAGATCATAAAACTCGATTCCGGTGCGGAAGCAGTTTGAGCACTTGATTGCCCGCTTTGGAAATTAGGTGCGCTGTTTGATGACAAGAAACTCGACGGCTTATTTTTTTTTGAAATATTGTCTTCAACTGTTCCGACGGAAGTGGGCGATCCAATATTAATCCCATTTTTTTGCGAAAGATTTGATCCTTTAACGGATATCGCAAGCGCGGCAATGATTATTAAAAACAAAAATATTCCAGCGTCTCCGGAAAAAGCACCGCCCCCACCATTCGCACTTTTTTTCTCGTTAGGCATTGGCTAATAATATCATTATTTATTCGGTTTGACAATATATATAGAAAGAGGTATAATTAAAGAATTCAAGATTTAAGGGGGATCGACATGAAGTTAAAAAGTGATCGAGAGCAAGCATCGCTTTTTGAAAACGGAGTTGCGGCTAATAAGGCGATCGTTCGCGAACTGGGGCGAAGCTCAAAAGCCAATAAGGTTTTGAGAGGTGTGGCGAAAGATGACAAGACTATCACAAAAGAAGAGATATACGACTCTTTCGCTCACATATTACCCAGAAGCAAGCGGTATCGCTTTTGGCTTGGGTTGACCAAGCTGAATAAATAGCTAGCTCTCGACGAGAACATAAGTCGGGCTTGGGAATTATCCAAGCCCTTCTTTTTTTTGCCTAAATATATATAATGGAGGCAATGGTCAATTTATTTCCTCTACTTTTGTATTATTCTGAATTTGCTCCCCTCATTTTGCGTCTTGTATTGGCGGCTGTATTTATAGCTCACGGCTATCCAAAACTTTTCAAGAATTTTCCTGAAACCGTTGCCTTTTTTGAATCGGTTGGAATTAAGCCGGCGAAGTTTTGGGTTTGGGTTGTGGGTCTTGTTGAATTTGGAGGCGGCAGTCTGCTTTTGATAGGATTTTTTGTCCAGCCCGTCGCCATTTTGATTTCGATAGATATGCTTGTCGCTATTTGGAAAGTTAAGTATAAGCGTGGATTTGTGGACGGTTATGAATTTGATTTAGCGCTGCTAGCCATAGCGCTTTCGCTTATTTTTCTTGGCGCGGGCGCGTATTCAATAGATCTTCCTTTTTAATTTATGGACACGATCGTTTTTGACCTAGAAACCAAAAAAGAATTTGCTGAAGTCGGAGGGCGTGATAAATTTGATTTGCTCGGCGTTTCTATTCTTTCGGCATATTCTTATAACCGCGACAAATTTTTTTCCTTTGAAGAAAAAGATCTAGGGCACTTCGAAAAAATGCTTAGCGAGGCAAATTTAGTTATAGGTTTTAATATCAGACATTTCGACTATCCGGTGCTTGCGCCATATGTAAAGATTGATACGAAAACTTTGCCGACTCTTGATTTGATGGACGAGGTTGTCGCGAATGCCGGATTTAGGGTATCCTTGGACAACTTATGCCAGACTACCATTAACGCGAAAAAATCCGCGCATGGGCTTGATGCGATCAAGTGGTTTCGCGAGGGGAAAATTGATGAAATTAAAAATTATTGCACAGATGACGTCCGCCTGACTCGGGATCTTTATGAATTTGGAAAGAAAAACGGTTATGTAACTTTTTTTTCACGGGATCAAATGGATAAAATTTCTATTCCGGTTAAATGGCGAATGGATGAAGCCCAGAACGTGAGACAGGTTTTGAATGAGGCGCTTAGCGCGCGAAAATCTGTAGAAATTGACTACATAACTCGCGCGGCAGAATCTTCCAACACGCTTCGCAACACGCGGCTCGTGGATATATATGATATCGGGCCCGATTCATTCGAGGGCTTTTGCCATTTGCGAGGCGGGCTTAGAGTTTTTAAAATTGACCGCGTTCTTAAAGCGAAGCTGACTTTGAATAATTATAACACAGAAGCCGATTTGCAGGGGAGACTTATCTAAATGTCGGAAAGCGTCCGATTTTTTTCAAATACGCGCACGATTACTTTTGATGAGCTGGTTTTTGAGTTAGTCTCCTTTATAAATGAAAAGCCCGAGCGGGAATATAAAATTGTTGTAGGTACCGATTCCAAAGCGGCCTCCGAGGTGCGTTTTGTGACGGCGGTCGGCATTTTGCGCGTTGGAAACGGCGGAAGATATTATTGGACGCGCTCGGAAGAAGTTCCGATGAAAACGCTTCGCGACCGGATTTATAAAGAAACCATGTATTCTATTACTTTTACACAGGAATTAAGGTCGCGGCTTCGCGAATATTTGGGCGATGACTTTTTTTGGGACGGCAAAATTTCCGTACACTTGGACGTAGGATTAAACGGCCCGACAAAAGATTTGATTGACGCTGTTGTGGGCATGGTCAAAGGGCATGGATTCGAAGCGGTGATCAAACCCTATTCGTTTGGAGCGTTTGTGCTCGCGGATAGGCACACTTAATTTGTCCCTATAGTTCAATTGGACAGAGCACAGCCCTCCGAAGGCTGAAATCCCCGTTCGAGTCGGGGTAGGGACGCAAGAGCTCGAAATATGCTAATATGTGAGTAAGTTAGCGTAGTCTGGGTTTATCGTTTAATTCGACCAATAATATGATGTCGTTTTCATACGAAACAGACAAGCTTCGCGAGAAGATAATTCTCCCGCCATCTCTTGCGCCTCATTATTACGGTGATACGCTTAGGATGCTTATGATTACAAGCGGCGTGATTATGTTGGGCAGTCTGCCGTTTTTTTCTGATTTGATTGATGAGCCGATATTTATTTCGATTTTGGCGATTCTGACTCTTTCATTTCTTGCTGGCTTTGTTACGCCGAGACAAAGATTTGTGATATTAATTGATACATTAATTTCAGCAGCGGCATTTTTGATATTTGAGTATAAGTCAATACATGCCTATAAACAATTCGGAGCGATAAACGCATTCTTTGCGGTAAATCAGATTTTAGCCTTAACTTTCTTTTTAGCAACCTATTTTGGAACTAAAACCGTCAGATGGTTTTTTACAAACGCGCCGTTCAAAAAAAATAAAAATGAAGGGGAGTAAGATCGGTGATTGAAAGGAAATGTAAAATCATAATAGTTGACGATAACAGTTTTAAGAGACAGGTGTATGCCGAAAAATTTCGATCTGAGGGGTTCGAGGTTCTTGAGGCTGAAAATGGGCAGATAGGATTAGAAAAAATTAAAAGCGAGAAGCCGAATTTGATTATTACTGGAATTGACATGCCGATGATTAACGGATTTAATCTGATAGGCGAATTAAAAAAATTTCCGCCGACTGCCGAGTTGCCAATCATAGTCAGTTCGCATCTAAATCGCCCTGGTGACGACAAAAAAGCGCTGGATCTTGGAGCAGACGAATTTATTTATTTCGGTTTCGTGCCTCTGAATGAAGTTGTTGAGAAAGCAAAAATACTTCTCGCAAAGCACGGTCATGCGGCTTAAATTATCAAATCGGGCTGTAGTATAGAGGTAGTACGCAAGGCTGGGGGTCTTGTAGCCGGGGTTCAATTCCCCGCAGCCCGACATAATTTTATTTTAAATCTTCTGCGGAAAAAGAAAATGTTTTTCCGGGGGCGATTTCGCCTTTGATAATTTTTTCGGAAATTATTTTCTCAATTTTATCTTGGATGAATCTCTGCATCGGACGCGCTCCCATAGAAGGGTCATATCCGCCTTGGGCTACGGCCGTTATAAGCGGATCAGATAATTCGAGCATAAAATTTTGTTTTTTCAGCCGTTCTTGCAGATTTTGCAGCATAATTCGTGAAATTTTTAGGAGCGCGTCTGATGCCAAAGGGCGGAAAATCACTACTGCGTCAAAGCGGTTCAGAAGTTCAGGGCTTAAAATCTTTTTTTCTCGGATATGGGCGCTTATTTTTTTATCCAACTCGACTTGGTTTTCTCCAGCTTGAACCATCTGCCAGATGAGTTCGGAACCGGCGTTTGAGGTTGCGATAATAATCGCACTTCGCATGTTAATTCTTGAGCCCGTGTAATCTGAAAAAAAACCTTCATCAAGAATTTGCAAAAAAAGGTTGCGGACGGTTTCATTCGCTTTTTCAAATTCATCGAACAAAAGCAATCCGTATGGATTTGCTTTCATCCGCGAAGCAAGAATGCCCGGCTCGTTTTTTTCGAAAGACCCGGTTAATCGCGTAAGTCCGTCTTCGCCTTGGTATTCAGACATGTCAAAGCGGGTCATCGCGTCTACATTTCCAAAATACACCTCCGCGAGAGTTTTCGCGGTTTCCGTTTTACCAACTCCGGTTGGCCCCAAAAATAGGAATGATCCTATTGGGCGGGAGGTGTTACGAATGCCCGCTCTGGCGCGCCTGATGGCGGCCGCGATTTTTGAAGTCGCTTCTTTTTGATTAATAACTCTTTTTTCAAGCAGCGTTTCAAGAACGAGCAATTTTTCTTTTTCGTCTTCCTTAATTTCTCCCAAGGGCATCTTTGTTTTTCTTGAAAGAATTTCAAGAACAATTTCTTCCCCTGCGGGAATTTTGTTTTTGAGCCGCGCTTCATTTATCGTTTCTTCTATAAGTTCGATCGCGCGTTTTATCACTCCGCCTTCAACCAAATAATTTAGAGCACCCTCGCTTATTTTCTTGAGAGCTGCAAATGTCAAAAGAATAATATTTTGCGAGCGTGTTTCGTATTCGATCGTGATGTTTTCTAAAATTTCAGTGAGGGTTTTTTGATCTAGATCCGCAATTTCCACTTTTTCAAAGAATTTCATGAGCCCCGCTTCTGTTTCAAGAGTGCGCCGCGCTCCTAATTTATCCGCCAAGGCGATGATGTGGATTGAGGAATGGCCTAGATATGGCCCCAGTAGTTCTGATGCGCTGATTGAGAACGATGCGAGCGAGCGGGTGAATTCAGGGAAATTATCTATTGCTAAAATAATGTTTCCGGCTCGCACTGCTTCATTAAACACGCGGATAATTAATTCTTCAATCTCGCCTTTAGTCTTTGCGGATGCCACGAGCGATTCGGCATCAAGCTCGAAGACGCGCTTATGTTCTAGTTCCGGAAAAATTTTTCCGCCCGAGATCATCTTTACAAGTCCTGAAAGCACTGCGTGCCTGCCGGATCCGGGCTCGCCGATTAAAACGATATTTGCCCCTTCATTTTTTAGGAGAGCCGACTCCAATAATTCAATTTCTCGAGCGCGCCCAATCAGGTCGTGTTTTTCTGATTCTGCTTCTTCTCTTAGTTCGCGGGCGTGTTCTTCTAATAAATAGATTTCTCCATATGCTAGATTTCTTGCAAATCCGGGGACACGTCCTAGCACTTCCCATCTCCAAAATCTGCGATCCATGTCTTCTTTGGCGCTTGTTTTTTCGGCCCAGCTGGCTATTTCAAATAAATCATCTTCAGATAAATTCTTTTTTATGACGGCGGTTCTAAATTGTTCGCTTTGCCTGTAAAGACTGACGAAAATATGGCCGGCGCTAATGCATAATCCATCTTTGACGGCAATACTTAAGGAAGATAAAAATTGCTCTGTACTCGCAATCTTCTCGGCATTCAGATTTTCTTCTAGCGTTTGAAATTCTTTTTGATTAAATCCTATTCGAAGAAGTATCGCTAAACCAGTTTTTGTTTTGCTTGCGGCGCCAATAATTGCCGAAGGATCGTTTCCCGATTCTTGCAAACTATAAAAAATTATCTCAGAAGCATAATAATTCAAGCGCGCAAAAAAGTTTTTGCCCGCCTGATCGCCATTTTTATCGTAAGTTTTTGAGTTGATGAAGCAATCAATGCCTGCCTCTACAAATCGGAGTGATAATGCCAAATAAATCATTCCGGCGAATACGGAGCTGTTTATCACATAAGGTATCGGCAGAATGGTTGTGTTTTCCGCAATATATTTATATAAAAGCGCAAATGCCGGGAAGATGATGAAAACATTCAACAAAAGGGCGGCGACCCTCCGCGCCCTACTTGAAAAAAGTTGATCAATGAAAAGAGCGCTTGCGAATTTATTTTTCCTGAATTCCCGATTTATTCTTGCCATTATATTAAATAAAATAAAGCTGCAAAAAATAAAATAATTGCTGCCATTGGGGCAAGAAGCCAAAACAATAAAATAGGGATTGAGATGAACGCCAAAATAATTTCAATTATTGCGCCCAGAACCAAAAAAATGAGTCTCACAAAAAATCCAACGATTCTCATTATTGTGTTGACTATAAATCGTTCGGACGCGGCCTCAAGGTCGAATCCGAGCTTGCGCTTTTCATTTAGGCGGAATATTGGGGCAAAAAGAGTTTTAAAAAGAAGGGGCATGGAAAAAAGATGATAGGCAAAACGCATGAAATTTTTCTCTATTTCTAAGAGGTCTTTAATTGCTTCGGAGTAGTGCCAAGCAAAATAATCAGCTATGAAATCAAGCGCCCCCATTGACTTTATTATACATTAAAAAAATCCGCCGGTCGGCGGAAAAGCCTCTGGCTGAAAAAGGTATACATATTTTAAATTCGGCGTTCTGTCCGCCCAGTAGGGATCGAACCTACGACCTTCTCCTTAAAAGGGAGCTGCTCTACCAACTGAGCTATGGGCGGATAATAATTAGTTTTAACTTTACAAAATAAAAAGGAGACTATATTCCATTTTATACTTTTTAAAGTTTATTTAGAAATTTAATTTATTTTTTGAGCGTAAGATGGCGGCCTTGTTTGAGGCACGAAGTGCAGATTGTCATCCGGCCGCCGTTCGGCAAAAGAACCGATTGCAGATTCGGATATTTTCGCGATTTTTTGGTCGGGTTATAATTTCCGCGCAAAAGCACCCGGGTTCCCGAGATTTGCGATCCTTTGTTGCAGATTGGACATGATTTAGCCATGTATGATTATTTTAATTGCGATTGAGATAGTATATAATTATTGAGTCTTAAATACAAGCGTTAAAGAATTTGTATGGAAGAGGTCATAGTGAAATTATTCTTATATTTTGTCATAGTGTTTTCGGCTGTTTTTCATGAATATGCCCACGGCTTTATTGCAGAAAGCTTAGGCGATCCTACCGCGAAATACGCCGGAAGATTAACCTTGAATCCCATTGTTCATATGGAACTTTTCGGGACTGTGTTGTTGCCGCTTTTCTTATTATTTGCTGGTGGATTTTTTATAGGATGGGCGCGTCCAGTTCCTTATAATCCATATAATCTATCGGACCCGAAATATGGCTCTCTAAAAGTAGCGCTTGCTGGGCCCGCAACAAACTTATTAATTGCAATAATTCTGGGATTATTTTTAAGATTATCTCCATTTTTCTCAAGCTTTCTTGGTGTAAATCTACTAGGTTTCTTAGGAATAATTGTTTATATTAATATTGCGTTAGCCTTTTTTAATCTCATTCCTTTGCCACCACTCGATGGGGCCAAAGTTTTAGCAGATTTATTCCCGAGAGCCAGTCAATTATTTATGCAGCTTGGAGGAGGCGGTTTGATTATTGCTTTATTTTTTGCTTTTTTTTTCCTTCCTGTAATAACAAATTTTGTATATTTCATTATTGTTGGCACCTCCTTGGGTATATAATATTCAAGCTGATAGCTTGTTTGACTCTTGGCCGGTATTTTGTTAAACTTTTTTCATCGTCCGTAAGGATGATTTTTATATGCCGACAATACAGCAATTAATAAGGAAAGGGCGGAGCCCAATAATAAAGAAGTCAAAAGCGGTTGCTTTGGGACGCGGTTTTAATTTGCTCCAAAATCGGCCTGTTTTTTATCCCTCTCCTTTCAAAAGAGGTGTTTGCACGAAAGTTTTCACAACCACTCCAAAAAAACCTAACTCGGCTTTGCGAAAAGTCGCGCGCGTTCGTCTGACTAACGGCATGGAAGTTACCGCGTATATTCCGGGCGAGGGGCACCATTTGCAGGAGCACTCTGTTGTGCTTCTGCGCGGAGGACGAGTGAAGGACTTGCCGGGAGTTAGATATCATATTGTCCGCGGAGTTTTAGATACTACAGGCGTTGAAAACAGGAAACAGCAAAGGTCAAAATACGGAGCTAAACGTCCGAAATAGGTTTTAGGCTATGGTAATTAGGATATTAGAATTTAAAACATGAGAAGAAAAGCGAAGAAAAAATTTCATCTTGAGCCGGATCCAAAATATCAGTCTGAATTGGTGGAGAAATTCATTAATCATTTAATGTATGACGGGAAAAAACAAACCGCCCGCAATGTGGTTTACCAAATGATGGACGAGCTTAAATCCAGAATGAAAAATGATGAGCCGCTTGCTATTTTAACAAAAGCGATCTCCAATGTTTCCCCGGTTCTTGAAGTCAGGTCGCGCCGAGTCGGAGGGGCGACTTACCAAGTGCCTCGCGAAGTCCGAGCTGACCGAAAAAATGCGCTCGCTTTTCGGTGGCTCTTGGCGGCCGCGCGCGCGAAAAAAGGGAAGCCGATGGCATATAAATTGTCTGAAGAAATTTTGGCGGCATACAAAGGCGAGGGTGCTGCAATGAAAAAGCGCGAAGATACTCACAAAATGGCGGAAGCAAACAGAGCGTTTGCCCACTTTGCTTGGTAAATTTTCATGGCACGAGAATATCCTCTTGATAGAGTGCGCGATATTGGAATAATCGCGCACATAGATGCAGGGAAAACAACTGTTTCCGAACGGGTGCTTTTTTACACCGGCGTTTCTCATAAAATTGGCGAGGTTCACGAGGGCGAGGCGGTGATGGACTGGATGGAACAAGAAAGAGAACGCGGAATTACAATTACTTCGGCCGCGACAACTTGTTTTTGGACGCCGACTTATTTGCCAAAGGATAAGAAAAACGAATATCGCATCAATATAATCGACACGCCGGGCCACGTGGATTTCACAGTAGAGGTGGAGCGCTCCCTTCGAGTGCTCGACGGCGGCGTTGTGGTTTTTGACGGAGTTGCCGGAGTTGAACCGCAGTCGGAAACCGTCTGGCGGCAGGCTGATAAATATAAAGTCCCGCGAATTTGCTTTATAAATAAACTTGACCGCATGGGCGCGTCTTTTGAACATTCTTTAAAGTCAATTTGGGAGCGGCTGACTCCTAACGCGGTTGCAGTGACAATCCCAATTGGCCACGAGGGAGATCATGTTGGCGTGATTGATTTGATGCGAATGAAGGCAGTTAAGTTCGAAGGGGAACACGGCGAGAAAATTATAACCGAAGATTTGCCTTTGGAAATGAAAAACGAGGCAGAAAAATGGCGGCACATCATGGTTGAAAAAATAGCAGAGTCCGACGACGCGCTTACGGAAAAATATCTTGAGGGAAAAGAAATTACCGAGCCGGAATTGAGAAAAGCCCTTCGAGCAGCAACGATTGAGTATAAATTGGTTCCTGTTTTTTGCGGATCTGCTCTTAAAAATAAAGCTGTGCAATTGATGCTAGACGGTGTTGTAGATTATCTTCCAAGCCCAGGCGAGCTTGCCGCGGTTAAGGGCCACGATGTGAAAACCGAAGAAGAAATTACACGTCCTCCTACGGATGACGCGCCTTTTGCTGCGCTTGCTTTTAAATTGCAAACTGATCCATTCGTTGGGCAGCTCACTTATTTTCGCGTTTATTCCGGAGTGCTTAAAGCCGGATCATATGTTTTGAACGCGAACAATGATGATAAAGAACGGATCGGGAGAATTTTGCGCATGCACGCGAACCACCGTGAAGAAATTAAAGAAATATATGCGGGAGAAATCGGCGCAATCGTCGGTCTTAAAAATACCAGAACTGGCGATACGCTTTGTGACCCTGATCATCCGATCCGGCTTGAAACAATTACGTTCCCGGAGCCGGTTGTATCTATGCGAATCGAGCCCAAAACTAAGCAAGACCAAGAAAGAATGGGCATCGCGCTCCGTAGGCTTTCCGAAGAGGATCCGACTTTCCGAATTAAATCAGATGAAGAAACTTTGGAAACAATTATTTCCGGAATGGGAGAGCTGCATTTGGAAATTATCGTGGACAGAATGAAGCGCGAATTTAAAGTGGAAGCTAATGTTGGGCGTCCGCAAGTCGCTTACAAAGAAACTATAAGGCAGAAGGCGGAAGCGGAAGGAAAATATATCCGGCAATCCGGTGGCCGCGGGCAATACGGGCATGTTTGGCTTCGAGTTGAACCACAAGAGCGCGGAAAGGGATTTGAGTTTGAAAATGAAATCCGCGGCGGGCTTGTGCCGCAGGAATTTATTCCTGCTGTCGAAAAAGGGGTTAGGGAAGCGCTTGACCGCGGAATCGTTGCGGGCTTTCCGCTCGTTGATCTCATGGTCGCGATTTATGATGGTTCATATCACGATGTGGATTCTTCTGAAGCCGCGTTTAAAATCGCGGGCTCTATAGCCCTTCAGGAAGCGTGCCGCCGCGCAAAGCCGGTTTTGCTTGAGCCAATAATGAAAGTGGAAGTTTTGACACCCGATAAATTTATGGGTGATGTGACAGGCGATCTCAACTCAAAACGCGGAAGGATCGAATCTATAACAGACCGAATGAATATAAAAGTTATCGATGCAAAAGTTCCGTTGTCCGAAATGTTCGGATATGTGACGGCGCTTCGTTCGCAAACGGAGGGGAGAGCAAGTTATACGATGGAGTTTGATCATTACGAAGAGGTCCCAAACAATGTAGCCGAACTTATTAAGGAAGGCAAGAAATAGACGATGTCCCGATTTTGTCCAAATCTTTGATTTGGTTACAAAATCGAGGATCCGCGATGTCGCAGTTGCGTAAAACGCAAGCGACATCGGGAGAATTTGATCATTATGAGGAAGTGCCGAATAATATTGCGGAGTTGAATAAAGAAGGCAAAAAATAATTTCGCTCACCCCGTCGCTCGCGAGCGACGGGTCTCGGAATATTCTTTAGGGTCCAAAACGGCCCCTTTTTTGTTTGGTTTGTTGGGGTAGAAATCTTTATCAAAATTTGATATGCTTTTTTCAAAGAAGGGAGGGTTTACTAATGAAGGTAAATAGAGTTCTTTTGAAAATCTCAAATCGCAAAAATTTCGGAATATTTTGTGAGATTCTATCAAGGAATAGAGTTGACTTCAGCCATTCTGGATTCTATTCCATTAGAATGAGCGAGGACACATTAAAGAATTTACCTAACAGGGCGCGCGAATTTTTTGAAAAACTCTTAAGTCGGAAATTTGTGAAAGTAACAAATTCTGTTTCTGATGGCTCGCGTGTCCCACTGCCAACTCGCGAACAAGCAGAATATTTGATGACAAAGTTTATAAAGAAAAAGAGAAGGCGAGGCTAGCTGTTGAACATTTCCGAAAGCATCGTGAATTAATGTACCAGCCTTTGGCACAAGGAGATTAAAAAAAATGACTGAATGTGAAAGATTCGAAGAAATTATCAGTCGCGAGCCAGAAATATTGGATTCTGAAGAAATAGATTTTTATCTCTTGCACCAAGAAGTTTGTCCAGGAGAACACGCAGATTATAATATTGGCGGCCATGCAGATACTCATCTACCTGACATTGATCCTAGCGAATTTGATTAAGCAAATTATCAACATAGAAGAGTTAAGAAAAGGGTACGACCTGACACCGGAAACGGCCCTTTTTTGTTTTTTAATATTTTGCTACTATTTTGCGTAGGAGGGAGGACTTATGTACCTAAAAAAATGGGAAGTGGTTGTTTCAAAACAAAACGATTCTCGTAGGTGGGGTCGAACTGATTTTTACGTTAAAGCAGTCTTTCAGTGCCCGTCCTGTAAATTTGAGAATGCGTACCTGACGCTGCCGGGGGCTATGGAGGAATCTGCTGATTTGGATCGCTGGCTTGAAGGTCAATTCATTCAGCTCAAAGCCTCTAAGAAGTGTGCAGATTGCGGTGTAGTGTCTGGTTTGCCGAATCAAACTGAGGTTGATTTGAAAATTGAACTTCATGATTTTGTAACGCCAAGTTGGGTTAGGGCTCAAGACCGTAAGCTACATCAGTCGCGTTTGTCCCCAGCTGGGACTGGCTAACCACCAATAGCCTGAAATATAAATTTGGGCACGACTCGAGTAATCGAGAAACGGCCCTTTTTTGTTATTAATTACCCCTCTCTTTTTAGAAAAAGGGAGGGGTTGACTACATTCAAGCCTTACATTAACATGGTAAATACCGATTTAGTTTCAATTAAATAGGTTTTTATTGGCTTTTTTTATTTATAACAATAATACATACATATGGCAGGAAAATTTGAACGCACAAAACCGCACTTAAACGTCGGCACTATCGGTCATGTGGACCACGGAAAAACCTCCCTTACGGCGGCTATTTTACATGTCCTGAATATGGCTGGAAATAAGGTTAAATTGGAAAAAATCGACCAAATCGACAATGCCCCTGAAGAGCGCCAGCGCGGTATTACAATCGCGCTTCACCACTCGGAATATGAGACTGCAAAGCGCCACTACGCGCATATCGATGCTCCGGGACACGCCGACTACATTAAAAATATGATTACAGGCGCTGCGCAGATGGACGGCGCTATTTTGGTGGTTTCAGCCGCTGATGGCCCGATGCCACAAACGCGCGAACACATACTTCTCGCGCGACAAGTTGGAGTGCCCGCTATTATTGTGTTTTTAAATAAGGTTGATATGGTTGATGACAAAGAATTAATTGATTTGGTTGAGGCGGAGGTGCGAGAACTGTTGACAAAATATGAATATCCTGGGGACAAAACTCCGATTATTCGCGGTTCTGCAGTGAAAGCGCTTGAAACAAAATCAAAAGATGATGAATGGGCGAAACCAATTTTAGAGCTTACTAAACAATTAGATGAATATATTCCAGAACCAGTTCGCGAAGTGGACAAGCCATTTTTGATGCCGGTTGAAGACGTGTTTTCGATTGAAGGACGAGGGACTGTGGTTACCGGCAGGGTTGAGCGTGGAAAAGCTAAAATTAACGACGAAATTGAAATCGTCGGCATAAGAGACACGGCAAAAACAATTATCACGGGAATTGAAATGTTCAATAAGCAGTTGGATGAGGCCATTGCCGGAGACAATGCCGGGATTCTTTTGCGCGGACTTAAAAAAGAAGATGTTGAGCGCGGACAGGTGATCGCGAAGCCGGGCTCGATTACGCCGCACACAGAATTTGAGGCGGAAGTTTACATTTTGACCAAGGAAGAAGGTGGACGGCACACGCCATTTTTCACAGGATACAAGCCGCAGTTCTATATTCGAACGACTGACGTGACTGGAGATGTTGCGCTTCCTTCCGGAACAGAAATGGTGATGCCTGGCGACACGATTAAGTTTCAAGTTAAGTTGATTGCTCCTGTGGCCATGGAAGAAAAATTGCGCTTTGCGATCCGCGAAGGCGGAAAGACGGTTGGCGCTGGCGTGGTAACGAAAATATTGAAATAATATGGCGCTGTCCCGACGCACAATTATAAATTATAATAAAGAAGTCGGGATCCTCGATTTTGTAAACAAAATCGGGAGCGTTGTTACTAAGATAGTTAAATAAGCAAATCAAAGATTACATTAAAAATATAGAAGCAGAGCGAAATGGTTGATACAAAAACAAAGACAGAAGATTCGCAGAAACTACGGATACGCGTCAGAGCATATGATCATAAAATTTTAGATGCATCAGTCCGCCAAATAGTGGACACGGCCTCGAGATACGGAGCAGACATAACAGGGCCCATTCCGCTTCCTATGGAGATCCGAAGATACACAGTGAATCGCTCGAGCTTTGTTCATAAGAATGCCCGCGAACAATTTGAGATGCGGGTGCACAAAAGAATAATAGATATCCTGAACCCTACGCCCAAGATAATCGATGCATTGACGAATCTAACACTGCCGGCAGGCGTCGATATCGAGGTTAAAATGTCGTAGAACATCTAAGGATTACCACTTGAAAAAATTCCGGTAATCTCCGGGATTTTTTATAAGAGACAAAGATTATATAATTTTTATAAAAATTATCATGGCATACATGCTTGCAGAAAAAATTCAGATGACGCAGATTTTTAATGAAGAAGGGGACATCATTCCGGCGACGGTTCTTCGGGTTCGACCTGTGGTCGTTTTGCAAGTTAAGACCAAAGAGAAGGACGGATATGAGGCGGTTCAGGTTGGATCGGGGGAGAAAAAAATTAAAAATATAAAAAAGCCACAGAGAGGGCACTTTAAAGGGCTTGGAAATTTCAGTGTTTCGCGCGAATTTAGAATGAAAAATCCCAAAAATGTCGGCGATAAAATGGACCTCTCAAATTTCAAGGAAGGCGAAAAAGTTGTGGTTCGGGGCGTCTCCAAAGGCAAGGGATTTCAGGGAGTAGTCAAGCGTCATAATTTCGCTGGGGGTCCGAGGACTCACGGCCAAAAGCATAATGAACGCGCGCCAGGATCGATCGGCGCTACGTGGCCGCAGCGCGTGCTTAAAGGCAAGCGAATGGCTGGGCGCATGGGAGGCGAAAATGTAACAGTCAAAAATTTGAAAATTGTAAAAATAGAGACGGAGAAGAATCTTATTTATTTAAGCGGGGCGACTCCGGGAGCGCGCGGAGCCCTGATCGAGATCAAAAGCGCAAATTAATTATGGAAGTAAAGGTTTACGACAAAAAAGGCAAAGGAACCGGGACTCTAAAATTGGAGGAGAGCGTTTTCGCTTTGCCGTGGAATCCATCTTTGGTCTTCCAAGTTTCAGAATCTGAAATGTCAAATCGCCGCTCGAATACGGCAAAAGTTAAGGATCGGGCAGAGGTGCGAGGCGGAGGAAAAAAGCCATGGGCGCAGAAAGGCACCGGGCGCGCCAGACACGGTTCGATCCGCTCGCCATTGTGGATTGGCGGGGGCGTGACGCACGGCCCTACGAATGATCGAAATTATTTAAAAAAAATAAACAAAAAAGCGCGCCGTAAAGCTATTTTGACAATTTTCTCCCAGAAATTGAGGGAAGGAGAAATTATTTTTTTTGATTCAATTGAATTTCCTGACGGAAAAACAAAAAATGCTGCGGAATTTATTAAAAGTGTGTCTCGGCTTGAAGGTTTAGAGCAGGCGGCGAGAAAATCAAATATTTTGGTTTTGCTTTTAAAAACCGATCGATCAACATTTCGTTCGCTTCGCAATATCCCGAATGTCGAGGTAAAAGAGGTAAGAAATGTTTCTTCATCTGATCTTTTGAGAAATAAATTTGTATTTATGCCTTTGGGTGCGGAAAAAGAATTAGCTACTGGGAGGAAAGAAGAGAAATAATATTATGGCTTTACTAGATTTTTTTAAAAATAAGCGATCGTCTGACAGAGCTTTGACGCGCCGCGAAGAAGCTTTTGATAAAAACAAGAAAACAGTCGAGAAAGATGTGCCAGCATCGGTGAAATTAGCCGAAAAAAATGAATTATCGGGCAGGGCTTTTGAGATACTAAACGCGCCTCATTTTACAGAAAAATCCGGCCTATTGAACGAATCAGGGGCGTATGTGTTTAAAGTTTTTGAGAATGTGAATAAACCACAAATTAAGCACGCGATTGAAGATCTTTACGGAGTCAAAGTAAGAAAAGTTAATATTATTGCTTCGAGAGATAAAAAACTTTGGTCGCGGGGCAAGGCTGGCAAGAAGAGCGGATTTAAGAAAGCGGTAGTTTCTCTTGAAAAAGGCCATAAAATTGAGTTAATATAGATCGCGGCGATTATTTATGATCCCGTTAGTAAATCTACAAAAATGAATAATAGAAATACAAAATTTGAAATTTATCAAAACCGTTTGCGAAACGTATTATTGTGTTAATTTTCTAACGGGATGAAATCATACAAACCAACAAGTCCATCAAGAAGACAAATGACCGGCATTGAATTCGGGGGAATTTTGACGCGAAACGAACCGTTAAAGTCTCTGACCTATGGGCGCAAGCGCGGCGTTGGAAGAAATAATCTCGGGCGCATTACGACAAGGCACAAAGGAGGCGGAGTGAAGCGCCTTTATCGCGATATTGACTTCTTGTTCGATAAAAAAGATATTCCTGCCAGAGTTGAATCGATTGAGTATGATCCTAACCGGACAGGTTTTATCGGGCTTCTTTTATTTAAAGACGGCGAAAGGAGGTATGTTTTGCTTCCGGTTGGAATAAAAGTTGACGATGAAATAATTGTCTCATTGAAAGCTCCCATAAAGAGAGGAAATAGAACTGTACTTAGAAATATCCCCGTTGGAACTCAAATATATAATGTAGAAGTATATGCCAATGGCGGCGCAAAATTGATCCGCTCTGGCGGGAGTTTTGCCGAAGTTTTGGCGCAAGATCCGCCGTTTAGCCAAATCAAAATGCCGTCAGGTGAGGTGAGAAAAATCAATGATCTTGCCTGGGCTTCAATTGGGCAGGTGTCCGGAGAAGAAAATTTCCTCATCAATTTGGGAAATGCCGGGCGCTCACGCAGGCTTGGGATCCGTCCTACCGTGCGCGGGTCTGCAATGAATCCTGTTGACCACCCGTTCGGCGGTGGCGAAGGCAAAGCGCTCCGCGGCCGCAGGCGCCCAATTAACCGCTGGGGCAAGGGAGTCAGGGGAGTTAAAACAAGAAACAAGAAGAAATATTCCAAATCTTTAATTTTGAAGAGGAGAAAATAATATGACAAGATCTCTTAAGAAAGGTCCGTATGTGGATCAAAAATTATTAAAAAAGATTTCGAATATAAAAGCGGGCGACAGAACCGTTGTTAAGACTTGGGCGCGGGCATCCCAGATTTCCCCGGAAATGGTTGGTTTTATTTTTGGCGTTCATAATGGGAAAGATTTTATTCAGGTGTCTGTAACGGAAGAAATGGTCGGACACAGGCTCGGCGAATTTTCGCCTACAAGGAAATTCACTAGGCACGGAGGAAAAATGCAGCGGGAAATAGAAGCAAAACAGAGAGAAACCGAAATAACACAAGCTGCGGCCGCAAAGGAGAAAAAGGAATAATTAATTTTATGGCGGATATAAAAGCAAAATTGAGTTATGCCCGCAGATCGGCCCGCAAAGTGCGGAGCGTTGCCGATTTGATTCGGGGAAAAACGCTTTTAGAAGCAAAGAGAAATTTACGGTTTACTCCAAGAGACGCTGCGCTAATTTTAGAGAAACTGCTTGCGTCGGCCGAAGCTAATGCCAGAAATAAAAATACCGCAAAGCCAGATGAGCTATTTGTGAAAGAAATAAGAGTTGACGAAGGGCCTACCTTAAAGCGATTTATGCCCAGAGCTTTCGGTCGCGCCTATCAAATACGCAAGCGAACATGCCACATTAGCGTTTTATTATCTGAAAAATTATGAGCCATTCAGTGCATCCATATTCTTTTCGGTTAGGCATTATCCGCGATTGGAAATCTCGCTGGTTCAGAGCAAAAAATTATAGCGAATATTTGAGGTCTGATGTCATGCTTCGCGAGTGGCTCTCGGAAAGGCTTTCAGGCATGTTTGTATCCGAGATCGAAATTGAAAGAAGCCAGAATGACCTCAATATAATTTTAAAGACATCCAGGCCGGGAATTTTGATAGGCCGCGGAGGCGAGGGAGTCGAAAAATTAAAAAATGAAATTCAAAAATTTGCCAAGAAATTTAATCTTTCCTCGCCGAAAAATTTTAAGGTTTCCGTTGAAGAAATTCGTCAGCCTGAAACGCACGCTAAGATAGTTTCGCAGATGGTAGCGGAAGATTTAGAAAAACGCATGCCTTTCAGGCGCGTGCTAAAACACACGATTGAGAAAGTCATATCTTCACGCGATGTTAAGGGCGTTAAGATTTCCTTATCCGGCCGCCTGGACGGGGCCGAAATGGCCCGTTATGAATGGCTTAAGCGCGGGCAGATTCCACTGACGACGCTTAGAGCCGATATTGATTTTGCGCGCGAGCGCGCCCATTTGCCTTATGGCGATTTAGGCATAAAGGTCTGGATATACAAAGGTGAAGTATTTACTAAAAAACAGGAAGTAAAATAATATGCCTTTTTTCCCGAAGAAAGTTAAATATCGCAAATGGCAGAGACTGCGCGGCCAATTTAAGGGAGCTGAAACCAGGGGCACCACGCTTATTTTCGGAGGGTTTGGATTGAAATCGCTCGGATCAAAACGTATTACCTCCCAGCAGATTGAAGCTTCACGCAAAGCCATGACTCGATATTTGGAAAAGGGCGGAAAAATTTGGATAAGGATATTTCCCGATCAGCCATTGACCCAAAAGCCGCCGGAAGTTACAATGGGCGCCGGTAAAGGCGATTTGATTGGCTATGTCGCTGTGGTTAAGCCGGGTAGAGTTATTTTTGAAATTGACGGTTTGCCTCAAGACAGAGCTCGGGAAGCGTTAAAGCGCGCTGGCGCCAAATTGCCGGTTAAAACTAAAATTATTTCAAGAATTTAACATCATCCCGTTAGAAAATTTATAAGCATGAATAATAAAAATATAAAATTTGAAATATATCAGAACCGTTAGCGAGACGGATTATTGTGTTAATTTTCTAACTGGATGAAAAAATTAAAAGAATTAAGGGAGAAATCTGTCACCGAGCTGGAAGCTTTACTTCTTCAAGACAGGACAAAAATCAGGCAAGAAAATTTTGGCCGTTCCGGAAGCAAATCCAAAAACGTTAAATCCGTTTTGAATTTTAGGAAAGATATTGCGAGGATTTTAACTATTATCCGCGAAAAGGAAATATATGGAAAGAAATAAGCAGCCAAAAATTTTAATAGGAGAGATTGTTTCAGACAAGATGGCAAAAACATCTGTAGTTTTGGTTAGGCGCTACACGAAGGCTCCGAAATACGGCAAATATGTCAAGATTTCAAAAAGATTTAAGGCGCATAACGAAAATGGAGAATTTCATATTGGAGACAGAGTGGAAATTCAGGAAACAAAGCCGATTTCGAAAGGCAAACGATGGAAGATTGTTATGTTATTAGAGCGGAAAGCTGTAGCGGATTTTTGAGATAAATCTTTATGATTCAGACAAGATCAATGCTTAATGTTGCCGATAACACTGGAGCAAAATTAGTTCAGTGTATCAAGGTGCTTGGGGGTACGCGCCGCAGATATGCCCAAATCGGCGATGTTATTGTTGTTTCCGTAAAAAAAGCGGAACCGCGCAAAATCGCAAAGAAAAAAGACGTGCTTCGGGCTGTGATTGTTCGACAAAGAAATCCATACAGGCGTCCGGACGGTTCATATTTGCGCTTTGATGAAAATGCTGTGGTAATTTTGGATGGGAACGAGCCGAAAGGCGGCGTTATTTTCGGCCCGGTTCCGCGCGAGCTTCGCGATCGCGGCTTTTTGAAAATTATTTCTTTAGCGCCGGAGGTTGTATAAACCCCGTTAGAAAATCTATATGCAATACTTTTTAAGAAAATTAAGCTTCCTCAAAGAAAACCGATTTTGGTCGCATTGGCTTTTTAGAGATTTTCTAACGGGGTAAATATGACAAGTGTCAGAATAAAAAAGGGCGATAGCGTTGTGATCATTTCTGGAAAAGATAAAGGCCGCGAGGCTAAAGTGTTAAACGTTTACCCTAAAGAAGAGCGTATTTTGGCTGAAAATATAAATATGAAAAAGATTCATCAGAAACCAAGAAAAGCAGGCGAGAAGGGGAGTATTATTCAAGCGCATAGGCCGATAGCCGCCGCAAAAGCTCTTCCGAAATGCCCGCATTGCGGGAAGGCGGTTAGAGTCGGATTTAGTGAAGCTGGAAGCGAGAAGCGCCGAATATGCAAAAAATGCAAAGCGGAGTTTTGATTTATGAATTTCGAAGAAAAATATAAAAAAGAAGTGGTTAAAGAATTGATGAAGCGCCGAAATCACTCGTCGCCGCTTGCTGTTCCAAAAATTATGAAGATAACTGTAAATACAGGAGTTGGCAGAGTGAAGGAAGATAAAGACAGAGAAGCGATAGCTAAGAATCTGGCTTTGATCACGGGACAAAAACTAGTTGCGAGGTTGGCTAAAAAAGCAATCGCTTCGTTTAAGACGCGGGAAGGGATGACGATTGGATATTCCGCGACTTTAAGGGGGAAGCGCATGTACGATTTTTTGACAAGACTAATAAGCGTTGCGCTCGCGCGCACGAGGGATTTTCGGGGACTTTCTGAAAAAAGCGTTGACGAAAAAGGGAATATGACAATCGGCATTCGAGAACATATAGTTTTCCCGGAAATAATAGGCGAGGATGTTAAAAATATTTTTGGCCTGTCAGTTACTTTGACCACTAGAGCCCGTTCAAGGGATGAAGCATTAGAGATGTATAAATTATTAGGGATACCATTTCAAAAATAAATTATGTCTAAAACTTCAACCTACGCCAGGTCTCAAAGAAAACCAAAATTCTCGTCTCGCATCGTAAGACGATGCTTCCGTTGTGGCAGGAAGCGAGGATATATGAGGGATTTTGAATTATGCAGGATTTGTTTTAGGGAACTTGCGAATGAAGGCTTTATCCCCGGAATCAGAAAAGCTAGCTGGTAAAAATATAATGGATCCAATTTCAGATATGTTAATTAGAATAAAGAACGCTTCGGCGGTTAAGAAAGAAACTGCGCTTGTTCCGCATTCAAAAATAAAACATGAGCTCGCAAGAATTTTGAAAGAATCCGGATATATATCCAAGTTTGAACGAAGAGGGAAGAAAAACAGAAAAATGATTGAGATTGAATTATCTTATGACTCCTCTGGCCGCCCAAGTCTGTCTGGTACTAAGCGAATTTCGAAGCCCTCGCGGCGTGTGTACATGCCCGCGAGAGAAATTCGGAAAGTGAAGCAGGGCTCCGGGATCGCTGTCATCTCGACTTCTAGGGGGCTCAAAACAGATAAAGAGGCACGAGCCGAACATTTAGGAGGAGAAGTTATTTGCGAAATTTGGTAAAAATTTTATGTCAAGAATAGGCAGAAAACCAATATTAATACCGGAAGGCGTTATAGTTGAAATCTCCGGGGGCATCGTAAAAGTTAAAGGACCGAAGGGCGAATCTTTACGTGTTTTTCGCGATGAAATTGGGATTGAGAAAAAAGACAATTTATTAGTTTTGAGTGTGAAAAAGCCGACAAAGCTCGCCCGCGCACTCTGGGGAACTTATGCGTCTCATATTAAGAATATGATCAGCGGGGTTACCTCCGGTTTTTCAAAGCGGCTTGAAATACAGGGCATAGGATTTAGAGCCGCCGCCGAAGGACGGGGGCTTAACTTGTCATTGGGCTTTTCCCATCCGGTAAAATTTCAAGCTCCAGATGGAGTTGCATTGCTGATTGAAAAAAATATAATAACCGTTTCCGGGGTTGATAAGGAAAAAGTCGGGCAGGCCGCCGCGCAAATTCGCGCACTCAAACCGCCGGAGCCGTATAAAGGCAAGGGCATTCGCTACGAAGGCGAGTTTGTTCGCCGCAAGGCAGGCAAGAAGGCTGTGGGCACCGGAGCATAATTAAAATAGTTTTGACCATGAAGTTAACTAATAGAAAAGAAAAACGTTTAAGAAGACATACCAGAATCAGGGCAAAAATTTCAGGCACTTTGTCCCGTCCGCGCCTCTCTGTGTCTCGGTCTTCAAAACATATATACTTGCAATTGATCGATGATAACGCGGGCAAGACCATTTTCGGCATGTCGGATACAAAAATAAAAAAAGGGACAAAAACCGATCGCGCGCGGGAACTGGGGCGGCTTGCGGCCAAACAGATAAAAGATAAAAAAATTGATCAGGTCGTTTTTGATCGCGGAGGGAACCGTTATCACGGCAGAGTTGCTGCTTTAGCGGGCGCACTTCGAAAAGGCGGATTAAAAATCTAATTTACGGGAAAATTTTATGATAGACTATTCAACAATTTAACTAATATGGCAGAAGAGAGAAGAAGAAATTTTAGAAGCGGAGCGCCTAAGAAGTCAGAATTTGACCAAAAACTGATCGATCTTAGCCGAGTTGCCCGCGTAGTGGCCGGCGGAAGGCGTTTTTCTTTCCGCGCGACAATGGTTATTGGCGATAGAAAAGGGCAGGTTGGAGTTGGAATTGGCAAAGGGGCTGATACCGCGCTTGCGCTCGACAAGGCGATCCGTGCGGCTAAGAAAAATATTATCCGCGTCGAAATTAATAAAAACGCGAGCATTCCATTTGAAACTGAAGGGAAGTTTGGAGCGGCATACGTGCGCATGCGGCCTGCCTTATCCGGGCGCGGTCTTGTTGCAGGGGGACCAGCAAGGATAGTGCTCGATTTAGCTGGAATAAAAAACGCTTCAGCAAAAATTTTGTCGCATACAAAAAATAGGATAAATAACGCGCGGGCGGCTATCGAGGCGCTTAAAAATTTAAAAAGCATAGGCAAAAATCATGCAATTACATAATCTCAGCTCTCATAATCATAAAAAGTCCCGTCGTGTGGGGCGCGGAGGAAAGCGCGGGAGTTATTCGGGCAAAGGAATTAAGGGTCAAAAATCGCGATCTGGGCATAGAATACGTCCCCAACTTCGCGATATTTTGAAGAAAATTCCGAAGCGGCGTGGATCCGGCAAATCTTCCCGCCAGGTTAATTTACATAAGCGCAAATTGGCCGTTATCAATTTGGGTTCGCTTGAGGCCAATTTCGAGTTAGGCGAGACAATAACGCCCTTTATTCTTGTGCGCAGAGGTCTTGTAAGACAAATATCCGGCCGCGTGCCAAATGTCAAAGTTTTAGGCGGAGGAAGCATAACAAAGCCAATGATTATTAAGAATTGCGCCGTTTCAAACCAAGCGCGAGCAATGCTTGAAAAGGTTGGAGGGAGGATCGCTTAGAGCTATCATTAGCACATGTTCGAGAAAGCCAAACATCTTTTCAAAGACAAGGGCTTAAGAAAAAAGATTCTTTTCATGGCAGGAGTTTTTGTGGTTTTTCGCCTTGCGGCCACGCTTCCAATCCCCGGGATTGATCCCCTGCGCCTGAAAGCTTTTTTTGAAAATAACCAGTTTTTCGGCCTATTGAATATTTTTTCAGGAGGGGGTCTTTCCAATTTGTCGATAATGATGCTGGGCGTTGGTCCTTACATTACTGCTTCAATCATTATGCAGTTATTGACGATGATCATACCTGCTTTGAAAGAAATGTATCAAGAGGAAGGAGAGGCGGGGCGCCAGAAATTCAACCAATATTCCCGTATTCTCACTGTGCCGCTCGCGGTGCTTCAGGGATTTTCATTTCTGATTTTGCTTGAGAGAAATAATGTCATTGGGCACTTCGGATTTGTGGAGCGCTTGATTAACATAACAGTAATAACGGCAGGATCTGTTCTTTTGATGTGGCTTGGAGAGCTGATTTCCGAGTATGGCATAGGAAACGGCATTTCCATTTTAATTTTTGCGGGCATAGTGGCGAGGATTCCAGCTTCAATTCAAGAGACGCTCTTCAGTTTTGATTATTCGCAGATTCCGATGATATTAGGATTTATAGCGGCCGGGCTCTTAATTATCGCGGGAGTGGTTGTGGTGTCAGAGGGCGAGCGTCCAATTCCTGTTTCGTATGCCAAACGCATTCGCGGGATGCGCGTTTACGGCGGGGTTTCCACGCATTTGCCCCTCCGGGTCAATCAGGCAGGCGTAATTCCGATAATTTTCGCTCTGTCCATTCTGCTTTTTCCGCAGATGATAATTAATTTTCTCGCATCTTCTTCGAACGCGATTGTGAAGCACGTTGCTTCTCTGATGCTCCAATTTTTAAATAGCCCATGGGCTTACGCGGCCTCTTACTTTATTTTGGTTTTCCTATTTACGTATTTTTACACGGCGGTCACTTTCGATCCCGAGCAAATTTCAACTAATTTGCAAAAACAAGGAGCTTTTGTTCCGGGGATCCGTCCAGGCCGTCCGACAGCCGATTTTCTCTCTCGGATAATAACAAGGATAACTTTAATCGGTGCGATTTTTCTTGGGCTCATTGCCGTACTGCCTTTGGTCATGCGCGCCGTAACTGGAATCACGGCTCTAACAATCGGCGGAACAGGTCTCTTGATTGTGGTCTCGGTTGTTTTGGAAACGGTCAAACAAATTGAGGCACAGTTAGTGATGAGGGAATACGAGTAGATATCTTCACTTTAATTTTATCTGAAAAATTAGACGTTCGCCCTGTCCGACGCCCGCGACAGGGCTCGCTTTGGTTTTAATAAAATTGTAAGATTATTTAATATGTCAGCGATTCCGAAATCAACTACTCTTGTTTTCCTCGGACGGTCCGGGTGCGGAAAGGATACGCAGATTGAATTTTTGCGCGGACGCCCGGATTTTAAAGAAGCTGTTCAAATAATAACGGGCGAGCTTTTGCGTGAACTTGCGACTCATGATACGGTTTTGGGGCGGCGAGTTAAGACAATTCTTGAAAAGGGAGAGCTTGCTCCTTCTTGGCTTTCTTTTTATCTCTGGCTTACCCATTTCATTGAAAAGGTTAAAGGAGAGGAAATTCTATTTTCGTCCGGTTCTCCAAGGCGGCTTGAGGAAGCAATACTTAATGATAATGTTCTTGATTTTTTAGGGCGGCCGAAAGCTATAGGAATTTATTTAAACGTTTCAAGAGATGAAGTTGTCAGGCGTCTTTTGCTTCGCGCGCGATCAGACGATAAAAAAGACAGCATTGAGGAGCGGATGAGCTATTTTGATCGGGATGTTCTTCCTGCAGTCAGCTATTATCGCGACTCTGGCAAATTAATCGAAGTAAACGGCGAACAAGCTCCGAAAGAAGTTTTTAAGGAGTTAGAAGGCAAGCTCGATAAATATTTCAATGACCATAAAAACAACTGAAGAGCTTAAAAATTTACGCGAAGGCGGCCGGATCTTGGCCGCCATTTTGAAAGAAATCAAAGCGAAGGCGCGAGCCGGCATCAAAACCATCGAACTCGACAAATTGGCGGAATCTCTAATTTTAGACGCGAAAGGAGTCCCATCGTTCAAGGGCTATAGCGCTGGAGGTTCCAGTGGGTCGTATCCCGCATCGCTTTGCGTTTCGATAAATGATGAAGTGGTTCACGGTATTCCAACCGCGCGCGAACTTAAGGATGGCGATATTGTCGGGCTCGATATCGGAATGAAATATAAAGGGCTATTTACGGACATGGCTGAAACAATCGAGATTGGAAAAGTTAATGAAAAACTATTTCGGCTGATTGAAATTACGAGGAAATCGCTTGAAATTGGAATAAAGCAGGTGCGTGCTGGCGCGCGGGTCGGCGATATTGGGCATGCGATTCAAAAATTTGTTGAAGCATCAGGTTTTGGCGTGGTTCATGAACTAGTCGGGCATGGTGTGGGGAAAAAAGTTCACGAAGATCCGGAAATACCGAATTGGGGGAGGGCGGGAACGGGAACAGAGCTTAAAGAAAATATGGTGATAGCGATTGAACCCATGGTGACCTTGGGAAGCCCCGAGGTTTTTTTGGATAAAGACGGCTGGACGTGGAAAACTTGCGACGGAAAACCAGCAGCGCATTTTGAGCATACAATGGTGGTTACTAAAGATGGGCCAGAAGTGTTGACAAAAATTTAAAGATCGTTTACAATCAAGATTGTAAATTAGTCCTTAAAATATAGGCAGTAGGCGAAAGCTGACTAGACAAAAAAGAAAGGGGAAATCGTCATGACAACACAAATTGTCGCGGACGAACAAGATGAATTAGACAGAAAGCTGGGCAAATTTGCACGCCAGCAAAACGACTGGTTTCGGCGCGTTCGAGAGGGATCTCTTGATCCGGAAGAGATCGCGCACGCAGTTCAGCCGATAATTAACCGAGGAGCGGCAGTTTTTAAATACGATAAGCGGAAGAACGGCTGGAAACTTCTCGAGCATGTTCCGCGCGGCCTTACTTCGGTTTCTGATCTTGAGCTCGTGCCATTTCTCAAAAGTGGCGAGAGTTCAATCCGCGGCGAGGAATTAGTGCGCCGGTCTCGCCTCGAGCTCAACACCAACTACGGCCAAGAAGATGCCGAATGGTTGTTGGAGCACGAAAGTGAAATCCCTGCAGAATTCAGACCGTTTTACTTGGTTTTTACTGGAACAGTCTGGGGGGATGCGTTTGGCAGGCGCAGCGTTGCTTACCTCTACTTCTTTGGCGAGCGCTGGCTCCTGTTCTTCTATTGGCTCGGGGGTGGCTTCCTTTCGGTTGTTCGCCTCGTCCGTCCGCGCAAGGTTTAGACCTTGAATCCTTGGGCTCTCGGCTTCAGCCCTTGGATTCTTTGAACTTTGTTTTTGAAGCTGAAAACTCTAAGCTCCCGCGCATAGCGATATGCCGGGAGCTTTTTGCTTGGTATAATTATCTTGGCAGTAGGCGAATCTGCGGGCGGTCAAGGCTTCCCGCGGCCGAAACCAGTATCCATGCATCGAGAATATCTTCGGCTATGGCTTAGGGTAGAGTGGTGCATGCAGACCTGCCTGACGGCAGGCAGGAACTTCAAAAATGAAGATACTTGGTGCGAGATATTGGCGGGCTTTGATGCCCCAAATAATATTCAGCCCTGAGAGCATTCAAGGGGCGGTGATTAAGATGATATCTCGTACGTTTATCTGGGAGGATGCGAATGGCAGGCGCAACGTTGCTTACCTCAACTTCAATGGCAAGCGCTGGAACCTGAACTTCAATTGGCTCGAGAATGACTTCAATTCGAATGATCGCCTCGTCCGTCCACGAAACTCTCTTCATTCTCCGCCTCTTTTGGCGGAGTTTTCTTTTGAAACAATCCCGCGTTGCCAGCCTCCCAGCATCCTCCCAATTTCGTTTAACTCGCCGGAAAGCGCGATATACTTTTTTGTATCTATCGCTTTAATTTCCCAAGAAATCTGCAAAAAGAATTTAAGAAGGTCTAGTTTGGTCGTTGCTTTTTGAAGACAAGGAAGTTTTTGTTCTTTTGGAAGATAACTTGCGATAAACATATTTTCTAATGCTTCAAGAAAATACGAATCAATCTTTGCGCCTAGCGTATACCTAGATTTTTTCGAGATATGATCTAAATATCCATGCCACAATCTATAAACCGCAACAAATCGCCCAATGATGGGCAAAAATTGATTGGGGGGGGGCTTAAAGGAAGAATTCAATTCACTCATAGTTTTGAAGAGATTATTTCTATTGAAAATCTGCTTTTAGCTTGGAAGGAATTATTGAACGGAAAAAGAAATAAGCGAGATGTGCAGGAATTCTCATTGCATCTCATGGATAATATTATAGCGCTTCATCGCGATTTAACAGAAAAGAAATACAAGCACGGAGGATA
>JAHFOJ010000024.1 GCA_023266875.1 Candidatus Giovannonibacteria bacterium | reverse complement strand
CACCATATTTATATACTCTTCCCTTCTTGTCTATGTATGGCATGTCGTTCATGTGTTTGATGATCTTTGGGACTAGAGATTCATACTCTTCCTTGGTGTATTGCTTGTTTAGGATGCAGTAGGATTTGTTGCGGAGGCCTATGCAGGCGAAGAGGTTGTGAGAGTTGTGGCACCAATCAGTATAATTTGCATTATTTAAAGAATCGCTAAATTCAAAAAAAAGACTCTTGTAACTACCGTACCCTGACGCAAGGCCTTCATACATCAATTCGCCACGCACGCCATACCCATCATAAACATCCTTAAGACCAAAACCCCTAACCATATACTTTACATTCTCAGAGTCATATAAGTTAAAAACGGAATGTGCATTCTTAGAATTTGTTATATTGTTTCCCGTACAATTATAGATTTTTGTATTGTTGCCAAATTTATTTAATGCTCTCATTGTTATCTCAACAAATTCTGCGCGAAGCCGAGCTAGGTTTTTATAACTTCCAGTATCAACTGCCTCTAATTCGCTTAGATAATCTTGTTTATTTAACTTATTATTTCTAAAAACAAACTGGCGATTTCTTACATTGGTACATAAAAAACAATTTTGCAAACCCGCGCCATCATAAATGAAAAACGAGTCTATGCAATTCCTAGCATTCAATAGAAAGTGGGACTGATAATTATCAGAGCCATCGACATTCTCATAACAAAGTTCTGTTTTTTTGATAAATGTAGAATCTAAACAATCTTTGCTTTTGTCAGTAACATAGGAATACGATATTCCATCGCTATCCGCTACAGAAAAAGCCAAATAAATATTTTTTACTTCGATGGTAAAATTTGCATATTCCGAATTTTCGTTTCCTCGCATTTGGACTAAAGACATTCTTGGTACAGTCCTAAATAAATTAGAGAGTTGAGAAAATAATGACTCGGACTCATTATAATTATTTCCAAACTCTAAATGATTCCAACCGTCAGAAAACCAACAACGAGGACAATAAACAGGGAAAGGCGCGGCTTTAGGATACATGGCTATTATTTCCTTGTGACACAAATCACAATTACGATTGTACAAACATCGCTCATTTCTAAACATCATCCGTCTCACCATCCTGCATTCAGGACAAAATGTCGGCGGAGGGACAGAGATCTTTGCGTAAAACTTAAAATCCTCTGGTTCGATGGTGAAATTTTGTTTACAGTTTTGGCAGGTTTTTATTTCAGTATTCATGTTTGTCCCGATGTTTCATTATAAACTTAAATTAAAGAAATCGGTACAATTCTGACATTTTCTAGTTTTCATAGTTTTTATGCTTCAATTTAACTAAGTGTATACTGCGAGATAGGCATTATCAATAGAATGTAGTAATGTGATTAGAATTTATTATGTCATCACTTCTCTATCACCTATCTATACATGACATCCCACCACTATTTCCGCGATCGCGGAAATAGTGGTGGGATGGTTAAGAAAACGAGTTTCTTGTTTTAAAATTCATATCTTATTTTGAAACTCAAAATTTTAATCACCTTACTTAAACCATTGGGGCTGGGCCTTCCCCTCCAGCACCCTTGTGACTCGGCGATATCGCTTGATTTTCCGATACAAGCGCGCTTTCTTCAGATTTCTCTTTTCCTTTCTTCCCAAACAAAAGTTCTTTTTCCTCCTCTCCAATTTTTCTCTTCACTTCTTCCATAGGCACAGCGTAAGACGCGCGCGAAAAGTTCAATATTTTTTCTTTGAAACTCTTGTGATTCGGCTCCATCACTTTAAGAGTCTCCGCCGAAAATGGGTCGTAAGTGTTCCCATCAATAGTCATTTTCACATAAAATTCCTGCATTCCGAGATTAATCATGTCTTTTGCCTTAAAAATAGGGGTCATCTCGGATTCCAATTTTTTAGCATCATCTCCCCCAATTCTGAATACAACAATAGTCCCAGAATTCCCCAAAACAGTCGCCTGCACTGCTGGAATTAATTGCGCCATATATTGGTGGGCAACAGTCAAGCATAAACCATATTTTCTAGCCTCCGAAAATAAATTTTCGAAAGTTGCGGTAACTAAATTATGAAACTCATCAACATATAGATAAAAATCGGTTCGGTCTTTTTCGAGAAGAGAAACGCGAGCCATACCCGCCTGCTTGATTTTCGTAATAAACATTGATCCGAAAAAACTCGAATTCTCCTCCCCCAATCTTCCCTTCGAAAGATTTATCAAGAGAATTTTTTTCTCATTCATTATTTTCTCAAGATCGATCTTATTTTCGCGCTGGGCAAAAATATTTCTCAACATTGGGTCAGATAAAAATTGCCCCAGTTTGTTTACGAGCGGGATAATCGCTTCTGTATCGAATTTTTCAGACCAATCCGCGAATTCCACCGCCCAGAAACGCTTTACCATATCATCCGTAATGTAATCAACGACTTTCTGCCGATATTCACGATCTGTGAGCATCGAGATCATCCCGCGCATAGTCGCATATGGATAATCGAGAAGAGCCAAGCAAGTGAAGCGAAAAACGTGCTCGAGGCGCGGGGTCCAGTTCGCACCAAATTGCTTTTCCAAAACTTCGATCAATCCCTGAGTTAACTGGTGTTTCATTTCCGGGTCCACATTTTGAAGCGGGTTGAAAGAAACAGGGAACTTCGTGTCCGATGGGTCAATAACCACTATATCCTTTACCCTATTTTCTGGAATAAAATCCAATATCGCCTGTATAACATCCCCGTGCGGATCAATAAGACAGAGGCCGTGACCATATGCAACATCCTGCCGAATAAACAATTCAAGCAATTTAGATTTCCCGACTCCAGACTTGCCGACAATATACATATGCCGCCTGCGATCATGCCGCTTGATTCCAAAAATAAATCTTTTTTCCTCTAGCGCCGCGACATAGTTCGTGCGCCCAAAAAAACACACCTCCCTTGGATCCGCCCGCTGATAAACCGGCAGGTCAGACGGCGGGGGCGCGTGAGTTATTATTTGAGTTTTCGATCTTTCTTCAGCCATGCTTAGATTATTTCAAGCTCTGTTAAAAATCTCTCGTAATTGCTCATTAGCGCCCTCACTTCATCCTTTGAAACTTTAAATCCCGGCGTGTGGGCTATGTTATTGCGGATCCGATGGGCGTCAATCACCCCAAATAAGCTGGGCACTTCAGATGGATTCAATGCTTCAAGACGCTCCATCATCGTATCCCCCAAAATCCCCATTTTCTTCAAAGCATCATCCACTAAGTTATCAGCTTCTATGATCGCGAGAGAATAATCGGCTTCATTTGCTGATGCAATCCTCTTTAAAATATTTTCCCAAATAGGTTTTGCCGATTTCACTTGAACGGCTTCGTCTGACAGATTTTTTGAAGTTACGAAATGCGGCCTGAATTTTAAAACCTCAAACAAAACAAAAATGATGCCTACACTAAAAAGAGTGCTTACAAAAAGAGAAAATATTTTAATCCGATATACTACATCGCTTGCTGAAAAATCAAGTATGGATGACGGCAAAATGGCTGACAGCCAGCCTATGATATTACTAAATTCCAGAGGGTTAAAATTTTCCATCTTAATAAAATTATTTCATCATCCCTGGCAAATTTGTCCCTTCTTCATAAATAGGCAGCCCCGCAGGCGGGCCCATTTTCCTAGATTCGACGCGTTTAACAATTGGCCCTGTCAGCACGACAGCCGTCGGCAAATGGAAAATTGTTGCGAGCTCCTCTGTGCTCAAAAGAGAAAAACGCTGGGTGAAGCTCGAAGTAAAAATATGAAATTCAGTGAGCCGTCCCATGCCTGTCGCCTTCGGCATAGCTCGTTCGCGATAATTTTTCAGCATTCGCTGTTTTCTTCCTTCCAAAACATGTTTTGAAAATAAATAAGGCGGATCCCAAATCCATGCCTGCGTCCATGTTTTTGGGTTCGAAGTAAAAAAATTCAAGTTAGGCGCGTCAAATTGGCGAAAAGCCGATCGAACTCCGCGTTTCGCGAAATTCACATTATAAATGCTCTTTGGAGCGAAATACACATATCGTATCATTGTTTCAAAACCAGGCTTAAATCCCTTTGCCTCTATCTGTTTCATTGCCTCTGTTTCACCCGGGGTTCTTGTGAAAATTTCATATTCCTCGCCTTGCGGCCCTTTCGCAAGCCCTTTTGTTTTTTCCTTAAACGCGTCTGCTTCCTTTTTAACTGCCGCAATAAATTTCAGCGGATCTGCAGGGCGCGCCAAAATCTGAACCATAACCACCTCTTCGCTATTTAATTTGGACATCACTTCAAGAAGGCCCGACATAGGATCAAGGTTCAGTTCTTCATCCATTGATTCGAATTGCGTGTAAGTGCGTATAGGGAGACCATCGCCTTTAAATAAAACTATCTCGGAACCCCAAAGATCAAAACCGCCCCGATAAAGCTCCATCGTCGATTTTGGGAACCTATCCATATAGTCAGGGACTTCTTCAATTTCAACGTCCGAATATTGCGAATAAAAATTCGCCTTTACTACTCCTGCGTGCCTAGTTGGCAGACGCATATAAAAATGGATATCGCCGCCAAAACTGACAATTTCAAATGAAAACCACTGCGTCTCTTCGCCATCCAGCCATTTTTCCTTAATAACAATCGGGAAATACACACCGGGCGCATTTCTCAATGTCCAGATGACAGCAAAAATATGCTCCATAGCTTTGGGGCTTTTCTTAATCTCGCGGGGAATTCTTATTTCATATTGAGTCCACGCCGTTTTTGACCTGAAAATTGACTGCCTCCAGGCTAGCCATATCGATAAAAATAAGCCGCCCGTGACAAAAGGAAGCCAAATCCACCACAAATATCCAATGAATGAAAGAAATTGAAAATAAGCGGCGAACGGATTACTTTCCATTTTTAAATATTAGCAAAATAAGCTTAAAAGGACTATGTAAAATCTGCGCGTGCCCTAGAAAACCCCTTATACTAAAGCGATATGATTGCCCTCAAG
>JAHFOJ010000006.1 GCA_023266875.1 Candidatus Giovannonibacteria bacterium | reverse complement strand
TATCATGGCGTCTTCAAAATTCGCTCCTACCCATGAGAGAAACGCAACCAATATATTTTGGCCAAGCGCGAGAACTCCCCCGTCAGACGAAGACGTGTCCGCGAGAACTTGCCCTTTGCTAACTTTTTCTCCCAATTCCACAATCGGCCGCTGGTTTATTACCGTAAATTCGTTTGAGCGCAAAAAGTTTACGAGCGGATAAGAACGCTCGTTCTTGCCAGATTTAACCGCAATCTTAGATGCGTCCACTTGGCTTATTATTCCGTCTTCGCCCGCGATGATAAGACGGCCGGAATCTCGAGCAGCCCGTTCCTCAACTCCGGTTCCAACAAGCGGAGCCTCGGGACTAATACAAGGAACAGCTTGCCTTTGCATATTTGACCCCATCATCGCGCGGTTCGAATCGTCGTGCGCCAAAAATGGAATTAGCGAGGTTGCGATAGAAAATGCCTGCTCTGGCGCCACATCAATAAAATCAACATCTTTTTCCGACATGATTCCGGGCTGGCTTTTAATCCGGCCTTCGACATTATCATCTAAAATTTCCCCGTTTTCATTATAATTAATTCCCGCATGAGCAATGTTATAGCGCTCTTCTTCAAACGCAGTCATATAAACCAGCTCTCCGGTTATTTTCCCGCCCTTCACTTTGCGATAAGGAGTCTCCAAAATACCGTATTCGTTTATGCGCGCAAACCCCGAAAGATGAACCACAAGACCGATGTTCGGACCTTCCGGCGTTTCTATCGGACAAATTCGCCCGTAATGCGAAGTATGCACGTCTCGAACTTCAAAACCCGCGCGCTCGCGCGTAAGCCCGCCAGGGCCCAAAGCTGAAAGCCGCCGCAAATGTTCAAGCTCCGATAGAATGTTCACCTGGTTCATAAATTGTGAAAGCTGGTTTGTCGTAAAAAATTCTCGAAGCACCGCAACAAACGGGCGGGAGTTCACAAGATGCGCGGGTGCCAAAGTTGCAACATCCAATGTCGACATGCGGTCTTGAATTGTCCGCTTCATGCGGGTCATGCCCACGCGAAGTCGTTGCTGCATCATCTCTCCTACCGATCGGATCCGGCGATTCCCCAAGTGGTCGATATCGTCAGCGACCGCGCTCGGATTATTGTTTAAATTTATGATGAAAGAAATTATGTTTACCAAATCATCGCCCGAAAGAGTTCTCGGCGCTTTTTTCAAATCCGTTTCTGGAAGCCCTAGGCGCTGGTTTAATTTGTAGCGGCCCACTATCGACAGATCGTAGCGCTCTGCGGAAAACATTCCCTCCAAAAGTTCGCGGGCATTTTCAACTGTGGCCGGCTCGCCCGGGCGAAGGCGTTTATAAATTTCCACGTACGCTTCTTCGGCGGATTCAGTGGGATCTTTTTCTAAAGTCTTTTTTATAAAGTAAGGCTCGATAGTGTCAGTTTTTTCAAAACGCTTCTGAATTTCATCGTTTGTTTTTATTCCAAAAATGCGTAAGATCGCGGTAACTGGAATTTTTCGCTTTCGGTCGATTCGGGCATAAATCGCGCCGTCATAATCCGTCTCGATTTCAATCCATGCGCCACGGGACGGAATGATTTTCGCGCCGAAGCAATTGCGCCCGCGAACCATGTTCGCGAGAAAATACACGCCGAATGAGCGCGCAAGCTGGGAAACCACAACTCGCTCAACGCCATTTACAATGAAAGTTCCGCGGGGAGTCATCTGCGGCAAATCGGCGAGAAAAATTTCCTGCTCTTTCATTTCGCCTGTTTTTTTGTTGGTAAGCCGGGCCTTCACTCGTAACGGCGCTTCGAAAGATAAATTTAATGCCTTGGCCTGAAATTCATCATACTTCGGATCATCTACAGTCATATCTACAAATTCCAATTCCAGATCTTCTCCGGAATAATCTTTAATCGGGGAAAATTCTTTCAAAAGCTCGCGGAGACCCTCCTCTAAAAACCAGCGGTATGATTCTAACTGCACTTCCGCTAAGTATGGGATTGGTGCGAGGCGCTCCCGATAGCGCGAAAAATATTTTTTTACCATAAAAATAAAACTTGGAAAATTAGAAAATTAATAAAAATTTTTTAAGAAAACGCGGACAAAACAAGCAAAAAGCCCCTTCATCTGACGTTCTAGGGACCTTATGGCTGCCTTTAATTATTTAGTTTTTTGGGTTTTCACCTACTCGGTTATTTTAACGAGTACTTGCGTCCAAAACTCAATCGTAAACCCAGTATACTTGATCAATATAACTTGTCAACCACGTTAGAAGTCACAATGTGGAAATCTCATTATAGCTCCAAACTTATCAGCGACAATCGAAGTAACTTCTAACAGGGTCAAATGTTGTCAAAGTTTCGGCTGTGGAAAAAAAACATTAATATGTCGTATCACTGCGCCGCCCGATGGAATTAATATTAATCTGAGACCCTTCTTTCAAAAAAATGACGCGAATATTCCCCTTGCGAATACGGAAAATGTTCACGCTGCCTTTTAGTTTTTTTATATCGAGTCCGGAAAAATCACGCGCCGAAACAAGAGCTATTATTTCTTCTGTAATTTTGCGTTCTTTGGGGGTGAGTTTCTTTAGAAATTTAGCGATCCGATCCATTCAGTTTTCGAATTGATTTTAAGACCTCTCGCGCTTCTATTCCTTTCTCATTGATCTCTGAAAAATCCGCCACACTTTCCCACGCGCCTTCATCGCCCCATACATCCACCGGCGCAATTTTAAAAATTGGTTCCGATCGACGCATAACCACAAAGGATCTCCCATTTTGAACCTTTCTAATATATTCCTCGGTATGCTCGCGCAGTTCTTTTAGCCCAATTATGCCTTTGTTTTTCATATTTCTAGGTTAATCTAAAGATAAACTTCTGTCAATCGAAAAGAAGTCGTATATTGTGGGAATCTCTCACAGGCACCCAATCGACTAATTCGTGCGAATTAGTCGATTGGGTGCCATTTCCATTTTTTTAACCTCCTCTCCTCATGACTTTTACCTTTTCGCACGAAAAGGTCTAGGGAGAATTTAGAAAAGAAAAAATGCGCTTGTATACCACGCTAACTCTTTTTCGAGCGGAAATTGTTCCAAGTTACAAGCAATGGCGATGCTATGAAAATCGAAGAATATGTTCCGGCTATAACGCCGATGATAAGCGCGAGTGAGAAATATCTCGTGGTATCGCTCCCCAAAAAATAGAGCGCGACAAGCACTATCAAGACCGTGAGAGAAGTGTTAACCGAACGAGTTAATGTCTGCGAAAGCGAACGGCCGACAGTTTCTTCAAATGTCTCTCCTTTGGTTTGGTGGCGAAGATTTTCGCGGACTCGGTCGAATACAACGATTGTGTCATGAACCGAAAAACCAAGCACGGTCAGAATCGCGGTTACGAAAAGAGTATCTATTTCAATTCCTTTCATATGCCCCAAAAGCGAGAAAGTGCCTAGAGGAATTAAAATATCGTGGAAAAGCGCCACAACCGCGAAGATTCCAAAAAACCAGCTTGAAACCGGACGAGATACTTGCCTAAAAGCAAACGCCACGTAAAGAATTATCATAACCAAAACCAAAATCGTCGCCCAAATGGAACGGTTTTTTAGTTCCTTGCCGATTGTCGGGCCGATTGAATCAAAACGTAGCTCGCGAGCCTGTCCGAAACTTAAAAGTGCGGATAAAACCTGCTGGTGTTCGGGCTCCGAGAGATCACGAAGTCGAATCAACACTCCCCGCTCTCCGGTCGGCTGGACTAATACATTTCCGAAATTCAGCGAATTTAGTTTTGCTTGGATTTGGACAACATCCGGCCGCGCTCCGCCAGTCGGCGGAAGAAATTCAGCTTCCATAATCGACCCGCCGGTAAAATCTATGCCGAGCTTCAGGCCGTAAAATATAAGCGACAAAACACTCGCAAAAATCAGAATTCCGGAAAGTATATAACTAAATTTTCGAAATCTTACTAAGTTCATTTTTTTATTTTGATACTCCGAATAGCATATGCGACAACTTGCCTTCTTTAAACTCAAAAGCGCGCAAGAAAGTGCGTGTTACGGTTAAAGCGGAAAACATGCTGACCGCAATTCCAATCCCCAACGTGAGCGCGAAACCCTGCACAATTGAAGTCCCAAACCAATACAAAATTATGGAAGTGATCAAGCTTGAAACGTTTGAATCGCGAATTGAGAGCCAAGCGCGGGCGAATCCTTCTTCTACCGCCAAATATAAAGATTTGCCCGCCCTCAATTCCTCGCGCGTGCGCTCAAATATCAAAATATTGGCGTCAACGGCCATGCCAATGGACAAAATAAATCCGGCGATGCCCGCCGCGGACATGGTGACAGGAATTAATTTGAAAAGCGCGAGCATAAGCGAGACATAAATCGTGAGCGCAAGCGTTGCTGCGATGCCAGGCAAACGATAAAATAGTATAAGAAAAATCGCAACCAAAATTGTCCCAAAAATTCCCGCGCGCACCATCTTTGAAAGAGCGGCTGAACCCAAAGAGGCGCCGACCGACTCTTGAGAAATAAGAGTTATCGGCAAAGGAAGGGCTCCGGCGTTCAAGTTCCTGACAAGCGTTCGCGCCGTCTCCGGAGTAAATGAACCCGATATGACGGCACGTCCCGAAGTAATCTCCTCTCTGACCGTAGGAACTTCTATTGGAAGCCCATCAAGGAAAATGGCGAGCGGTTTCGATATGTTCTCGCGAGTTATATCCGCGAATAATTTTCCTCCGTCGGAATTAAAATCCAAAAGCACCGTGGGCTCAAGAGACGTCTGGTTAAAATCGAGAGTTGCTTTTGCTAAATAGCGTCCGGTAAGCTGTGTCGGTTTGAAATAATCGTCAATATTAATAGGTTCTTTTTTCTGCTGACTCGCCTGCAATTTAGTAAGGTCGGCGCCTGGAGCAAGCGTGCGAAACTCGAGATATGGAGTGCGCCCAATGGATTGGATTGCCTGATTGATATCAAAAACTCCCGCAAGCTCCACAATCAAACGATTCTCTGATCCGCTTTTTTCAACTTGAATTATGGGCTCGGTTACACCGAATAAATTAACGCGCCTCTCGATCACATCCCGGAGGCCAGCCATGGCATCAGCAACTTGCGACGCGCTTATCTGTGATACATTCGCCTTATAAACCAAATGCGTCCCGCCCTGCAGATCAAGGCCGAGACGAAACGGAAATTTCAGCCAATTCGGGGCGTGAAGCTTGCCATAATTAGCGCCAAGGTCAAAATATCCGGCGATGAGGCCAAGAAGTAAAAATCCAATCGCTAAAATTCTGTATTTAAGCATAGTTAAACTTGAACTTCTTTTCCATCTGTCTTAATTCTACCGCCTTGCCATTGGCCGCGGTATTGCGCGCCGCCGCCTTTTACTTCAAAAAACATTATATTAACATAACGCGCGCCAAGCTCGATTTCAATCGGGACACCCCCCGCATTATAAATCCCTGGATGCAATGAACCGGAATATCCCGGATCCGCTATTGAAACTCTCGTGATAATTCCTGATCTGTGAAGGGTTGTCCGCGGCTTTACGATGCCGAGCAGATCGAGAGGAATATTTAATTTTTCGATAGTCTCTGTCAAAAAATATTCTCCCGGTTTGATAACAATCGATTGCGTCTTGTCCGGATTATATTCCGCCGCCAATTCAACATCAGGAGTTTGGCGCTCCGTAATCCCAAGAAATCCCTGCCCTTTTAGGCGAAAAAGGCGTGCAAGTCGCAAATCAAAACCGGCGCCTTCTGGACTGGTCAGCTCCCGCTCAGATAAATTTTCAACAAGTCTTTTTTCTTTTACCAAGCGCAATATTTCTGCAGCACCAAGAATCATATTAAAACTAAGATTAACACACAACTCGCCTTAAAAAAAGCGCCCTGAAGCATCCACGTTGCATGAACACTTCAGGGCTATTTATCGAACATGATGCGCGGTTTGGGGCCGTGCACCGAAAATAAAGGACTGTCTTGAACATAGTCAATGCCAAAACGAATTGCCATTTCAGCTTTCTCGAGTTCTCGGCCGAGATAAATGGCATGGTAGGGTTCTGAAATAATCCCCTCATCCGCAATTTTTGTCGCGAGCTGAAGCGCTGTCTTGCCGCGATAGGAATCTGATAAAGGTTCTTCATTTGTAGAGAGTTGTGTTACAACGATTTCAGATTTATCTACGGTTATCCTAAAAGATCCGTATGGATCTTTTCTTATCGAAGCGCCCCGCATTACCTCCTTAAAGTGCCCTGTCACAGTCTCATCAACACTCATCCAACTCGACTCATAGAGATGCGCGGAATAGGAATTAATTGTGAGATCGCCTAACTTCAAGCCTGCATCCCCAGTAAAATTACTTAGAAGCTGGAGAGCATGCGCCTGAAGCCGCCGCAACGCAAAACCATTTCCAAGATACGCCTCGCCAATATCGTTTGAGCGAATGTGCACAACAAAATACAGCTTCCCATCGCGCAGTCTCGCCCAGATTCCATTTACGCAAGGTGATTTTGGGGTTACCAGATCGCCTATATCTTTCTGCGGATCCCAGATGCTGATAACCGCGCTCTTTGTATCCAAATCTTCGGCAAGTTTCCGTATTGAGGTTTCCAACTGGTCATAGCCGAAATATGCAAAGATACGATTCCCATATCCGTAACGGACGCCGGGAGAAAGAATTGGTGTCAGCACTTGCTCGCAATACGCCTCGATTTCTTTTATTCCAATCGGCAACCAATCGGGCACAAAAAACTTCTCAGGATCTTCCTCGGTTATCACAGTCGTGATATTAATAATCTCTTGTGCAGGATTATAGTGCGTTTTGCTAACCGTCCCAAAGCGTCTAATCTCTTTGATCGCCTGTAGCCAAGCTCCAACGACTGTCGGCGAGCGAAAAATCCTCGCCGTGTCAGGAGATGGAAGCATGGACGCGCTCGGAACAATCTTTGGAAAAATTATCGGCAAGCTGTATGGTAGGTTTTCACAACCTTCCCATTTTTTAAGCACCAAAATTAGGTTTTCTTTCTCGGCGCCACGCAGATCAATAAGTGTAACGTTGTTTTTCAAGCGGATAAGCGCTTCTTCACTTACCTCGATGTCGATCAAGCCATACTCACCATCAGATAAACGGATCATCCACTTGGGATTTCCGTTCCCATCGGTACCGCGCTCAAAGCCGTGAGTGAAAAATGAGATGAGCGCCTCCCCGCTCCTGCCACGATCATGCCCGCAGATTATCAAACAGCGAATCTGGGGACGCGCGAGCAGATTTCGTATAAGTGGGTCAATGCCGACTTTACGATTATATAGCGTGCCAACCGCACAATATAAATCTGAAGGAACCTGTGATGTTATGGCATCGCGATTTGTCCAAAGCGTAGTAATTGCCACGGAACTATTTAGATTCCCGATAGCAATTTGATTCGCTTCATAAACAGGCCACTTGATTTCGACCACTTTACACCACCTTTCAGTTAAATTTCGGAAATTAATGACTGCACTGCGGGCAAGACACAAATTCTACTCTTTTCGCGCCGCTTCCAACAGACGTTTCAATTTGAATCTGTTTGCTGCCAAAACAGCGTCCACAAATACCGCGCGACAAAACTTGAAACCCCCTCAGACTTGTTACCTCCAATATCTCTTTAAAGGTAACGAAGTTAGGAAAAAAAAACCGTAGACCGCATTTCTTGCAGAATATGACCACATTTATAGGATCTGCAGAAAATCTCTCCATCGGGCTTCGGCATGTCCCGCAAAAGCAAACTGCCTTTGGCAATTCATCAACGTTAAAACCCCACTCCTCGGAAACATAAATACGCTCAAGCGGAGTAACTTGAACAATAGACAATGTTCTCGCCTCATGTAAAAGAGCTTCCATATTTTATTACACCCCCTTTCAATAAGTAATTAAGCACAGAGCCGAGTTGTAATCAAGATTGACAAGCCTAAAAGCGCTCGCTACTATCGAGCCAGCACATTAACTAAAAAAATCAAAAAATTTGGAAGGAGAATTGTTATGATTCTATCGGACAGAGATTTTAAAAAAAGGCTGGTAACAGTAAAAGAGATAGGTCTAAAAGCTGACTTTTTGGAAAGACTGGCACGGCAAGATATTCCACGTAAGCTCGACAAAGCGCTCGATAGCGGCAAGATAATCATCGAACCTATGCCGCCACCGGAAGCTTTTGACGCCGACACTGTTGATTTGCAATTTGGGAACATTATCGAGGTGGTTGATACCATGCTCGAAGTTGTTTCTATTAATGGGCGGCGAGTCATTAGAAGACTAACAAAAGACTATCGAAATAAATCTGTAAACCGCCTCGAGCATACAAGGAAAGTCATGACTGAAGATGAATCAAGAATGAAGTTCTTCATCGGCGATGACGAAACCATCGAGATTCAACCTGATATGTTGATCCTTGTGCACACGCATAACCTTGTCTGTATCCCATATGACTTGCAAATGGAGATGGGGGGGCGTTCCAGGGTTGCCCGCGATGGCCTTACATCACACGTTTCATCTCCGGTCTTTCATGCAGGATGGTGCGGCTATCCTGTTATGGAAATTAAAAATAATTCGCGGTTGAGCTTCAACGCTTATCCGGGATTTCCATTTTCTTCGATTTGTTTCCGGCAATTGAGCTCAAAAGCAGAAGTGCCGTATTTGAAAAAACATGGAGCACAGTTTTCCGGGCAACGCTGAACTCACTGTTTTACCGTAAAAAACAAGAACGCCTGGCTCATATGAGTCAGGCGTTCGAACTTTTTATTAGAAAATTTTTACTTTATCCCTTCACCTCAATCCCCATGCTTCTTGCCGCGCCCTCGATAATTTTCATCGCTCCTTCAATATCGTTTGCGTTCAAATCCACCATTTTTTTCTCCGCAATCTCGCGGACTTGCGCTTTGGTCACTTTTCCAACTTTTTCTTTCGAGATATCCCCTGAGCCCTTCTCAACTCCGGCGGCCTTGCGGAGTAGATCGGATGCCGGAGGAGTTTTCAAGACAAATGTGAATGTGCGGTCCTCATAAATCGTCATTTCAACCGGAATAATCGAGTCACCAAGTGCGCTTGATTGCTCGTTGAATTTCTTTACAAACTCGCCAATGTTAATTCCGTGCGGTCCCAAAGTTGAACCAACGGGAGGAGCGGCGGTCGCTTTCCCTGCCGGAATTTGTAACTTTAAAATTATCTTGATAGGTTTTGCCATGTTAATATCTTATAGCTTTTTTACTTGCAAGAAATCAAGCTCCACTGGTGTTTCTCTGCCAAACATTGAAACAAATACTTTAATCTTCCCTCGCTCTTCATCGACTTCTGAAACGCGCCCTTCAAATTCTTTAAACGGGCCGTCAGTAATGCGCACCGTATCGCCAACCGATACGTCAACTTTAAATTTTGTCTCGCCCGCCCCCATGCGAGAAAATAGCGTGTCAACTTCTTCGCGCGAAAGCGGCGTTGGCGTAGTTCCGGAGCCGACAAATCCAGTCACGCGAGGAGTGTTTCGGACCACATACCAAGAGTCGTCAGTCACAATCATTTCCACTAAAACATATCCCGGATAAGTTTTTTCTTCCTCTGTGACGCGCTTTCCGCCTTTCACGCGGATTCGCTTTTCTTTTGGGACAAGCACATTGAAAATTTTATCTTCCATTCCTAAAGATTCAATTCGTTGACGCAAATTACGCGCCACAGCTTCTTCATATCCTGAATAAGTGTGAACCGCGTACCAATTTCTTCCAAATTCTCCAGTTTGCTTTGCCATTTTTGCCTAAATATTAGAGCACAAATTTATCCAATAAATAATGGAACAGCACATCGAGCGCGCCCAAAAAAACTGAAACTAAAACAGATACCGCCACAACTAAAATAGTAAATTTAATTGTGTCGCGCCTAGTCGGCCAATTGACGTGCCGAAATTCGGAGCGCGATTCCCGAAGGTAATTTATTAACTTTTGGAATAAAGTCATTTTTGGCCTTTTTTAAAAGCCCCGCAGGGCTTATAAATCTAAGATATCAGAAACTAATTAAAAGTCAAATAAATAAAAATGGGGGGGCAGATCAAATCCACCTCCCCCAATCTTCTGACAAAACGGCTAGTCGTTTCTAAATTTCAAGCTCGGCGAAGACGGCGAAAAGTAAGAGCTTGAGCTTTAGATATGATCTCAGCTGTCTCGTCTATCGGGAACGATTCTCTTGCCTCCTCCCCGATGTCGTAGAGAGCTTGCACAATGCGACGGTGTAAGTTCTGGCCCGATGCTAAAATTTTCCGGATTGCCATCTGGGGTACTATGAACCCCTTTGGATCCCGAATATCCAGCAAATAAAGCCGGAAATCGTCGTCTTGGCGCACCCTCGCCCATATAGCCTTCAACTCTTTGAGAGTGAAATCCCCATCGAGCTTTATGGCTATCGCTCCCCTCCCATAAACTTTCAGCTGCATTGAACCTCCTCCTTTCAGCTAAAAATTGGTTCCGTTTTTGTTCCCGATTCTATATTGCGCTTTGCTTGCCGCAATCTCTCGATTGCAACATCGATAATCAGAGCTAGATGCTCGCGATTGAACGTAGTTTTTTTTCTTATGCTAAGCGCAATGAGTATTTTTTCAAATATTCTGCGCAGAAGTGAGCGAGGCTCATCGTCAATAGTAATTTCGACATCTTTAGGGCCCAACTCATCTATGCAAATATGCATAAGACCTCCTTTCCGAAGTTAAAAGTACTTCTAGAATCTAGAGTAGAATGGAAATTAGATAAAGTCAATATCTAAACGTCCAGATTTTGCACAGTCCTCGCGTGAGTTTGGATGAAATGTTTACGCGGGGCGACTTCGTCGCCCATTAAAATATCAAATGTTTTTGATGCCTCTGTGGCATCATCAATTTTCACTTGCTTAAACATGCGAACTGCCGGATCCATTGTGGTCTCCCAAAGCTGTTCCGGATTCATCTCTCCTAAACCCTTGTAACGCTGAATTGAAACTCCTTTCACTCTTTCCTCCGATGTTCCCTTTTCGCCCTCACTTCCTTCAACTTCTTCGCTAGCCTCGCCATTTTCATCGTCAGCTTCAGAACTTGCAGCAACTTTTGCCGCTTTCTTTCCTTTCGCTTCCCGCGAAAGTTTTTCTCCGCCCAAGGCGGAAAAACCTTTCATAATTTTGTCTCGCTCTTCATCGGAATATGCGTAACGAATGTCACGGCCTTTCGCGAGCCTATACAAAGGGGGTTGAGCAATATATAAATATCCATTTTCAATCACCGGCAAATAATATCTGTAGAAAAGCGTCAGCAAAAGCGTACGGATGTGCGCGCCGTCCACATCCGCGTCAGTCATAATCACAACTTTATGGTAGCGAATGCGCGAGATATCAAGTTCATCGGCGATCGCCGCGCCTAAAGCAATAATCAAAGCTTTTATTTCTTTCGACGAAAGCATTTTATCGAGCCGAGCTTTTTCAACATTTAAAATTTTTCCGCGAAGCGGCAAGATGGCTTGAAATCGTCTGTCGCGCGCCTGTTTCGCCGATCCGCCGGCTGAATCCCCCTCTACAATATAAATCTCCGATTCCTCCGGTTTACGCGACTGGCAATCGGCAAGCTTGCCGGGAAGCGTGAGCCCATCAAGCGCGCCTTTGCGAAGTACAGTGTCCTTTGCTGCCTTTGCGGCTTTGCGCGCCTCAAGCGCAAGAATCACTTTCTCCAATATTGATCTCGCCTCGCCAGGATTTTCTTCAAGAAACGCGCTAAACGCTTCCCCAAAAACGCTTTCTACAGCGCCTCTCGCTTCAGGATTTCCAAGCTTCGCTTTAGTCTGCCCTTCGAATTGAAGGACAGAATTTTTAATTTTTACAGAAATTACGCCGGTCAATCCTTCCCTGACATCCTCGCCCGTAAGACTGTCTTTGTCCTTGAGATAACTTTTTTCTCGAGCGTAGTCGTTTAAAACTCTGGTTAAGGCTGTCCGAAAACCGGTTAAATGTGAGCCACCGTCCGGGTTATAAATATTATTTGCGAACGCAAGCTCGCGCGCGGAAAGATCATCTATGTATTGAAGCGCGACTTCGACTGCTATATCATTAACCTCTTTCGCGACATAAAAAATACTCTCGTGTTTTATCTTTTGTGAATGATTTAGAAATTTAACGTAAGAGCGGATGCCCGATTCAAAACAAAATGAATAAGACTGATGCTGATGATCTTCCTTTGAGCGTTCATCTCTAATTTGGATTTTCACGCCCGCAGTTAAATAGGCCTGCTGACGCAAATGCTCAAGAACCGTATCCCAATTGAAACTTATATTTGAAAAAATCTCCGGATCAGGCTCAAAAGTAATCGCCGTGCCTGTTCCTTTGCCTGCGCCAATTTTCTTAACTTTTCCCGTTGGCTTTCCGCGCTCGTATTCCTGCTGCCAACGCTCGCCATCTCTGCAAACCTCGGCTTTTAAATATTTCGACAGCGCGTTTACAACAGAAACGCCGACGCCGTGAAGTCCTCCGGAAATTTTATATGACTCGCCGCCGAATTTTCCTCCGGCATGAAGTGTCGTCATAACAGTTTCAAGCGCGGATTTTTTTGTCTGCTTATGCGTTTCAACGGGAATCCCTCGGCCATCGTCCACAATACGAACCTGATTTTTCGGCAAAAGTGTTACCAAAATATTTTTGGCGAATCCTGCCATCGCTTCATCAAGCGAGTTGTCAAAAACTTCCCATATCAAATGATGCAGGCCGTCAACTCCGGTCGAGCCGATATACATCCCCGGACGCTTCCGGACGGGCTCCAAACCCTCAAGAACATAGATGTCTTTTGCGGTATAACTCCCCCCATTCCCCCCGTTCGGGGAGGCTTCTTTTTTGGCTTTATTTTTAGGCATTATTAGGTCTCAATTTATTCGTTTTTATGGTTTAATTTTAGCACAAAAATCTAGTAAAAAATATTACGCACAGCTTGACAATTGACAGATTTACTTGTGTAGCTTATAATGGGGTTGAAAGTAACTTTTGGAAAGGAGGTGGAATTTATGGAAGTGCTTCCAAAAAACAGTGGTCTACAAGTTGCTGAATTACTTATCAAAGGGGAAGCAGTAAATATTTGCTTCCTCTATGAAAGCAGGAAAAGTTGCACTGCTTGTCCAAACGGGCAGTTAAAAGTAAGGCAGATCATAGATGTGTGGAACGGACGAGAGCTCAAGGAAAGTGACCGTCTTTGGAAACAAGCTGTGGTGCAACTTAATAAGGTTGTGCCCCTCGTGACTTGCTCTTGCAAAGAACAGGAAATCGTAAAGCAGCCGGGAGTATTCCCATACGAATAAAACGCGCGAATAACATACAACTCGTACTATGTCGCGCGTTTTGAATTGCGCTGGAATTTTTTATATTTTTTTGCTAATTTTAATAAGTGCAGATAAAAATTGAATCTGAAGAAGAAAAAGACCTCTTGAAAACGATTGCAGAACGCACGGACGCGGAAGCAAGGCGGATTGAGCGGTTTTTAGGCATGCCAGATCTCACGCGCTCCCTTTCCTCTCCCCTCCATGAACTTATCAAGCGCATCATTGCCATCGAGAACTTTAAAAATTTTGACATTATCGAAGTGCCGGAAATCGCCTCGACTAATACCCATTTTGATTTATTTAATTTCCCCAAAGACCACCCAGCGCGATCAAAATCTGACACGTATTACATAGATGACGGCCACGTTCTCCGCACGCACACTACCATAATGTGGTACTACTACTTAAAGCAAGAGGAAATAAAAAAAAGAATTGCAGGAGGTGAGGCGGTTGGATCGCTCTCATACGGCAAAGTTTATCGTAAGGATGAAATTGACCGAAATCATATGAATGTCTTTCATCAGGTGGACGGCTGGTATCTGACACCGCGCGAGCAGAAAATAATCGCGATGGCCGATCTGCAAAACGTTTTGGTTAAAATTGTCCAGGCAATTTTTGGAAAAGATATCAAATACCGTTTCAATGAAGATAAATTTCCTTTCACTGACCCATCGATCGAAGTGGAAATTGAACCGCCAACTGGCGGAGGAAAGTGGATCGAGGTAGTCGGTTCCGGCATCGTGCGCCCGGGCGTTTTGAAAAATTTAGGCGTTGATCCTGAAAAATATAACGGCTGGGCTTTTGGATTCGGGCTCGAGCGCCTTGCGATAATAAGCATGGAATTGCCCGATATTCGCCTGCTGTGGTCCCAAGATCCACGAGTTACAAAACAACTTAAGCTTGGAAATCCTTTCAAAGAAGTCAGCAAATATCCGCCGATTACGCGAGATATTTCTTTCGTTGTTCAAAACTCTTTTATTCCGAATAATTATTTTGATTTAATACGCGATCTGGGAAGAGATTTGGTGGAAGAAGTTAAATTGCTGGATAAATACGAAAGCGCGGAAAAATTTGGCAAGGATAAAGTGAGTTACACATATCGCGTTGTTTACCGGTCGAACGACCGCACTCTCACATCAGAAGAAGTAGATAAGATTCAGAAACAAGTTTATGACGAGACCGCTAAACAATTCTCGGCAGAATTAAGATAAGTATGCGCAAAAAAGGCCGCACGGGTGTGTGAAGCCTTTTTTTAGGTTCGACGCAGACAATCCTACTACATCGGGAATTTGGGGATGCGCATCCTACGCATAAATGATTTCATTGCCGCTCCGACGTAGAACGCAAAGAATCTTTTTGTCTTCCGTTCGTTGAATCCTAAATATTCGTCCGTCTTTCCAACTGCCCAATCAGTCATCGCGCGAGGTAGAATTACCCGATCGCTCTTAGCAGATTTTACCCAGGCGGCGGTCTCCCCACGCAAGAATTCTAAGCATACTCCTTTGGTTTTAATCTTGAGATCGGAATTACCGAAAGGATTTGTTTGGCCGATAACTTGCCTTTTTTGCAGAATCCTGAATGCCTTGATATTTTTGTTCCCAGCTTCGTCAAAAGAAACCAAAAGGATCGGATTTCCAAGATTACCGCGCAGAAACTCGATTAGCTTTGAAAGGTTCGGATTATTTCTGCCAAAATCTTTCGCCATATTTTTTTATTCCTCCCAATAAATAAAAGTGCTTCCAAAAATTGTTCTTCTGCTTAAATATTAAAGGAAAGAAAGAAAAAGTAAAGACTTTTTTATATAATTTAAAAACTAAAGAAGGTCCAGCTGACAAATCATGCTGCGTTTGCAAATTTATATAATTTTAGTATTTTAGTATGATATGATGTTATAAGTCGGCTGGCGGCGTAGCTCAGTGGCAGAGCGAGGGACTCATAAGCCCTAGGTCGCAGGTTCGATCCCTGCCGCCGTCACAATAACGAAATGCAGCCGTAGTGTAGCCTGGTTAACACGCCTCCCTGTCACGGAGGAGACCGTGGGTTCAAATCCCATCGGCTGCGCAAGTTTAATAATCTGCTTATTTATTTTGGTTATAATCGCAAGCTGAACTCCAAAGGCCAAGTTTTTTTGTGCGCGCTTCTTTTTCGTAATAATCAAACTGCTGCATAAATTCAAAAGGATCGTAAATATAGTTGAAAGCATAGCCTTCGCGAATAAGCTCTGCGTTTACAAATAATCCAGAAGACAGAAAAATATATCGCAAAAGACGCCCATATTTATCGCGGTCAGGCCCGAAAGTATCAGGAATTAAATAAACGCTCTCGCCCGCCTTTATAAGTTCTTTCGTTCGCCTCGACGCCTCCGGCCCGTAACATTCTTCTTTCTTGTAGGGATTTGCAACTTCAGGCGTGTTGATTCCTAAAAACCGTACTGACTCAACCTTATCGCCGATCTTGATTTCAGCCGTATCGCCGTCGATCACATGCATTACCTCGGATAACCCAGCGCCAGAAAAGCCCGAAAATAGGCGCGAATGCATTGCAAAAAGATAACCGATCAAAATTCCCAAAAAAAGGATTATAAGAAACTGCACAATGCTAGCGAATTTTGATTTGGGCAGGTTCATTTAAAATTATTTCGGCTTTGCCTTGGTATGTTGTTAAGAGCCCCGAAATTTCAACCGTTTTCTTTTCATATTGGCTCAAATTAGAAAATTTGGCAGCATCAGACGCAAAAACTACGGCAGTAAAGGGGCAAGTTTTGTAATTAGCGCAAAAATCAAAAAAAGTTGTTCCTTTGGCGGATGTAAAAACTTGGAGCGCAGTTCCGGTCACACACGTCTTCTCGCCGACATGCTTTCCCGCATCTTTAAATGGAATACACGACCCCACAGTGGAATTATCGGCCGCAACCGGCAGAGTCTCGGCGTTCTCTCTAGATACTGATAAAGCCCTAGCGGATAAATTCTCATTGATTGAAGTTTTAGCAGGTTCGCCCGAAGAATTCCCCGAAAAATAAATGGCTCCGGCCACCAGCGCACCCGCAATTACTATTCCCAAGAATATCTTATTTGATTCAAAAAATTCTTTCATATCAGGATAAAGAAAACTTTAACATAATTCGGAATTATTACACAATTGGCATCGGATGGCAATTAACGCTTTGAGATTTTAATAAAATTTAACTTTCTATCTCTCGGCCAGCTTTTTATCTGCAATTCTCTTTTCAATGCTTTGGTTTTTGTCCGCACCCTTTCAGAATATAGCAATTTAACCGGCTTATGCGATCTGGTATATTCCCCGCCCTTGCCTTCCACGTGCTGCCTAAATCTTCGCTCCAAATTATTAGTGATGCCTGTATATAAACTTTTATCCTCGCAGAGAATTATGTAGACATGCCACATTGATTTTAATTATAGATCAAAAATCTCTTCTTGAATTAAAAGAAATAAAAGCATAGAATACTAACCATCGCGGGGTGGAGGAGCAGTACCTCGGGGGGCTCATAACCCCCAGGCGCCGGTGCAATTCCGGCCCCCGCAACATTATTTAGCTAACTCCAAAATCTTTCCTACCTCAAAAAGTCTTTTTTCTTCAAACCACGGGGCGATTAGCTGCAGGCCGATAGGCAAATTTTTCCCATCTTTCTCAACCGAGCCAAACGGCACCGAGATAGCGGGTAAGCCCGCGAGATTAATCGGCACAGTGTAAATATCTTCGAGATACATAGATAACGGATCGGACGTTTTCTCGCCGATTTTAAACGCCGGATGCGGAGATGTCGGAGTAAGCAACACATCTACATCTTTAAAGGCGTTTTCAAAATCCTTGCGGATTAAATAGCGGACTTTCTGCGCTCTCGCGTAATAAGCATCGTAATACCCAGCCGAAAGGACATATGCCCCCAAAATAATTCTTCTTCGAACTTCCGCTCCGAAACCTTTCGCGCGAGTCTTTGTATAAACATCAAACAAATTCTTGCCCTCCTCACGCGTCCCGTAGCGAACGCCGTCAAATCGCGAGAGATTCGCAGAAACTTCCGCTGGCATCACGATATAATAAGCCGCCAAAGAATAATCGACTGAAGGAAGCGACACCTCTTTTATCTCAAATCCATTTTTTTTTAAGACGTCTATTGCCTCATGCATCTTTTTTGCGACAGAATCATCGAGCCCATTTTTACCCATCTCGGCTAAAGAAAAATATTCCCTTGGCACTCCAATTGTTTTTAAGGAAGTTGGGCTTCCACTTGGAAGCTTCGCTTCCAAGTTAGTCGCATCTAGTTCGTCTCTACCTTTTATCACATCAAAAATAATTTCTGCATCTTCGACTGACTTTGTAATCGGGCCGATTTGATCCAAACTTGATGCCATCGCAATTAAGCCAGAGCGCGAAACCGCGCCGTAGGTCGGCTTTAGCCCAACTACCCCGCAAAAAGCCGCAGGCTGGCGGATTGATCCTCCTGTGTCCGATCCAAGCGCGGCCGCCGCCATATCGGAAGCAACCGCAACCGCAGAACCTCCGGAAGATCCGCCTGGCACCCGGGATATATCATGAGAATTTTTTGTCGCGCCGTACGCTGAATTTTCAGTTGAAGAACCCATAGCAAATTCGTCGCAGTTTGTGCGTCCTAAGAAAATAGCTCCTTCATCGCGAAGCCGTTTTATTACGGTTGCATCGTAAGAAGCGGTGTAACCCTCAAGAATTTTTGACGAAGCTCCGGCTAATTTCCCCTTTACTAAGATATTATCCTTTATCGCGAACGGAATTCCTTCAAGCGCGCGAGGTGTATCGCCGTGTTTTATTTTTTTATCAATCTCCTCGGCAGTCTTAAATGGATCATCTCCGCCAGAGGCGGATCCGCCTTCGGCGGAAAAAACTTCGCGATAAGCATTTAACTCCGGGTCTTTTTTCTTGATCTCGTTCTGATAGTGCGCGACTAACTCCCGCGCGGAGACTTCTCCCCTCTCCAATTTTTCTATCGTTTCTTTTATCATTCCCTCTCGAATATTCCCTTAACCTTTAAATATCCTCTCTCTTCGTCCGGAAATTGCTCGCGAAGCAAAATATCGTCTTGCTCTATCTCTTCATCGGCGCGAAAAACATTCGTTGAATCAGTCGCGTGAGTCATTTCCGGCACGCCAGAAATATCAACTTCTTTCAATTTTTCGACATATCCTAAAATACTCGAAAGGTCTTTTTCTAGCTCTTTCTCCTCCTTCTCGGTCAGATGTATCCGCGCCAGCTGGGCTAATTTTTTTATATCATCTTTAGATAGCATGTTTCCTTGCGTTAAAAGCAAACGGATAAAAATATTTTTCCAAATCCTCAAACGAGCTTCCGTATTCCTTGCCCCCAGATACCGCATCGCAAAATACTTCGCGCGCGCGGGCTATCTCCCTATACCGCCCCTTCCAGCGCGGGTCGGAAAGCGTTAAATCAAAAAGCTCAAGCGCTCTCTCGCAGGCTCCTTCAAAAATTTTATCGTCCTTTTCTTTCCACTTTCTCGCTCTCGAAACCTCGCTCCCAATATTGCCGAGCTGTTCCGAAAGCGAAAGATCGCGCCAATGCCCTTCGGCTAAGTCTTTATGAGTGAAGCGCATAATTTCCTAATTCTATCCTGAATTTGAATATTTTCCACACCCCGAGTCCGATTTCCCAAAAACGGCTTAATGTTGATCATAGAATCAAATTCAATCATATCTTCGCCCGATATCTTCGGATAAATATTAATGCCCCAAGTATTCTCGCGCTTCGATGCACATTCCTCCATTAGTTTGACTTCTATATCGGCATGCAGCTCCCCTCCAACGCCCATAATTCCCTGCTCGATATCGACAACCGCCTTCACGAAATCCCCGAACAGCCCCTTTGCCATTTCTGAAAGCTCCTCTAAACTTATCCGTTCTTTAACAATCTTTATGTCCATAAATTAAACTACTTCCTGCAGATAACAATCCTCGCAGTATACAATATCCGGCCGGTCCGGAGAATATGATGTCTCAAATTGATTTGGACAATGATTCGCGCCATGTTTGTGCTTTGCTTCGTTGGAATAAATTCCATTATCTGACTTCTCACTCGCGCATTGGCATTGTCGTTTATATAATTTAGGCTGATTCCGAAATTTTATTCTGTCTACATAGCGGCAATTCTGGCATTTCGTTGGTAATGGTAAGCTCATCTTTCGCAAAAAATCTATTTCCTTTAAAATAATTCTATAGGCCTTTTCGCATTGAGTACATTTTAGAATCTCTTTCAATACAGAATCATCGACTTCTCCAATGGTATCAGGAAGCAATGACGCATCTAGTGTAGTTTTATATTCCTTAGCTTCTGGTTCTTGCCAAACGAAACCTTGCTCAAGCGCCTTTTCTTTAGAAAGAGGAAAAAAGTCAATTGCTGTAGTATGATTATATCCAAACGGAGATAATTCCTGCGGGAAAAACTCTCCATATTTATAAGTATTACCCTTTTTATCTATGAACGGCATTTTGCTCATATGCTTCATTATTTTTTCACGTAAAGCTAAATATTCCTCTTTTGTATACTGTTTATTTAAAATGCAATAAGATTTTTTCTTCAAACCAACGCACCCAAAAAGATCGGAGGAAGATCGACATTCCATAGAATATTCTATATCTCTGCTTGACGGCCAGCATTCCCAACAAAATCTCAAATTATTAACCTGATCACCACAGGTAAGACATTCATACATCTTGGATGCTCTATACCCCCAATTTACGTAATCGGATGAATCTTTAATATCGCTGAAAAGATACAAAGAATATTTAACATTTTCCGCTTCGTGCACGTAATAGGATTTTTCGGTCTTTTTCGAATTGAAAATAAAATCTCCCATTACATCAACGTTATGGGTCCCGTGCATATACTTAACAGGACTCTTTTCCCAAAATTCATGAGACTTTTCTCGAAATTCATTTAAAGATTTTCTAGAACTTAAGTTAAATCCAGTAAGTTTTTTAAAATATTCTTCTTTAGAGCAGGGCTTATTAAAAACATAAAATGATTTATTTCTTAAACCAACGCATCCGAAGCAATTATTACAGCCGTTCAAATCTCTTGAAAACCATATATCAAAAGAGTTCTCGCAATCAACAGAAAAAAATACTTTGTGGCATTTATTTATAGAAAAACTGTCATAGCATAACTCCGGATTGACACCCTCGGTAATATCGAGGCTATCCTTCCCGTTATTAATACGTATACAATACGCGCAATTCTCAAGATACCCGCCGTCGAAACATAAATAGCTGTCCTTCATATAACTTGCCTGATCACAGTAATCCGAATCGACCATGAATTGGACGCTTTTCGAGGCAAACGGGACAACATGCATAAGTTCTCTAAATTGCTCAAAAAACGTTCTGGAAAAATCATAATCTCTCCCAAATTCCATCGCGTCCCAATTATCCGAATTCCAATAATCCAGATCATAAACTTTAAGTGGAGCTGATTGCGGAATCCCAGAAAAAATTTCTTTACCGCTTGCATCATCTTTTCGTATAAACAAATTCCTCTGATTTCTAAAAGTAAGTTTTCTAATCAGCCGGCACTGCGGGCAAAACGTGGGTGGAGGGACTTGCATCTTTTCGTAAAACTTAAAATCCTCCGGCTCGATTGTGAATTCCTTTCTACAATTTTGACAATCCCTTGATTCAGGATTCATAACTTAAATAAAACTCCAAATTTCTGCAAAAACTCTAAATTCTTCTGGAGTTTTTTTCATTCCAGATTTGTTTTCTTACCTTACTTATCTCATTCACTATAGCTTTATCAGAATATATGCCTCCTTTTTTTTGCCTCGGTATACGCAATAACAAACCAACCTTCAATTTTTGAAGATCTCTCTCGATTTTTCCTATTTTCTCTAAAACCGCACCGTTGCTCATATAATTAAATGCTAACCTATAAATTTATGAACTTCAAGCTACACAAATTCTTTTTGGTAACATTTCTTGCAATAAACTACCGGGGCCTCTTCTTCGGTAAATTCGGTTTCAAAATTTGCGCCGCATTCGACGCAAACGCGCGGTATTAAACGTAAATCTTTCACCCATTGGTTGAATTTCTTTTCAATCTTGCAAAATGGACATTCGCGCGGTAGCGGAAAATTTCTATCCCGTAAGAATTTGAGTTCATTTGGAATAATCCTAAAGCCGCGCTCGCATTTCTGACATTTGATGACTTCGCTCAGAATTGAGTCCGAAGCATCTTTGATATGATCAGGCAGATTTTCCGCCTTCATTGTTGTGTCGTGCTTGCGAACTTCTGGTTCTTTATATTTATATCCGTTTTCTAAAATCTGCTCCTTCGTCATAGGAAAAAAGTTTGACGCGATTGTCTCGTTATAAGCATAAGGCGAAAGCTCGACTGGAAAGAATTCTCCATATTTATACACCCTGCCCTTTTTATCTACATACGGCATCTCATTCATGTGCTGAATTATTTTCGCCCGCAGTTTTTCATACTCTTCTTTTTCATAGCGTTTGTTTAATATAACATTGGCACCTTTTCTAACCGATACGCTGCCAAAAATATTGGATCCGTTGCAGAGTTTACAATATTCTGCATTCATCACATTTATGCCGGTTTCTTGGCAAAATTTTACACCGGAAATATTTTCACCAATATTGCTGCCCTCGTAACATAAAGACATATTATTGCCCCAACTTGAAACATCATATGAGTCTTTGGTATTTCCATGGATCATCCACAAATATTTGCTATCCTCCGCCCCAAAAACCTCAAAGCAATTTTTGCAATTCTTCGATTGAAAATAATGGCTGCCGGAAGAATTAATAGTTCTTTCGTCCTGAACTGGTTTTGGTGGAAATGTTTTCCAATGTTCTTCTGCTTGTTTCTGAATTTCCTTATAAGTCTTATATGAACCCAAATCCCACTTTTTAATTTCTTCAAAATATTCTTCCTTTGTGTGTGGTTTATTGAAAATATAATATTTCTGATTCCTTAAATTCGCCGATGCAAAACAATTTGTGCAGTTAAAACAGAACCTTAAAAACGCAGAGTCAATACACCCGGTCACTTGATTTCTTAAACCAACACATCGACTATTCTTATAAGAGTGCATTGAATCAAATAACAATTCACTATCCATAACCGCCGTGGAATCAAAAACGTCCTTAGTCCTCTCGTGGAAATAACCGTACGCAGAATTTTCGCAATAATCTGCATGAAACAATAAGTAACAATTATTAAGGTGCCCTGCATGATTATTCCACGGAGAACTTTTTGATGTCGGCACATCTAAAGATAAGCCTAACAACGGGACTTCGCTCCAAAGCTCCTTAAATTGATCAAAAAAAGTCCGAGAAAAATCGTAATCACGACCATAATCCAACGGATTCCAATTGTCAGACCAGAAACATGCAGGACAATAAACCTTATTTACTTTATCCGGCGAATACATTGAGATAATCTCTTTTTTGCATAAATCACATTTGCGTTGATACAAATTGAAAAAATTTAGAAATGCGAGCCTGCGCTGAAACCGGCACTCTGGGCAAAATGTCGGCGGAGGGACCTGCATTTTCTCATAGAATTTAATATCCTCCGGTTCGATTACAAATTCATTCTTACAATTTTGACAATTGCGTTTTTCCATTAAAGCATTTTTAGAAACTCTTTTTCGTCCATAATTTTCACTCCTAGTTTCTGCGTCCCGATTTTGTTTACGAAATCTGGGATCCTCGACTTCTTTAATATAAATTCAATAGCGCGTCGGGACCTTCTCACAACATTTTCAAGAACTCCCGCTCATTAATAATTTTAATTCCCAGCTTCTCTGCCCTATTCAATTTCGAGCCCGGTTCAATGCCAGCAACTACATAGTCAACTTCTTTCGAAACCGATTCGGAAGTTTTGCCGCCGAGTTTTCGGATCCTCGATTTCGCCTCATCGCGCGAGAGCGTTTCAAGAGAACCCGTCAGGACAAAAGTTTTTCCTTTTAACTTTCCTGTCGGTTGATGGTATTTCTCGATGGTAACCCTTCGCAAAAGCTTTTCCAAATAGCGCCTATTATAATCCTCCCGGAACCAATCGTAAACGCTACGCGCAACAACATCCCCAATATTGGCTATATCATTTATCTTCTCTAGAGATGCTTTTTGGATATTCCCGAGTGAACCGAAATTATCCGCTAAATCAGAGGCGGTCTCTTCCCCCACATGCAAAATTCCCAAAGCAATCAAAAATCTCGGAAGGGTCATTTTCGTTTTCTCTCCGATTGCTTCAACCAAATTGGATGCGGACTTTTCCCCAAAGCGCTCAAGCGGTTTGATATCCCCTTCTTTCAGGTCAAACAAATCCGCGGCGTCCTGAATTAATCCCTGATCCAAAAGCACATCGATAATTTTCGGCCCAAGCCCATCAATATCGAAAGCTCCTTTGGAGACAAAGTGATAAATCCCCTCTCGGTGCGTTGCGGGGCATTTTTTGTTTTTGCAAAAAGCGAGCGGCCCAGCCTGCGCTAAAGCTTCGGCGGGTAAACCTTTTCTCATGCCCTTCAATACTTTATGACCGCACGCGGGACATAATCTCGGCATATGAAATTCTTTCTCATGCCCCCCGCGAAGCTCTTTTAAAACCTTTCTGACATCAGGAATCACATCCCCCGCGCGTCCGACTATTACCGTATCCCCAATTTTTAGTCCGAGGCGTTTTATTTCTTCTTCATTATGAAGCGAGGCGCGGGAGACAGTCACGCCCGCAATTTTTACCGGCTCCAAAACCGCAACTGGAGTTAATTTTCCCGTGCGCCCGACTTGAACCAAAATATCTTTAACTTTTGTTGTCGCTTCTTTAGCGGAGAACTTGAAAGCAACCGCACCGCGAGGCGCTTTGCCCGCAACGCCAAGCCGCTCAAAGGTCGCGTTGTCATTGACCTGAATAACAAGCCCATCGATTTCATATTCCAGCTTCTCGCGAGATTTTTTTATTTTTTCTTTAAACTTAAAAATATCGCCGGCGCTTTTCGAAATATGCGCCTCGCGGTCCGTCTTAAATCCGATCTCGCGGAGCATTTCGTGTTCTTTTGAATGCGTTTTTTGTTCGAATTCCCCGACGATATCATACGCGTGGAAGTCGAGCCGGCGGGCGGCCGTCATTTTAGAATCGAGCTGTCTCAATGATCCTGCTGCCAGATTTCGAGGATTCGCATAAATTTTCTCCCCAATCTTTTTCTGCTCGCGGTTAATTTTCTCGAAATCTTTTTTGGTAATTATAACTTCGCCCCTTATTTCAATTTCTCCTTTGATTTCCCGCTCAAGCCGAAGCGGAATGGCTTCGATTGTTTTTATATTTTGTGTAACATCCTCCCCAATCTTCCCGTTCCCGCGCGTGGAGGCATGATCTAAAACGCCATTTTTATAAACTAAGCTCACCGCAAGCCCATCAAACTTTAACTCCGCGAAAAGTTCTGGTCCGCCAGCTGGCAGATTGGAAGTGTTTAACAATTTTGATATCCTCTTTTCCCAATCCGCGAATTCTTCCTCGGAAAAAACATCTTCCAGAGAAAGCATGGGCGTTTTGTGCGTCACTTTCTTAAACCCCTTGGCCACCCTGCCCTCAACTCTCTGCGTAGGCGAATCTGGCGTTATTAAATTTGGGTTTGCGTCCTCCAGAGTCTTTAACTCGTGTTTTAAGGAATCGAGCGCTTCAATAGAGATCGTCTCTTTGTTTAAAACATGATAATCATAGCGATATTTATTTATCGCTTTCCGTAAACTGACAATGCGCTTTTCTCTTTCATGCTTTGATCTTGATTCCGCCATATTTAAAATAATCCAAGTTTGTGGATTATATATGAAAATTATACCAGTTTTTGCTAGATTTCGAAGCCTTCAGTAATACTCATAAAGTCCGCGCTGGGCCGTTCGCGAATCCTGTGTTGTGCAGGGAACAGTATTCTGACCCTGAGATTCTACGGTGATTTTAATACTCGGCGGAGTATCTTTTGTCACAGTGACATTCGTGCAAGAATTTGTGCCAAATTGAATAGAAAACTTATTTTGATCCGAAGAACCGCCCACAGTAAAAGGTAAACCGGAGCAAGTTATGCTGCGTGCGGGAGGAGTTATGTCAAATGCGCTCACTGTATAGCCAGGATGTTTAAATTCCCAAAAGCGTACGCATTCATTCCCGGAGCGCGCGGCGTAAAAAGCAACTTGCGATGCCGAAGCGCCAGACGATAACATTATCTCGCCTCTGATAAGATTGTAAGCTGTCAAAGCCGAGGCCAGCACCACGGATATTATTAAAACCGTCAAAAGAAGAGCAAATCCTTTTTTCATGAATCTAATTTCTCCTGTGTAATAGTCGTCTGTAAATTGAGCGAAGCGGCCGGCGTTGCGCCCGATACGCCAGTGTTCTTTGGATCATCAACCCGCCCCTGCATAATAATCGTAACCATCGGTTGGCGTCCATCGCTCGCAGCTTGCCCGGTAACAACAAAAGACAGATTCGTAATTTTCACATTTGTCGCGGTAATATATTGATTGCCTGATCTGACCAATTGTGTACCAACGAGAGAATAGCTAACATTATCAAGATGCCCCGCGAATCCTGCGTCAAAATAAGAATTCGTGAATGTGAAAGTTTTTCCGTCCGCGGAAACTGAAAAGTTGTACCCAGTCCTAATCTCTTTAGTCATCGCTTCAAACGCGTAACGAATATTGTCTTGGGCGTTTTGGAGCGCAATCGCCTTTTTTTGCGCGCTCGATACTGAAAAAACTACGCCCAGATTGATCAAAATAACAATGGCAAGGATTCCCAAAGAAACAATTATTTCAACGAGTGAAAATCCTCTCTCATCTCCTATTTTCTTAATTCTTATTTCCTTATTCATATTTTTTATTTCCACCTAAAAAGCCGCGTTTCTAAAGAAATAGATCTTGTATAACCTTTCTCGCGCCATTTGACTGTTGTGCTTGCCGTCATTTCATCTGGACCATCAGCCGGCGTATCATAATCATCTCCCATTTGAACGGTAACCATCCTCGTAAATATCGAATTTACCGCCGGAGCAGCTGTGCTTTGGCTATATCTCCCGGCGTTTGCCCCGGCGCTAGGATCATATGTAAGCGGAGCACATACACCCGAAGGGCATGTAGCAAGACCGCCGCTAAACACATCAACTGTGCAAACATTATTTGGCGGGTCACAATTGTTTATAAATCCCATATTCCAAGCCGCACCGGTTAGAAAATTCGCGTCGCGAATGTTTCGAACATATTCCATGGCCTCTTGGGCTAAGTTGTAAGCCATGATTTCATTTTTAGAAACAGAAGAAGCGCGTATGGCATAAATTGAAAGCGCGAGCGGGCCCAAGAGCGAAAACATTAAAATAAAAATAGCGACAAGTGTCTCTGCTAATGTGAACCCTCTTGATTTATTATTTATTGATTTTATGGACATGCGATATCATCAATTGCTATTTGCCCAGTATTCCAAACATAAATTGTCCGTTTATAATTTCCGTCCGACGATGTGAGACATATTTCATAATCAGTTACCGAAGAAAGACAATTTAGATCATTACATATTGTAATGCTGGGATTCGGCCTTTGATAAGTTATATCAATATATTTTGGCGGGTTTGAACAGGTCGGATTTGAAGTTTTAAGCCCGGAGCAAAGTTTAACAATTTTAGCTGAAGTATTTATCTGCAAAAGTTCAGAACATTCATTGGGAACTGCTGAACACTTAGCTGGATCAGAAAGATCATTTGAACCGCCATATTTTTTGTCTCCAGATGTGTCAGAATAAAAAACAAATTGCTTTGCTGCATTAACCCATTGCGGCGATGGCGGGGGGGATGCTAAAGGATTTTCGAAATGCAAACCCCAAGCGCTGAAAGTAAGTGTTAGCCCAGTTCCAAAACCGCGCACTGCGAGCGAATACGATTGGGCCTTCCTTAAGGCAAGAGCGATTTCCTGAGCGGTTCTCGTTAAATCGGTTTGCCGAGAATATAAGCTGTAATTCGACAAAATAACGCTCGTGATTACCACAAAAATTGAAATGGAGACCAAAAGCTCTATTAAAGTGAACCCAGAATTTTTATTAAACGCCACTTTCTTTTCTATTCGAACTTATAAACAACATTGTCGCCCGCCGATAATAAAATTTTAATCGGACTCTCATGTGCAAGTTTATCATTCACATAAACATCCCAGCGCTTTCCCGAATCTCCGTTTTTGAAATCTCCGATTTTTTCAGGCCAAAATCCAGCTGCCGCTTCGAGTTCCACGCCATAATTCGCATTCGCCTGCTGAAGCATGTCCCAAGCCGTTCTGCCTTCGCGAGGAGCCGCTTCGAACGTCCTTACTTGTCCATTGCCAAAATTGATCTTCATGACGGTAGAACTTCTGTTGCCAGCACTGGGAGCGAGGGAGCGGACAAGAATAAATAACAAGAGAAAACCCACAGCTGCCCAAAGTATAACCGCTTCTTCTAGAACTCTTTTTTTCTTCCGTCTAGGCGCCATATTAACATTATACCCTCTCTAACCGAATATATAGAAATACGGCGCAAGAATATCCGGCAAAAAGAAGGCCGCGAGAATTCCTAAAATCAAAAAAGGCCCAAAAGGAATTTCGGCCTTCATAGTTTTAACATGTCCTGACAAAAGCAAGAAAATTCCGTAAATCGCGCCAGCCCAAAATCCAAAAACCGCGGCTTCAAAAATTTTAAACGGCCCGAGGAAAAAACCGCCGCCAAGCGCGAGCTTTGCGTCCCCCAAGCCCATGGCGCGTCCGCCAGAGAAAAGCCAAATTAGGAAAAGAAATAATGCTGGAAGAGCGCTCAAAAGTAAATCCTGTAAAGAAACTTTTTGAAAATAAATTCCGCCCAAAAGCGCGATTGCGGCGAGGGCGTAATTGAACTTATCCGGCAAGATTTTATGTTTAGCGTCATAGGCGGCAAGAAATATTAAAATAAATCCGATTATAAACCACCAAATAAGAATTAATGGGCTGCCTGAAAACGAAAAATCAGCGATCCATTTTCTAAAAAATAAAAAATAAAGCGCGCCTGTGGCAACTTCAACCGCCGGATATTGCATACTAATCCGGCTTTTGCATCTCGCGCACCTGCCTCGAAGAATAATGAAGCTCACGAGCGGAATTAATTCAAACCATCTTAAAGACAATCCGCAGGAAAAACACCGTGAACGAACATTACCGAAAGATTCTCCAGTGTTAAAGCGAAAAGAGAGAACATTCAAAAAACTACCAACCGCAAGTCCGAAAAAAAATATAAACAGAGAAAAAATCCAAAACAACAATTGTGGCACTATTAAATTGTAAATTTAATACATATTAAAAGAAATGTATTTACCGAAGTCCGACTTCGGTATATCATAGAAACATGAGAAGAGAAAAACCTGCAATTGGAGAAATATATCATATATATAACCGCGGCGTGGAAAAAAGAAAGATTTTTTTGAAAGATCATGACCGCGTTCGTTTTCTATACTCACTGTCGGTTTTTAATAGCACGTTAAGTTCAATGAATGATAGGCATTATTTCGACCCCCAAAATACCGAAGTCGGACTTCGGTATGGAGAAAAGCTGGTTGAAATTATAGCTTTTGTTTTAATGCCAAATCATTATCATCTTATGGTTAGACAGGCTAGCGAAAACGGCGTTACGGAATTCATGAGGAAACTCGGAACCGGCTACACAAATTATTTTAATAAATTATACGAACGAGTAGGCCCATTGTTTCAAGGAAAATATAAAGCGGTCCGCCTAGAAAAAGAATCACATTTTAAATATCTCCCTTACTATATCCATCTAAATCCTCTTGACTTGGAATTTCCTGAATGGAGAAAAGAGAATTTAAAAAAATCTAAAGGAGTGTTAAATTTTCTGGATTCTTACCCATGGTCAAGCTTCCATGATTACACAGGCAACCCGCGCCATTCTAATATTTTGAGTACTAAAGATCTCAAAGAATATAGAGAAAATCCGGGGCAATATAAAAAAGATCTAGATGATTGGCTCGCTGACAATACAGAAGAAATTAAAGAAATAACTCTCGAAAACTAAATACCGAAGTCGGACTTCGGTAAATCACGGGGTGACGTCGAAACAGAAGTTAGTTCCGGGGTCAGTTGATATACATTTACCAGTAGTATCATTGCCGTTTATTGTAGTGCCACTAAGACTGCATCCGGCCGCAGGAGGGGCACACGCATCAACATCATTATTTTTTGCTGTTGCATTGTCTTGCTCAAGACTTGTTCCGAGGTGGTAGAAATAGCATGGTTCAACGCTACAAACTCCCCCGCTAGAATTATTTAAGGCCTGATAATCGTATGGTTTATTGTTAGATGGATCCATTGGTAAGACAGGAATAAAAGTCGGTACAAGTAGGTTCTGAAGTACTATATTTGGTGCTACTGTGCTATTATTTTGTGCTCCTGGTGGATATTTGTCACTATTAGCATCCGCGTAAAGCTGAAGTGAAAGCTGGATTTGTTTTATGTCCGAAATTCTTTTTGTATCGCGCCCGCGCGCACGGGCAGAATTAAGAGAAGCGAGCACTATAGACGACAAAATAGTGATAATTGATATGACAATTAGAAGTTCTATGAGTGTGAATCCCCAAGCTAATCCTTTTTTATAAAATTTTTTGGACATAACTATATTCTAAATAAGAACCGCTAATCAGTAGCATTAGCACAGTTCGGATTGGTAGCATCAGTTGATGGAATGCCGCCGCTACCAGACGTGCTAATTTCAAGAGATTGGCCGGTGCTATCAACACACCATAAACTTCCTATTGCCTTTGACGGTAATTTCGTTACAGCTCTATAAACTGTGTCTGCTGGCACTGAGGTTTGTTTCTGTATTATAAGCTGACCCGGATCGCCTGTTACATTAGTATTACAATTAATTACAGTGTTTTGCGCGCGAATATCAGCATCTAATGCTAATAAATTAGCATTGACGCCTCCTACAGGTGTACAACCAGCAACAAGTTGCGAAGGAGTAACAAATGTAGAAGGATAGGTTGTACCATTATATAAAACTCCCGCGTTAATCCTAACTTGATTCATAGACTGCTGAACACGGGCATCTCTTGCCTTGAGTCTGGATGTGCCTAGACTTGCCAAAATTATTGAAGCCAAAAGGCCAATTATAGATATAACAACCAAAAGTTCAATGAGAGTAAAACCTTTCTTGCCCATTTTTAGATTATAACATATTCTCATATATCCTTTTATTATTAAAAGTGGAAAATTCTAATGTTATATTTAGATTATTTTATATATGAAATATCCATATTGCGAGTCAAAAAGCATCTGTTTGTAATGATTATTATTGGAAAAGATATAATTTAAAAGCAATTGATCTTTAGAAGTAACAATATATTCGGATTGAAAATCTTTTTTTATTGATTCTGCTATATTATCTCCTTCTGACTTCGCAAATGCCGCAGTCAATTTTTGCTGCCTTAGCGCAGCAAGCTTTTCCGATTCTAAGTTAGGACAAGACACTTCTGCGCAAACATAGCCATCAAATGAAATGTGAGCCCACTTCCAATAAAGCGCGTGGTCATATTCATACATGAATCTGGGCTCCAATCCCGCGACATAATAATTTTTGGGGCTGTAATAATAAAGCTGCGGAAACCAGCTCCAATTAGCATTAAAAATGACATCGCCGGGTTTTGTATTTTTTGAAAGCCAAGTTCCTGTTTCATAAAATTCGTTCGGACGTGAGCCGAAAGCAAGCTGGCGCTGGAGAGATAGTAGATTAATTCCTATAAAATAAATTAATACAATAAACAAACTGATTATTAGACTCTGCTTGATAATAATATTTCCCGAAATATCCACAGACCTACGGATATAATCAAATGCAAGCACTACATAAATTGCGGCAAAAAAAGTGAAGTAATCGCCAAACCGCGCGCTTGCAGTTACTGTTCCCAACAACAAGATTGCACTAAGGATTAAAACACAAGTCTGCAAAATTCGGCGGTCTTGCGAAAGCTCTGAAAAATATTTTCCCGCATCAAAATCCCGAAAACGATAAGCAAAGTAACTAGATATATCTGCAGAAAAAGCAGCAATTAAAGCCGCAAACATAATTGCGTTGCCCCTGATAAAATCGAAAAAATCCAGAGGGTAAAGTTCAGAGCCTTCGGCAATAGGGATGTTTTTTCTCAAAATTGTTTCCCAATAAGTGTTAAACACCACATCCCTAATATATAGAAAAAAACCGGACGAAACTAAATATGTAGCGCCGATGGCCGTTGACGTCCCTAAAAACGTAAATGCCAGATTACCTTTATCAGCTTTCTTGTGATAGAAATATTCAATGACGAAATATGTAATAGCTATGAGGATTGGCATATAAAAAGTCGCGCTATGCCAAATTAGATAGACAAAGCTTAAAGAAAAAACTCCGATGCGATTCTTGCGATAAATGAAATAAAGAAAGAGAAGAAGAAGTGATGGCGCTAGAGAATACGGCCGCGCTAGGAAAAATCGCCAAATAGAAGCAACGCCTGTAACCCCAAATATTATTAAGGTCCACAAAAAAGGATTTTTTATATCAAACTTTACAAAACACCAATAGAGAAGCGCGAAAGCTATTGCGGCTGCAAAAACTGCGTATAGTTTTATACCCAAAAAAAGAGGGTTTATAAATGTGAATGGCAATAGAAAGACGTAAAATAAAAAATTATAATAGACAAAATATTGGTTTCCTTGAGCGATGCGCGAAAAATATATCGACTTAAAATTCTTGAATGAATCAAGAAAACCGCCATTGATTAGAGTTTGTGCAAACCGAATATGAAAGTAATGGTCGTCCGAACTAGACACTGTGCCTACCGAAAAATAGACAGCAAAAAAAATTATAAAAAATAAAGTAAAAACCAAAAAAAACGATAGTCGACTACCTAAAAAATTTATCAAAGAATTACGATAATTGGCTAATCTCTCCAAAATATTACTCACGTTTTTCTAAAGTATTATAATTAAAAAAACAAAGCCCCACAAATGGGGCTTTGTTTTTGTATCTTGGGAAAAAACGGCTATGGGCACTGAATCGTCGTTGCGGCAGTAGCGGCGGCGTTCGTCTTTCCTGTAGAATCAACGCAGAAATATTGGCTAGTATTAGAAACAAGCTTGCCATATATGGCATAAGCGGCAATTGACGTACCTGTAATATCAATTGTGCCATCAGTTTTTATGCTAGTTATAAAGTTAATCGTGTTAGTACCGCTTTGTGTGCAAGCATCATTTAACAATTGCTTTATAGTAGCATTCTGACCACCTTGATTAGTCCAATAAGTAGCATTACAACCCGCCTGACCAGTCGCAAAATTCGCATTGGTATTAAACAGGTCCGGATATGAAGACCCCGTATAACCTACTTCTAATGACGTTCTTAATTGCTGCACGCTGGCAATTACCCTAGTATCTTTGGCCTTACTTCTCGCCGAACCTAACGAAGCAAGCACAACTGCCGCGAGGATTCCTATGATCGCTATGACCACCAATAATTCAATGAGAGTGAAGCCCTTGTTTTTATTTTTTAATATTTTCATTTATTTATATATATTATTTCTACGCCCTAACCTATAAGGCGTAAGGCATAATACGACCTTTTTTGCTTATAAGACCATTTATATAACCATTATACAATTTCTTAAGGAAAGTAAGGCAAAGGCATTGTGGATAAGCTAATCGCCTAAAATGCGTTGGTTAAGCTATATATAGGTATCAAAACCGATGCCACAAGGACACCTACCCCAAGCCCCAAAAGAACGATCATCAACGGCTCAATCAGGGAAACAAGGTTACTTACCACATTGTCCACTTCCCTCCTGTAGAAACGGGCGAGCGTGCCTAAAATGAAATCCACTTTGCCAGTTTCCTCCCCCACGCGAATCATCTGCGTGAAAAGACGTGGAATTTCCTCGAAGCGGCCGAGCGCGTCAGAAATTTTGGCGCCGGATTTAACTTCAGAGATTGCGCTTCGCATTATCATAGCGTAAACTTCGTTTCCAACAACGTCAGCGGTTATCTCAAGCGCGCGGAGAATCGGCACGCCACCAGATATGAGTGTGTTCAAGTTATCAGCGAGGCGCGAGAGATAAAATTTCCGGAAAAGGGCGCCGAATATCGGAATGTTTATGACAAAATTAGAAAGTTCCATCGCGCCTTTGCCCGAGCGGGTGTAGCGCCATAAGGCGATTCCGCCCGCCATAAGCAAAAGCAAAATAAAAATCCCATATTGCATCAGAAGATCGGAGATGCCAATGACGATTCTCGTGTAAATGGGAATTTCTTGGCCCGCGTCTTTTAAAATCGCAGAAAGTTTAGGGATTACGATTACAAGCATTAAAGACATGACTGTCACAAAGATAACTAGCACGAAAGCAGGATAGAGAAGAGCATTTTTCACTTTCGACTGCAATTCATAAGAGCGTTCGAGATAGTCCGCCAAATACATAAAAATTTGCTCGAGCTTGCCCGCCTCTTCGCCCGAGCGAACCATGTTTACATAAAAATTAGAGAAAACCTCCGGATGCTTGGCCATTGCGGAGGATATGGGAAGACCGCCCTGAATGTCCGCGGTCAATTCTTCCAAGTGGCGCTTGAGGGCGGGCGATGACGCCTCGCTTGACAGCACCCGAAGCGAAGTGATTATGGGGACTTTCGCTTCAAAAAGAGTCGAAAGCTGTCGCGAAATTATTACTATGTCACGGGGTTTTATCCGATTTCCGATTATAGCGCTTATGTCCCACCATTTTTTTTCTTTTTCGGCCGGTTCGAGCCCGATGATTATCAATCCCATTCTCTGGAGCGTGCCAACCGCTATATCCATCGATGGCGAATCAATAGTCCCGGATTTGGTCTCGCCAGTGCTCGTTTTCGCGCTATATTTATAAATCATATCATTTAGTCTGCAAAATCGCGCTTAATTCTTTGGCATTATTAGAAAAAGCCATAGCGTTTTCGTATGAAACCTCGCCACGCCTGACGAGAGAAGCAAGTGATTGATTCAGACTCATCATACCTATCTCGGTATTGGTTTCAATAACTAAATCTATTTCATGCGTCTTATTTTCGCGTATTAGATTTTTGACCGCGGAATTCGCTATCAAAATTTCATATGCCGGTATTAAACCGCCTGATACTCGAGGAATGAGCCGTTGCGAAAATACGCCAAGCAAGGTAGCGGCGAGCTGAAAGCGGATCTGGTTTTGCTGGTAGGCGGGGAATGAATCTATTATGCGGTCGATTGACTGCGCCGCGTTATTTGTGTGCAAGGTTGAGAAAATCAAATGTCCAGTTTCTGCCGCCGTTACTGCGGTTGCCATTGTTTCCGGGTCGCGCATCTCGCCTATCATCGCGACGTTAACATCTTCCCTAAACATGGATCGAAGCGCGACACCAAAATCCTTCGTGTCTGATCCAACCTCGCGCTGGTCTATTATCGATTTGTCGGAAGTGAATAGATATTCTATTGGATCTTCAATTGTTATTATATGTTCCGCCCTCTCCCTATTTATTATATCAATGAGCGCGGCGAGAGTGGTAGTTTTCCCGTGTCCCGTGGGCCCGCAAACCAAAAAAAAGCCCTGCTCTTTTTGCGTGAAATTAACCAATATTTCCGGCAAATTAAGTTCTTGCAGAGTTTTAATGTCGACGGGCACAAGGCGCAATGCCGCCGAAAGAAATCCTTTTTCGTAAAAGACATTCACCCGAAAGCGCGCCTTGCCCTCCAAGTTGAACGAAAAATCTAATTCTTTATCTTCCGCTAGTTTTTTTTTGTTTTCCTCCGAAACCATGGATAAAATCAACCCCGAGGTATCCTCCGGCGTCAATACTTCTTTTTTTAAGAGCGGCAAAAGCTCGCCTGAAATTCGTATTGTCGGGTGACGCCCGACAGTGATGTGCAAATCTGAACCCTGTTCGCGCGCCACAGCGAGCATCAGGTCTTTCAATTCATCTTTATAGTTTTTCATCCCGTTAGAGGCAAATCGCGATCAAAGATAACGATCCATTTTTATTGACTGGTAATATTTCCATAGAATCCATATAATTATTAATATAGACTCCCGCTAGCGATCGCGGCTTCTAACGGGATTAACCATTATTTTTTATTCTCCATAAGTTCGAGAACTCTTTTTACCACCTCAGACGGAGTAAAATGAGCTTTGACTATGTAATCGTTCGCGCCAAGGCGCATGCCCTTTTCCACGTCTTCCTTTTGGCCAAGGTTAGTAAGTATTATTACGAGCGCGTCAGGAGAAAGACCGTCTTTTTTTATGAGACGCAAAACTTCAAACCCGTCAATTCCCGGCATTACTATATCGAGCAAAATGACTCCGGGGCTAAGTCCGGATTTTATTTTTAAGATAGCATCTTCGCCTCCGCGGCATGCTTCAACGTCAAACCCAGATTCCTTGAATTTGACTACGTACATATCGAGCAAAAACTCATCGTCGTCTATTATAAGAATTTTTTTGTTGGTTATAGCCATATATACTATATTACTGCTTTTATGTTACTTCGCTCAATTCATCTATGCCCAGCCTTCCTGAAAGAACTTTTAAGATGCCGTCTTCGCGCATGGTAATCATGTTTTGCCTGCGCGATTCTTTCATTATATCCTGTTCCGTCGGACGCTTTAATATTAGCTCTTCAAGCTCTTCGGTCATTGCAAGAACCTCGAAAACGCCGGTGCGGCCTCTTGTGCCGGAAGGGCATTTGCCCGAAGGCAGTGCTTCGTATATTTCTTTCGGCATTCGAAGTGCTTTCTTAATCGATTCGGGAATGTCTTTTAATTCACGCTCGAGGCGCTCTTTAACTGGACCTTCCACCTTGAGCGTGCGGCGCGACTCGGGGCAAAGGGTTCGGACAAGGCGCTGGCCGATCGCGAGAATCAAAGTAGGCGCGATTAAGAACGGGTCAACGCCCATATCAATCAATCGCGGAACCACACCTACCGCAGAATTGGTGTGCAAGGTCGAGAGAACCAAATGGCCGGTTAGGGCCGCGTGTATAGCAAGCTGCGCTGTTTCTTTGTCGCGGATCTCTCCTACCATTATTATGTCCGGGTCTTGGCGCAAAATTGAGCGGAGCCCCGAGGCAAAATCGTAATCAATCTCCGGGCGAACTTGCGACTGGTTTAGGCCGTCAATATTATATTCAATCGGATCTTCAAGAGAAACAATGTTATAACGCTCCTGGTTTATTATCTGTAGCATCGCATAAAGCGTGGTTGTTTTGCCTGATCCAGTTGGTCCGGTAAGCAATATTAAACCATATGGGCGCGCAAGCCCTTCTTTCACAACCTCTAAATTTCTTCCCTCGAGTCCGGAATCGCCGAGCGCCTTTACTCCTTTTTCTGGGTCAAGGATGCGAATCGCGACTTTTTCTCCGAATGATGTCGGAAAAGTGGAAACTCTAAAATCTATATCACGCACGTCCACGCGCGCGGAGAATCGGCCATCTTGCGGCTTGCGTTTTTCATCTAGCTGGAGATTTGACAAAATTTTTATCCTCGACACCACCGAGTCGTGAACTTTCATGGGCAAAAGAAGACTGGTGTATAATACCCCATCCACGCGGAAACGAACCCTTAACTCTCCGCGGGAAGGCTCTATATGTATATCAGACGCGCGCCCTTCGGAAGCGTGTTTCAAAATAACCGCGACTGTCTTGGTTATCGGAGCTTCTTCGCTCAATTTTATATCATTTGCAACTGCATCCCCCGTTCCCAAAGGCAAATTGATTGGACCTTTTGGCGAATCTGCTGATAGCGCGCTTTCAAGATCGCCTAAAGCCCTCGAAACCTCCCCGCCCAAACCCTTGTATCCATCGACTATTCCCTTAAAATCGTCAATAGAAATAATGTAAACGCGGAATGGAAGATTGAGGCGGGATGCAATAAATTGAAGCGCCTCTCTGGCCGCGAGATCCGACGGATCCACCATGCCTATTTCCAAGACACCTTCTTTCATGCCTATAGGCGCAAATTTATAGTGGCGCGCAGATTCTTCCGTTATATATTTGAGAAACTCGAACGGAATTTTATCCGAACCGATTTGACGCGAGGGAATACCTGTAATTTCAGATTTTGCTTCAATAATCTTTTGGGAAGAAACGCTTTTCTCCTCTAATATTTCTTCAAGCGATAAGTTGAGCCTTTCGGCTTCGCCTTTAGCGACTGTCAGTTCATCGGACGATAAAGCACCTCTTTGCACAAGTATGTCCGCGAAACGAGTGTCAGACATATTATTATCGAAGCGGCTGAAAAGGATTTGGTCGTCCCGCCTGCCCTGGCGCTCCTAAATCTTCTAATGTAGTCGCGTCTTTCAAATTTTTAAAAAGAGTGTCGTCAAAAAACGCTGTATCCATTTTTATGCCTTTAAGAACATTAAGCAGGCCTAAAAACTCATTGCTTTGGGTCCCGATAACATTCGCACCGCCAGCCGTCCCAACCGCGCTTCCAGAAGAATTACCGGAGAGGTACGCATACCAAATGTAAGCGGTCGCCAAAAGAACTAATACAAGGACAATCGTCAAAATATTATTTCTTGATAAATTCATTTTATTTCTTTCCTTTAAAATGGGCGGCAGCCTGAATGCTAAACTGATAAGAATTAATCTTGGATGAAGAAAAAGCAATCTGGTCCACATCTATTAAACGGCGCGATTCTTCCAAAACTCTAAGAAAGTTCTTGAAAGATTCATATGAAGCAGTAATGGAAATGCTTACAGAAATTGCCCCATAGTTTCTGCCTGACCCAGAATCAGCCACATTCGCCGAGGACGCTCCTAAACTTATATTTTGCAGCTTTACGCCCCCTACTTTCGAAATATTTTCGACATTGACCAAAAGCAAAGCGCCTTCTGGAGAATCCGGGAGCATTTGATTGAGGCGAGCCATATCTTCTTCTGGGATTGATTTATATTTTTCCAGAATGCCGTTATATAGTTTCCGCATTTCTTGGATCTCGGAGAGTGTCTTATTTAATTCAGTTTTTCTCGACACAAGCGCTTGCGAATCCTCCCAAAACGGTTTAGTGCCAGCGATAGCAATCCCTACGGCTACTATTATTAATGCTATTCCTAAAATAGATCTGCTGGTCATATTACCTGTAAACCAAAATACTGGGATCTAAATCAACCTTTATCGAAAAACCGACATTGCCGGTTTGAAGCAATGACGGACTTGCGAGCAAAACGCCCTTGATCAAAGAATCCTTTTCAAAAACATCCAATTGCTCTGCGAGAGCCGCAAAACTTTTGGCTTCTCCGTTAAGCATGACTGAACTGCTCACGGATGCGAAAGAAAAAGACGAAAACGCCACACTGGGGAGAGTGTTTTTTTCTATCAGTTCAAAAATTCTTGAGGGAGAGCGATGTGAGGCAAGCAAGGATTTCGCGGATTCAATAGCTTCTGACGTCTGGGAAAGCTGCCCGATCAATTCAGGATTAAAATCCTTCTTAATTTTTTCCAAAGAAGCATTGATATCTGATATTTGATTGGAGATTAACTGCTTATAAAAATAGACGCCACCAAAAGCCGCGAGTGAAAGTAAAAAAAACAAAATTCCAGCAAAAAGTAAAACTCCAATTGGCTCGCGGGAATTTCCCGCAGGTGAGCGCATATTTATTGGTTTTGGGATTGTAAATGTTGGATTTGCCATTTTTTTATATTTCCCTCAAAGCAAGCCCCAAAGCATTCGAAAAGCTTGGGCCGATTTCCTTCAGCGCCGGTTCGAGAAAAGTCGGATAGTTTACCTTTGAAAATGGGCTTGCGAGCTGGCACTCAAGCCCAAATTTATTTATCGAAAAATCTACTAGTCCCTTCAGTAGCGCGCCCCCACCGGTCAAAATAATTTTCTTTACCGATCTACCAGTTTGCCTTCTATATTCCGCAACAACTCGAAGCCCTTCGGAAAAATTATATTCGGCAAGAGGCATCATCACGTTTACCACCTCACGATGCTCAGGCCGATCAGACAAGCCGATATCGCGTTTAAGTTTTTCAGCTCTCTCAAAATCTATCGAAAGCGATTGGGAAATTGCGTTTGTAAAATCTTGTGATCCGCGCTCAACATTATGCGTAAGCCATATTACGCCGTGATCAAAAATTGTCAGCCGCATAGACTGCGCCCCAAAATCAATTAGCAAAACCGGAGCAGTTTCGCGGCCAATCAAGGCCCGCTCCGCTGAAAAATTCTCGATTTCAAACGCGACAACCTCAACCCCAGCTTCCTTCAAAATAGCTGTGTATTTTTCAACTGATTGCTTGTGGATCGCGACAAGTAAAATTTCCAAAGTTTTCTTTTCCGCTAAATTCTCATTTTCCGAACGTGTGATTGAACTTTTCGGGATGGGCCAAAAATCCAAATACACTTCAGAGAGCGGAACGGGGACATAGCGGCGCGCTTCAAAAGGAACAGCTTCAGCAAGTTCCTTATCCGACATTAGCGGCACTTTAATGATAGAAACAAAACTTGTTCTTAAGGGCAGTGACACTGCCGCGCGCCTAGACGTAATTTTTGCTTCTTTCATAATATCTCCGAGCATGCTGACAACTCGTTCATCAAGCAACT
>JAHFOJ010000015.1 GCA_023266875.1 Candidatus Giovannonibacteria bacterium | reverse complement strand
TTTTCAATTTTAATTCCTTATCGTTTTTCATATTTACTCAACCATTGATATCTCGTAATTTGGGATGGCTTCTAAATTATTTGAAACAACGGCCAAAAACGCCTCGCTTGATTTATCCCACGAGAAATTTTTCGCCCACAGGAGTGCGTTTACCTCGCACAGCTTTCGCTGATCGACATTTTGAATGAGGTGCAAAATCCGTTTCGCAAGTGCGTCAACATCGCCGTAAGGCGAAAGAAAACCGGTTACTCCGTCGCGAACGGAATCGCGAAGACCCGGAACATCCGAGGCGACGACAGCAGTCCCGCAAGCGTTCGCTTCAATTGTCGTGATTCCCCACCCCTCCATCATAGACGGATTCACAAAAACCCAAGAGGTTTGCATAAGCATGCATTTTTTATCATCTGATATTTTTCCGGCGAATATAATTTTTTCAGAAAGTTTAAGACGCCGTGCGTGGCGCATCAAATTTTTTTCTTCCTCACCGTCTCCCGCTATAACCAAAAACGCGCTCGGAATTTTCTCGAGAATTTTCGCGAAAGCGGCTATCAGAATATCAACTGATTTATAATCTTTAAGCCGGCCGACATAACTAACTAATGGTGTCTGCAGTTTTTCCGCCGGCGATAAAGATTCCAAATCAACACCCGGGTTAACAATGCTTATCTCGTGTTTGGTTATCTTAAGCTCCTCCATGCTTTTTTTAGATGATTCGGAGATGGTAATAAAACGGGAATTGCGGTAAACGATGGGCATCATAGTTTTCTCAAGAAAAGACGCGAAAAGCGCTAAAGGCAAGATTAACCCTTTTCTAAATACTTCCTGATGGATGTGATGCAAGAGACAGAAAACCGCTTCCCGCGCATATAGCGGAGTGAAAAAAGGAATTCCATTTTCACAATCTATAATAATATCAATGCGCTTGCGGAAGTGAACAAAATAATAAATCATGGCCATGGCATACACGCCGTAAAATCCTCCGCGCCGTATTACGCGCACTCCATCTACAAAAGCATACGGCTCATGTTTTCTGTCGTTTGACGCGAAAATCGTAACTTGATGTCCGGACGCCGCCCAGCGCTTTGCCAATTCGTGGATGTATACTTCAGCTCCTCCCGCGTAAACATTCTTGATATCGCGCCAATTGAAAATCAAAATTCTTTTAGCGCCCGATTTGGTTTCGGCGAATCGCCCGATTGGCTTAAAAACAGAAAAAGCATCCTGGATGTTCCAGCCGATTCGTTTAAGAACTCCATCGAAAAACTGGGCGAATAATATGAAGGCGAGATAGACAAGATTTGTTGCCGCGATCGCGCGGACGAAATCCTTAATCGAAGAATGCGCGAAAATAATCATTAAGACCATGAGCAAGGAAATCACGAATGATATTCCTGAAAATAAGTAGCGCTTGCGGGCAAGCTGGTATGTCGCAATCGTCGCGGAAATCGTAAATAACATCATTGAGGCTGAATAGAGCCCGACATATGGCAAAATATCGGCGGCTCTAGGCCCGAAAAATAGAGGAATCAGCTGCGCGCCGAAAATATAAAGGCCAAATCCCGCCGAAAGCGTGAGGAAAAATGTTCCGTAAAATATTTTTTTAAAACTACGCGCCGGATCCTCGCCTTCTCCTTCGGCGCGGCTCACAAAACTTACAATGAACACATTCAAAAGAGAGCCAAAGAAAAATATCATCTTGCCGACAAGCGACAAAAGAGCGTATCGTCCGGCATCATCCGCGCTTAAATAATGTTTTGCTAAAAGAACATCTATGCTTAAAAACATTGTTACTGCAAGCCCGCTCATAAGCGCGGCTCCATAAAAAGAAAACGGGAAAAAGGGCGTTTTGGAATTATTTTCTTCTTTTTTTTCATCCCCGCGGCTTTCTTCGCGGTAAACCGCGGATGTTCCAATTGATGAGGCGATCCACGCCAAGAAAACTGAACCGGAAAATGCGAGAGCTGTTAAATTTTTAAGGCCTGCCCAGACAAAAAATACCGCAAGTCCGAACTTCGAGATAACTTCAAATATCGATGTGAATGCCACATAGCCGAATTTAAAAGTTCCCTGCAGAAATCCTCTGTTATACGAATACAAAATAGCTGAAAAAATAATCAGAGCGAATGAGGCGTTAATAATACGGTTAGTTAGGTTGAAAAAGTCGGCAGTCGCCGGCATTACAAATATCCAAAAGAAGCTTGCTATGAAGCTTGTGCCCAATATTTTTAATAAGTTTGCTCTGAAAAAACGTTTGCCTTCACCGGAGCCGGTTCCTTCCAAATAAGCGATTGTTCTGTTCGCGGTGGTTGAAAGCGCGCCCGCAAAAAGATTCAAGACAAATGTGAACGTGCTGATTAGCGACACGACGCCGAACTCAGCGAACGAGAGCTCGCGCGACAAATACGCGTTGAACGTAAAATTCAGAAAGTTCGCGAAAAGCGAAGATAAAATCAAAAGCCCTGCTCCTGAAGTTGCATACCCCCAAATTTTTCCGGGATTGCGCTCGAATTTTACGCCGAGATGCAGGCCGTGCTGAGTTTTAGACCAGTGGTGCGGGCGGACGAAGATTTCGTAAACTGCTTTCCATGCAGCAAGCGACATACCCAGCCAATATAGCGGAACGGTGAAAACATATTTTACTAGCGCGTTTTGTCCGCGTTTTGAAGCGCCTATCATATAGTAATAGATGTAAAGGAAATTGCCGAAGACGAGAGAAAAGGAGCCGATATAAAGGATTGGCCCCGGGAAAAAGGATTCAATGAATAATCCGATTTTCGCACGGAACAAAAAGTAACAAGCCGTAATGACCCACATGATCGGATTTATGAAAACCGCGAGAATTTTCGCGCCCACTACAAATTGGAAAGAAAAAAAGTCTTTAATCCTATTATTTTTAAAAAACTCTTTTTGTTTTCGGTTGTGCACTAAATATGTTTGGATATATCCTTTGATCCAGCGCGAACGCTGGTTATACCAATTGCGGATATCAGAGTTCGCTTCCTCATAAGTTGTCGATTCGACTATCGCGGTTCGGAATCCTTTTTTTGCTAGGCGCATTCCCAGATCGCAATCTTCAGTGACGTTAAAAGCATCCCATCCGCCGATATTGCGAAGGGAAGCCATTCGAAAATGATTTGAAGTTCCTCCCAAGGGGATAGGCGCGTTTATCGACTGGAGTCCTGGCAGAACCAAACCGAACCAGAGAGAATATTCGACCGCGAAAAGACGCGTCAAAATATTTTGATTTGGATTATAAAAATTAAGCTTGGCTTGCATGCATGCCACTTTCGCCGGGGCTTTAGTGAAAGCGACGACAGCCTTTTTTAATTGATCGGACTCCGGGATATCCTCAGCGTCATAGATAGTGACATATTCGCCTGTCGCGAAAGAGAGCCCATAGTTCATCGCTTTCGGCTTAGTTTTCGGCATTGAATGTGGGACAATTATTTTTTCGAAATTGAACGGCAGCATTGCGTCATCTATTTTTTCAATGGATTCTTTGTCGTCTTCTTCCAGAAGCAAAAGAATCTGCAGACGCTCTTTCGGGTAGTCGAGTTTGGAGATGGCTTCAACAAATTGAGGTAAGACATGCCATTCGCGGTAAAGCGGACAAAAAATGGTGTATGAAGGCCAGCTTGATTCTGATATCTTCGAAATTTCTTCCTCGGTGACGATTATTTCTGGGCGGATGCTGAAGCTTCGATATATAATGAACGCGTTGAAAAGAAAATCGATGAAATAAATTATCGTAAGCGTTGAAAAAGCGGCGACTAAAGCAAGGTGCCAGTTTATATAAAAAGCCGCGCCAATTAAGGCGGCGATCAACGTGAAAATCAGCTTTTGGCTTGCAACAAGGTTATAGAAAGCCGTCTCAATCGATTCGAAATTACCATGATGAACAAATTTCCTCCCTTTATGAAAAAAACTTCCCTCTTCTTTCTGGAGCGAATATATTTCGACGTCTTTAACCGTTTTTTTCTTTCCGAAAAAGCTGTCCATCTATGAACTGTATCTCCCGATAATTCTGCCGAATGCTATGCTGAATAGTTCCATCATCGTGTCTAAGTAAGATCTAAGAGTTACGGCTGATCCTTCGGGGTTATCCCAAATAACTGGGATTTCTTTTATGCGAAATCCATGTTCTTGGGCGATTACCAAAATTTCTATGTCAAAGCCGAAGCGCTCGATAGTTTGCCTCGAAAAAATCTTTTTTGCGGCGCGGGCAGAGAAAACTTTAAAGCCGCGCTGGGTATCTTTTATTTTTGGAGTCGCGAGCGCACGAATAAGATAAGTTGCCATCGATCCCAAAAATCTGCGATGAGCGCCATTATGCTCAATTTTCTTGCTCTCCCCGATATTTATGGATCCAATCACAACTTCGTAGCCGCGCTCAAGCCAGCGGATTGATTTATCTATGTGAAAAATATCTACGGAATTATCCGCGTCCATAAATAGGCGAATGCGTCCGCTCGCGTGAAGCATCCCTCTTCTCACCGAATACCCCTTGCCTATGTTTTTTTGGTTCTTTATGAGATAGATATTTTTCGCGCGGCGCGCGAACTTTTCAACCATGTTAGCGGTCTTATCTTTAGAGCCGTCATCTACAACAATTATTTCGTATGAATATCTCTTGCGAGTGAGATATCTATCGATTTGCGCGAGCGTAGAGGAGATTCTTGCCGATTCGTTGTACGCGGGGACTACAACTGATATAAACGGGGTCAAGTTCCTGCGCTTTTTTGTTTTTGATTTTATATGTAATTTGATGAAATTCATGTGGGAATAGCTTTATTTCTTAAGGTCCAAAGCTAACATATTAATATAGATATGTCAATAAGCATTTTAATTTCTACATTATGGTATTTGACGTAATTGATACTTCGTGATATTAGATACTAAAGTCAGTTCTTGCCGAAAAAGATTTGTTTTTTTTAATTTATATGCTAATACTTAACAGTTGGCTTGGTGCATTTGTATTTAAATATCATGATAAAAACAATTGAATCAAAGGTTAAAAAGGAGCTCGAATTAGGCGCGGGAGTGTCTATCATTTCGCTCGTTGACGGGATTATCGAAGAAGCCCAGATTTTACGCGCGTCAGACATCCACATTGACCCCTGTGAAAAAGATGTTAAAGCCCGATTTCGAATCGATGGAGTTTTGCAGGACGCGTATTCAATTCCAAAAGAAATACACTCTGAAATAATCACTAGAATTAAGGTTCTCGCCGGTCTTCGCACGGACGAACATCAGACGCCTCAAGACGGAAGATTTCGTATAATTATGGAGACCGGTATTCCTCTCGACATCCGCGTATCTATTGCCCCCGTTTTTTATGGAGAAAACGCGGTCTTGCGTTTACTTTCTGAACACGCGGAAAATCTAACGATGAAAAATCTCGGCCTCTCCTCTGAAAATTTGTCGAAAATTGAGCGTGCGATTAAGAATCCTTATGGCATGATACTTTCAACCGGACCTACGGGTTCAGGAAAAACGACCACTCTTTACACAATTCTTAAAGTTCTCCGCACGCCGGAAGTTTCAATCATAACTATCGAGGACCCAATTGAATATTCTATTGAGGGCATAAATCAGATACAAGTGAGCACGCGGACCGAACTTACTTTCGCTAACGGCTTGCGCGCGATATTTCGCCAGGATCCGGACGTTATTATGGTTGGCGAAATCCGAGATCGAGAAACCGCAGGGCTCGCCGTGAACACCGCGCTCACAGGCCACTTGTTGCTATCGACTCTCCATACCAATGACGCGGCGACCACTCTTCCGCGCATGCTCGATTTGGGGCTTGAACCATATTTAATTACTGCTACGGTTAATATTGTCATAGGCCAGAGATTAGTAAGAAAGATTTGTGACACTTGCCGGGGGAAATATTCTCCGTCGAAACTTGAAATCAAAAGCATTTCAGAAATCAAAGGTGTCCCAAGCCTTCTTATCGAGAAGACAAAGGATCTATCCAAAGGAAAAGGCTGTGACCAATGCAATGGATCCGGTTATCACGGGCGAATTGGAATATACGAAGTTATTGAGGTAAATGACGCAATACGCGCCGCCATGCTTTCAAGGTGTTCGTCAGTCGAAATTAGAAAAATTGCGCAAGAACAAGGCATGATTACTATGATTGAAGACGGAATCCGCAAAGCAATTGATGGCATAACTACTATTGAAGAAGTGCTTCGCGTTGTCCATGAATAAGTTGAAAACTCCGAAAATTCGTCTGAACATAACTATGCCAAAATTTGATTTTGGAAATTTTTCTTTTGACCAAAAGAATTTTGTGTCTGTATTTTTTAGAAATTTATATAGCACTTTCCCCGGCTTATTTTCAGCGCGGCTTTCTTTGCAGGAGCAATCGCTTTTTGCCCGGAGACTTTCACTCCTTTCGAAATCCGGAGTTCCTCTGTTTGAGTCAGTAAACATTTTGAAGCGCCAGACAAAGGGAGCTAATAGAAAAATGTTTGACCGAATTTCGCATGATCTCTCGCAGGGACAATATCTTTCAAAGGCTCTCATGCGCTACCGCAAAGTTTTTGGAAATTTTGCCATAAACATTATTCAAGTTGGCGAAACGTCTGGAACCATTGCCGAGAACTTGAAATATTTAGCAGAAGAGCTCGACAAAAAGCGAGAGCTTCGCGGTAAAGTAACAAGCGCGCTCGTCTACCCTGTTATCATTGCTCTTGCATCGCTTGGCATTTGCGGTTTTTTAACGATTTATCTTTTTCCAAAACTTATGCCGATTTTTTTGAGCTTGAATGTCAAACTTCCTCTTGCGACCAGAATTTTAATTTGGGTAAGCAGATTTTTAATAAATTACGGGTGGTGGCTGATTTTGGGCCTGATATTATTCATAATTGCTTTCATCGTTGCGCATAAGTATTACCGATTCCGATTTTTTGTTGACCGCATGATTTTGAGAATTCCGTTCATGGGTGGCGTAATTCAGTATTATCATTTATCCAACCTAACCCGCACAATGGGTCTTTTGCTCAAAGGCCAGCTTCGAGTAATTGAAGCGATTGAGGTCGCGCGCGACACGACTGCGAGTCTCCCCTATGCAAAAGAACTTGACCACTTAAAAATCGCAATAACAAAAGGTTCAAGCATCGCGCGTCATCTTGAGAAAGAACCAAAATTATTTCCGTCGATGTTGACTGAAATGGTTTCTGTCGGAGAGACAACCGGCAACCTTTCCGAAACTCTGGTCTATCTCGCGCAAATTTATGAACAGGAGCTCGCAGAAAAAACCAAACAGCTTTCTTCCGTGATTGAGCCCGCGATGATGATTGTCATGGGAGTTTTGGTCGGTTTTATTGCAATCTCAATAATAACTCCCATTTATGAAGTTACCCAGCATCTCGCTCCGCGATAATCTGGATAAATCGAAGTCCGACTTCAATATTGAAGTCGGACTTCGATATGACCGCGGGTTCACTTTGATAGAAATGCTGATTGTCATGGGCATTGTCGCTGTACTTGCGAGTATCCCTCTTTTTATCGATCTCAACAGTTATCGCGGCTACGCGTTCCGTTCAGAGCGAGATAAACTGGTGACAACACTGCAAACCGCTCGCATGTATTCAATGAATAATATTAATCAGCTGCCTCACGGAGTTGCTTTGTATCCCGCTGACCATCTAAAAAGCTTTGTATTTTTTGAAGGCGCGAATTATGCCGCGATTCCATCCTCGCACGTTGTAACAGACGTATCATACGACCTTGCATTTGGCGTTGGCTCACCGCCTGAAGTTGTTTTTTCCCAGCTAGATGGAAACGCCAACTACGAAGGGGATGTTGTGTTAATTGATACTACGCGGAATTTTACATTTGTAATCACTATAAATCATGAAGGCGCTGTCAGCTGGTAATAATTCTTACGGATTCTCAACCGTCGAGTTAATGCTCGCTCTCGCCATTATAACTTTGGTATTGGGCGCCGCGGTATTGGCGGATTTTAGCGCTCAATATTGGATTATCTCGTCCCAAACAAGCAATGAAGCTCTTTATCACGCAAAGACAAAATTGGAAGATTTGCGGGCAACCGCCAAAGAAGATTTTTATCAAGTACTCTCCTCCCCGAAAACCCAAATCGATGATCCCACATGCCTAGCGGGAGGCCTTTGTTATTTTGTCGAAACAGCAATCTCCGATCTATCGAGCTGTTCAAAATACGCTGTGGCAACTTTGTCTTGGCAGGTGCCGAGATATCAGGAAATGACCACTTCCCTTCCGACAAATTTTTCGAATCCTCCGGAAGCTGTAAATCTCGGAGGAGATTGCGTTCTCAACCAGCCGGCGGGAGTTTGGACGAGCCTAACTTCCTTATATTCGTACGATTTTGCTCCGGGAAATCCCACTGGCATCGATGCGCAGGATTCGCGCGCCTATATAAGCTGGAGTTCGGCACCATTCATTAAAGTCGCTAATTCCACCGGATTCCTAGATACAACTCCCTGCGCACTCTGTACTGGGCCATATAACGCAATCGATGTTGCTCATGATGAAGTCACGGGCAGAACTTACGCGTATGTTGCAAGCTCCAATGTTACAAAACAATTACAGATCATCGACCTTACTGATACTGCGAGTCCAACATTGGCAGGGAGTGCGGCGCTCGCTGGAGTTGATCCGCTCGGCTCTTTTCCGCAAGGTTGGCGCATTACAATATACGATCGCAAGGTTTATATCACGACTAGAGAAACAGCCGGACCCGAATTACATATATTCGATGTCGGCGATCCCGGCGCGCCGGTTGAACTTGGAAATAAAGAACTTAATACTTCTGTGTATGGCATTGTCGTTCGCGACCAGCTTTCGGGCGGAGCAAAGCACCGCTTCGCGTACCTCGCAACAACGCGCGATCCTTACGAACTGATGGTTCTTGATGTGACCAGCCCCGCATCAATCACTGAAATAACGGGAGCCCACGTCGATCTTCCCGGCAGTCAAGCCGCAAAATCAGTTTTTACAATTGGCAACTTGCTTTATCTCGGACGCGATTCTGTTTCTTCAGGACCCGATCTCTATGTCTTTAACGCGGCCGACCCGCCCGCTGCTTCTGGAGGACTTCCTCAAATTGGGTCGGCAGAAATAGGCGGCGGGGTCACCTCCATTCGCGTCTCGGGCGCGTATGCTTTTTTGGCAACGACTAAGAGCGGCAGCGAAGTTCAAGTCTTAAAATCGGACCCGGCATTACTATCCCCGATCTCAAGCTACGCGGTTACAAATCTCGCTGAAACCGGTCTTGACCTTAACGGCGATTATTTATATGTTGTAACACAGATAAGCCCCCGGCTTCGGGTAATAAAGAGCAATCCATGATGAAAGGGTTTACATTATTAGAGGTCATGATCTACATTGCGCTCTTCAGTCTTATCTTGAGCGCGGCGGCATTAGCCGGATATCAACTATTCGACAGCGGAGAGCGCAATCAATCCGCCGTGAGCATCCAGGAAGAAGGCACATTTTTAAACCGCAAAATAAACTGGGCGTTAACGGGGGCATCAGTAGTTGCAGTTTCTGGCGGCGGATCTACACTCACAATTACTCGCCCTGATTTCATTCTACAAAGTCCTTTTATTCTAAACGGGACCGGCAACACTATTACAATGCAGCGCACTGGCAGCTCCCCAGCGGTTCTAAACAGCGCTGCATTTCCGGTAACAAATGTTATATTTACCGTTGTGCCTGCTTCTGGCGGCAGACCGGCGTCAGTCAAGACAAGTTTTTTGATCAAAAATGTTCCGTTTACTTTTTGGAAATATCTTAGACAATAGTGAATTTAACTATATGAATGGATTGAATATAAATTTTAAGACTGAGTATAAAACCAAAGGGTTTGTCGCGTTAATAGCGACAATTGTTATTGCGCTCATCCTATTAGTATTGGTTGCCCGAGAAAGCTCTTCCGGATGGTTCGCCCGTTTTAATATTCTTGGAACCGAGGCAAAAGAGCAGGCAAGTTCGCTCGCGGAAGGTTGCGGGGATCAGGCGCTTGCCGCACTGTTAACCGACCCGTTATATCAGGGCGATACGACGCACACGACGCCCGGGGGCACGTGCCGCGTTTTTCCAATAGAATTCAATAATCCCCTTCCTGGCATGGTCAAAATAACAACACAAGCAGAAGTGCGCGGCTCATTTGCCAATCTCGAGCTGACAATGAATCTAAACAAAATTCATACCGGATCAATTCCCTTGGCTCCGACAAGAGGAACGCTTGTTGTATTTACTCACGTAATTAACGATAACGGGGGCGCAAAGCAGGCCCTTGATTTTATTGTTCACATCGGAAACGCGAGTCCTTCAAATAATGATTTCGGCGGGGACGAAGGCGGAGTTGCGCTAACCCTCGCTCCCGGAATTCCGGTGACCGCGAATGCTTACAGCGTTTCTCAAACCTTACTCGCGGGCTACAAGCAAAATCTTTCCCCGGGGTGCTCGGGTACAATTGCCGGCGGAGAAGTTAAAGCGTGCGTGATTACAAATGATGATGTCAAGACAACGCTTACGGTCATTGCAAACGTTATAAATGATAATTCCGGCACTCGTCCTATAAGCGATTTCATTTTATATATTGACGGCGCGCCAAAAACTCCCGGGACCGCGTACACGGTTTCACTCGGTTCACATACGGCTAGCGGAACGAATTTTGCTGGCTATACCGCTTCACTTTGGGGATACCAATGCAATGCGGATGGAACAATTAATATCAACACTGGAGATAATAAAACCTGCATTATAACTTACGACGACAATCCGCCGGCCGCCCCAACCTGCGCCGATTCCGTTATGGTTCTCGACCGGACAGGCAGCGTTAGCAATGATAATGGCCCAAACCCACTCAACCGTTATCCTGGAAGTGACCTAGACAAAGAAAGAGTTGCGGCTACCTCTCTCGTTGATCTGTATGCAACAGTTCCCTCGCCATTTCCGCAAGTCGGCGCGGGCAGCGTCGGAGCATATCCTAATAATTCAGTTCTTCCTGCTGGGGCAGCTTCAGTTCCTGTTGCAGGACAACTTTCAATTGCTTATAGCGCACTGAAAACTTTCATCGGAAATATGATGGCAGGAAACAGCAATGTCGGTTCTGATCTTTCGGCGGCAATAAATGTCGGCAATGCGGAATTAAACAGCGCGCGGCACATTGCCGGAAAACAAAAGGTTTTGATTTTGGTTTCCGACGGAGATCCAAATGAACCGTCTGGAACAGTTACAAATACAATTACTTTAGCACCTTCAGCTGTCGGAACTTACGACACATGGACCGCAAATACGGGCTCAAAAACAAGCGCGGTTAGCGCGGATGACGGAGACGCAACTTACATTAATGCAACTATCCAAGCCGAGACATTCGGATTTGCGCCCGTGGCGACAGTTCCAGCGAACGCCACCAATATCTCCGTCACCCTCCGCGCAGTTGCAAAAGAGACCAGCGGAACGACAGGCAGTATCCAGTTCGTTGAAGAAAACGGAGGAGGATTGGTTTTCGGTTCAACCGTAAGCCTGACAAGCACATATACCGACTACCCCAATGTTTTTGCAACAAATCCCAGCGGCGGCGCGTGGACAGTTAGCGAAGTTAACGCGTGGACAACAAAATTTGGAATTCTTAATACTTCAACCGGCGGAACTATTCCCCGTGTCACTCAAATTTATGCAATCGTAAATTATGATATTCCCGGATCGCCTAAGCAATCTCCTGCGGCAACCGGCGTTTCTTCCAACCAATGGGCAACCCCAGCAAATGCTTTCGCGAGCGACAATGCCTACGCAACCGATGCGACCAACGGCCATCGGCAGGGATATTCAAACTTTGGATTTGCAATTCCTTCCACCGCAATCATTACGGGGATCCAAGTGACTACGGAGGCAAAGATTTCGGGATCGGTGTCACAAACAACGCCGACTCTTTTCCCCAACGGGCAAGGTAATTATACAAGTTGGTCGGGAGATGAAAGCGATGTTGATGAGACCGGATCGCCTGACTGTTCTAGCGGGGACTCAATTACTGAAAACACCACCAACGACCGCGAATCTGTAAATATTGATTTAGGTTCCATTCCAAACGGCTCTACCGTCACAGATGTAACAGTAACAACTTACGACCGCGGAGATTCAAGTTCTGGCGGAACTTACAAAACCTTCGTTCGCGTTGATGGAACCAACACAGACGCCGGATCGAATCTGACAGCTACCGGAACAAGCGGATGCAATCAAAAAACGCAAGCTATAAATATCCCAGACTTTACAAAATCAGGATCAACTGATTTAGAGGTCGGGGTTATAAAAGTAAGCGGAAATAGCAACACCGTCCGAGTAGGAGCAATATCCGCGGTTGTGAATTATATAACTCCGGTTACTTCAGGTGTAATAGATATCGCGCTCTCGTCAAATAACGGAGGAGCTTGGACAACGGCGAGCAGACCTGTAAGTATAGACACGGCTGAATCCGTTGATTCCCCCGCGGGAAATAGTTCGTCGGATTTTTGGAGCCGAACGTGGGCGCCGGCTGATTTCAATAACGGTAGCTTTGCGCTTCGCGTTCAAAATAGTTCGGCAACAGGAGTCACAGTATCTCTCGATCAAGTTCAAGTTCAAGTTTATTATACGGTTCCCGGAAACTCCGGAAATCTCGCAGCAACCAGCATTGGTAATTTTAATAATTGGCCTCCCAACACCGGCACAGCGCTTACCGCCGTCTCTTCGTTTGATCAAGACACTTCATATATAAATAATTCTATCGCCATAGGACAACGGCAAACTTTTAATTTCCCGGGCGCAGGCAGTGTGCCGAGCGGCGCAACCAATATCACGGTTACTATTCACGCCTTCGCAAAAGAAACTAGCGGTTCAAACGGAAATATTCAGCTGCTTATCGAAGACGGGACAAGCCAAAGCGCAGATGCATCTCATTCCCTATCGTCAAGTTATGCAGATGTTAATCGCCTTATGTCTTCAAACCCGCTCGGTGGCGCCTGGACAGTAAGCAACGTAAATACTTGGAATCTGAAATTCGGCGTGCAAGACGCCTCAACTGGCGGAACCGTGCCTCGAGTAACGCGTGTCTGGGTGGAAGTGAAATATAATATAGTTACTGACGCAATTACAGCCGCGCTCAACGCCGCTGATACAGCCAAGTTATCCGGCACAGATATTTTTACAATTCATTTTGGCTCCGACCCAGCAGGCTATCCCGGCCGCGAACTTTTGGCAAATCTCGCAACCGGAAACTCACCGGTAGTTTATAATTCAATAACTCATCAAAATGGCTCTTTAGCTGACCCAAGCGGGGTTATAAACAGCGATTCGGGTCTTGTTTCTCCGACAGTCCAATCCGCAGACACAGGCGGCGACGGAAATGGATTTGAAGTTAGCCCCGCAAATGTTTTAAGCGATGGTAGCGGTTCTGCTTCGAATATTGATGGCGCCGGAGATCGCCACCGTTTCTCCGGATACAATTTTAGCGTAATACCTCCGGGTGCATCCATAACAGGCATTCAAGTTCGAACAGACTGGTGGACTGATAGCACATCCGGGACAAATAGCGTTGACATCCAACTCTCATGGGACGGCGGGTTAAGTTGGACCTCAAATAAAAACCAGTCGACAGAGACAACTAGTGATTCTAACAATAAGACTGTTGGCGGGGCAGGCGACACTTGGGGGCGAACGTGGTCGCTCGCTGAACTCGATACGAATAAATTCATCGTGCGCATCACATCAAACTCATCCGTTTCAACTCGCGATTTTTCCCTTGATTGGCTTCCGGTGCGCGTCTACTACACCGTGATTACAGAAAACGGCGACGGAGATTATTTCTTCATCTCGCCGACCTCTGCCGATATGGCAGGGATTTTTTACTTCATCGGCCAGCAAGTCTGCAAGGCCGCTTTTGCTCCAGCCGTAACGCCTCCCCCGACAACCGCAACGATAAATATCATAACAAATGTCATCAACAACGACGGAACGGTTGTCCCTCCAAAAACCGCAGGAGATTTTACGACAAATATAAGCGCGGTAAATCCTTCACTGGTTTCCTCGCCCGGAGTTGCTTCGCCAGGCATAAACGTTACCGTTGACCCAGGCGCTTACTCGATAACTGAAAACGGTATGAGCGGATATATTGAAACCCCGGGCGCTAACTGCTCGTCTATTGACGCTGATGGCACCCCTCATCCCATCACCGCGGGAGAAACTCGT
>JAHFOJ010000023.1 GCA_023266875.1 Candidatus Giovannonibacteria bacterium | reverse complement strand
GCCGTGCCGGCCGTTTTTTAAATAATCAACAAAACCTATTTGCTCCAAAGTTCTGGAAGCCCCGTTCATGACCGAAGCGCCTTGGGGGATGAGTTCTTTTATTTTAGAAAGCGCCTCTGCCCTGTTGGCTAACACAAAAACATCTATCCCCTTAGCCAAAAGGGCTTGACCGGTTTTGTCTGCGGTTGCTTTTGTGGCAAGTGTTTCGTAGAGCAAATATAGTTTATTAATTATTCAGAACTGCTATTGAGATTTTTTTACAGTGATGTCTGCCATAAGCAGGCGGGATCCGAACCCGCTGAAAACAATCAGCTTAGCTTGGCACACTCATAACTCTATTATACCACAGGCCATTTGGCTTTTGACCGCAGACCGCAGGTTTGTTAATATTCTTTTACGTTCCGGCGCCTGCCCGCCATCGCAAGCATGAGCTTGCTCAGGCGTTGCAGGCGGGTAGCGCAGAAGATGTTTTACTACACGTATGTTTTGAAAAGCCTGAAAGACGGTAAACTGTATGTAGGTTGGTCTAACGACCTAAGGAGTAGAATTGCGGAATATCATCGCGGTGCGGTTGACGCGACTAGGAATAGAAAACCTCTAGAGCTGGCATATTACGAGGCGTGTACGAATAAACAAAAAGCGATAAAAAGAGAAAAGTACTTCAAAACTGGTTTTGGAAGGAGATTCCTCCGAGAACGAATATAATCCGGCGTAGCGCAGCGGTAGCGCAGGGGACTGTTAATCCCTTGGTCGCAGGTTCGAATCCTGCCGCCGGAGCCAGATGGGACGAGCAGAGCCAAAAGCTCTGCTTTTCTCTTTATTGGCGGGCTTTTTCGCAGGTTCGAAAGTGATTTTTTTGGTGTTTTTCTCAGAAAGCTCTTGTTGTACTCGATCATGTATGAGCTTGAAGGCTTTTTGATACGAAACCTCGACATTCTTGCCGTTTATCTTCGGGTTCGAAAATAGAAATGCCATCAGGGTTCGTTTTTGCTCGACCGTTCGACGCTGGTCAAGATAAGTTTTGCGAGCCTCTTTGGCTATTTGAAGCGCCGTCACGCCCATCTCAAAATATTTGAGGTTCGCGTTGCGGTGGCGGTTTAAACTATCCAGCGTTTCTTCTTGCTCTTTTTTGTATTGCTGAAGTTTCTTGTCGTAAAAATCGGCGCTTATTCTGCCGTCAATTTTATCGTCATAGAGTTTGTCTATTCGCTGTGTGGCTATTTGATATCGCCGTTCAAGCTCGGTCGAGGACTTTTCTCGAAAGGCGATCTCGCCAGCGTGGCTTTCCTTTAAAGCCAATTGGACCCATGAAAGCATATCATTGATCGGTTTATCGTCACGGCTTACATCGATTACCGATTTGGCAACTTGAGCGTTAATATCTTCTTGCTTTACCCAATCGTAATTCGGGCAATTTTTGTAATGGTTGCAGTGGCCGTACCAGTGGCCTTTTTGTATCTCCCACGTGATCGTTCCGCCGCATTCACTACAGCGAAATGTGCTTTTGAAAAGCGGATTGTGCTTGTGCATTCTCGGCGCGCCGTAGCTGTGCAATCTGTCCTGCACTTTTTGAAAGAGCTCTTTGCTGATAAGCGGTTCATGATGGCCCGGGGTGATCTGATTTTTCCAGCGATTCATTCCGTAATAAAACGGATCGCCGAGGAGCTGGTGGATTCGGGCATGGCTGACTTTATGGCTGGTGCGCGAGCGCAGGCCCCGCTTATACATCTCATTGCAGACCGTTTTGGTTGAGTATTGGCCGGACGCGTAAAGGTCAAACATCTTTTTGATGAGCGGCGATTTTTCCTCGTCAATCACATGAATTTTATGCCCTTTCTCGCCGTCCGTTTTATATCCGAGCGGTGGTTTAGTCGGCAACCATCCCTGCGCCAGCTTTTCTTTTTGGCCCTTCTTAACATTCTCGGAAAGGAGCCGGATGTAGTATTCGGCCGTGGCCACCTTTACTCGCCACATAAACCATTCGTGAGATTTTGATTCTTTGTGGAGAGTGCAACCCTCTTTGACGAGATGGATTTTATGGCTGTCATCGGCCAGTATCCAATTATCGATAACCGGCACATCGGCGAAGTTTCTGGTGAGTCGATCGGTGGTTTCCACGACAATGATGTTGATTTTGTTTTTCACCACATAAGCCATCATCTCGCCGAAGATTTTTCGTTGTATCTTGCCGGCGGCCGATTCTTGGATGGCAAAAACCTTCGTGAGTTCGAAATTGTTGCGTTCGGCGTAATCGCGAAGGAACTTTTCTTGGGCCGGCAATGAGTAGCCGGTATCCTCTTGGTCTTTTGATGACACGCGGGCATACCCTACGGTCTTTGGCATTTCGTTATTATTTATCATGGTCATTATTGTTAATTTTTTTGGTTCGAAATCGACCTTTGGTCTTAACACAACCCCTATGCTAGTCCTCGGATTTCATCAAGCTGATTTGCCCACAGCTCATTCTTCTTTGTTTTCCGCACTTTCTTTGTATTCTTGCTCTTCCGCTTCAAGCTCTCGAATAATTTGCTCATAGCTGGGGCGTTTCTCCTCCTCAAGAGTCATTTCTTTGGGTTTGCCTTCTACGCGATCCAGCAATTCTTTGACTGCGCCGAGTTTGACATGGTCATTTGCGCTTCCCATAAGGGCAACGAGCATTTCATTTGCCAGTCGAAAATTTTCTGATCGAACGCGCGCGCCGGCTTTGCAAACAATATCGAATACTTCTCGGTTTATGTCGTCCATTTCCTGCTCATAGAGGCGATAGGCTTCCGCAAGCGTTCCGCTTTGCTTAAACCAATCTTTTACGGATTGCAGAGTAAATCTTCGAGAAATTCTACCCTTCGCGGCATAATCGTTTAGCCGATCAGCAATATCCTGATAGGAATTTCCTTTATATTTCAGCTCCATCGCCCGTTTGTGATGTTCGGTTAAGTGTTTAATTTTTGCCATAAAAAGTTGTGTTAAGTGGGGTTACAGATCGCCTCGTTCCTTTCTTCTTTGCTCAATTCTGGCAAGGAATGCGTCGTAGTTATCTGGTTCGGTGTCACTGATTTGCTTAAGGTATTCCGTGGGCTTGCCGTGTATGCGTTCGATGATGGCACTTGCGGCCTTAAGCTTAATGTCGTCTCGTTTGCTCCCCATCAGGGCAATCAGCATCTTTGTGGCTGTGCCAACCGCTCCGCGTAGCATGGCCAACGCTTCTTCTTTCAATTCCTCATTTTTTTGATCACGATATTCGGCATATTGGTCGTAAAGGAGTCCGCCATATTCAAACCAACCCTTAATGGTATCAAGCGGGACCTTAATCTCTTTGGCAATGACCGCGTATTCTTCGCCTTCGTATTTGAGGCGAATTGCGTCTTGGCACTTTTTAGCTTGTGGGTCGTATTTCTTCATAGAAGTGTTAGTAGGTGTTCCTAAGTGTTAATTGACTAAGATTTTGTAATTAGATGATCGTACTTCCCGGTTCTTGTCTTTTTTGTTTTTGGTAAATTAAGAAATTGATCTATGCGATCATCGTTCTCAAAGAACCACGCAATTCCTCGGTGGGCATTATTCTCCATAGACCACTTGTTTTCACTAAAGTTATCCATCGCCCTTACGAGCTCTTCCTCCGTATAATTTTCAAACCGTTTTTTGATTTTCGTTTTCGCTCCGTCTGTTAATCGGGACTCTTTGTGGATTTTTTCCGTAAAATGGGCATATATATTCTCAATCTTGTTAGATAAGTTTTCTTGAATTGGTTCTTCTTTATTACCATCTGACACCTTTACTAAAGGTGCGGATTCCTCTTTCATTCGGGATTCATTCCCGCTTCTTTGAGAAAAAGTGTTGTTTCCCTTTTCTTTTTCTCTCGTTTTTTCGGCATAATGCCTCGTATTCAGCTCCCACAGGTCAACAATCCTGTATTCAATGGTTGGTTTTGTTTTTCGGTGTGTGCCAATGATTTCTATCCAGCCGCGCTCAACCAGCTTTTTCTGATACTTTCGAACCGTTTTCGGATCAACGCCGAGCTTCTTTGCGATATTAATCGGCGACTCCCAGCAGGAGCCGGTCTCGCCGGCCACGCGCTTCATGTAAAGATAAATGGCCTGCTCATAAACAGTGGAGTGATTTACGATGTAGTTAGGAATAATCGTGAAGTATTTCCGATCTCCGCTTTTATCTATGATTTTGAACGAATCATTTTTCATGGTTTTGTTCTTGCTCGGCAATTAAATTTTCGCAGTAACACTCCATCAGCTTGTCGTAAAATCCGACGAGGGAAAACGCGATGTCATGCAATTCTTGATCGCTGACCTCTTCGTTAAAATCCTCCCTGAGAATCACGCGCAATTTTTCCAATGTTTGTGGCTGCAGGTTCATAACTGACTTTGGTAAATCCTGACCTTGGCGAGTTTAAGCTCGTTAAAGAATGCTTGCGGCTCGACCTTAAGCTCGCGTTTCCAATACTTGGCGACGAGTTCATCAAGTTCGCCGCTTCGTTTAAACGCGAAGAGGACTTTATGCGGGTTAGTCCGATTTACGACCTCTAAAGAATCGGGGAGAAATAGCAAAAGCACCGATATTAATGCCAGATCGGTTGTCTCGTAAGTTTTGGATTGTTCAGCCTTTGTCATTGTCATATTTTTTGATTTATTTTTTATGTGTTACCGCTTCGGACAAATAAAAAACGGGCTCGCACCCGCTACCAAAAATAATGCTTTCGCTTAGTAGCAGATGCGAGCCCGCAGACTCGGAAGATACGATTCACGCCTACCCCGCAGAGTAGGAAATATTAACTTGTGATTCTATTTTACCAAACCGGTATTACCCGTCAACACCCTATCTGTGCAAAACCTTTTTGAGATTGATAAAAATGATAAAAATTGCTATGTTTGCACTATGAAGTCAAGCTTTCACAAAATTGCTCAGAAAATTTTAGAAGAAAAAGGAGGGCCTATGTCTGCTTCTGAAATCACAGAAGAGGCTATAAAGCGCGGATCCTTGAGCACTAAAGGAAAAACGCCCGTTAATACAATGGGGGCGCGTCTTTACATGGACGCTAAGGGCAAAAACCCAATTTTTTATAAAGCGGGATCGGGCAAATTCGGATTACTAAAATGGGAGAAAAATAACAACAACTCTATGGCGTCTGGCTCTTTTAAGGACGCGGCAAAACGAGTTCTTGAGGAAGAAAAGAGACCACTTAGTTTTTATGACATTGCGGCCATAGCTTTAAAGAAAGGCTACTTGGAAACTGCCGGCAAGACGCCAGAGCGGTCTATGGGAGCCCAGCTGTATACAGACATCAAAAATAACGCCGGCAAATCCGACTTTGTTCAGTTAGGAAAAAACAGGTTTGGTTTAAGATTGTGGGATATGGAAGTAAGCGAAGAAGAGGTGCTTAAAAAGGAAAAAGAAGAAGCGAAAGAAGTGTCGATGAACCGTAAGCGCTCCAGCGTTGGGGACCCGATCAACTATAA
>JAHFOJ010000005.1 GCA_023266875.1 Candidatus Giovannonibacteria bacterium | reverse complement strand
TATTATCAACTATTGCGCTTCATCTCAATATGGAGGTATAATTCCATATATGGAATGGAATTGACGGCGAAAAAGTTTTGGTCTCCCGCGAGGGCGCGGCGGAAGAGGGGGGTGGGGGGAATTCCGCCGCGCCCGAGCGTTCCGCCGGAGCGAAGCGGAGGCGGTCAGTTCCGTTCAAAAAAGGTTCGCGCAAAGTGTATAATTACTGCACCAGAAAGGAAATTGCAATACTGTGATAAATTTTAAAAAAATAAGAGCGGCCATGGTCCCGACTTTCAATTAAAAATATAATAGCGAAGTCGAGGATCCATGATCCCCGACTAAAGTCGGGGATCGGGATTTAGTGGCAGCAGCGTATCAATTTCATGAAATTTTATGTTTATATATTAAAGTCAGACGCAAACGAATCATATTATATCGGAAGTACTAAAGATATTTATAAAAGGTTAAAATTACATAACTCGGGCATGGTCACTTCTACTAAACGTTATATGCCGTGGCGGTTAGTTTATAATATGGAATATCCGAGTTTGAGTGATGCCAGAGAAAAAGAGACGCAAATAAAATCTTGGAAAAAGCGTAGCGCAATAGAGAAATTAGTAAATAATGCGGCCATGGTTTAGTGGCAGAACGGTTCCTTGCCAAGGAACAGACGCGGTTTCGATTACCGCTGGCCGCACACAATTCAAAATCCCCGCGAGCGCGGGGATTTTGAAACTTCGACTTATTTATTATTCAATATAAGGAATCAATAAACGTTACAAGCTGTTCCTGTCCATATACCACCTGATTGCTCGCATGCTTGTTGGTTATTATTTGCAGTGGAGCCTCCAAAACCGCCTTGGTCCCAAATGTCGGCTCCAGTTGCCCCGCCACCAGTTCCGCCTCCTCCGGTACCACCACCTCCACTCCCAGTACCTCCTCCGCTTGTTCCCCCAGTATATCCCGGAAGTTGAGGCACGTCTGGCGCGCTTGGCAGGCGTCCACTAAAGAAGAACATTACGAAAAGATTGATGATTCCCCAGATCGCGACCATCACAAAAAGGCCGATCAAACCCCAGAAAATAAATTGCTTTCCTTCCTCGCGTTTCTCTTCGTTTCCCGCGGCCGCTATGTATTTGACTACTCCGGCGAGAAACACAACTGTTGCCGCCATAAACAATATTGGAACAACCAAGTTAAGAAGATTGCCAATGTTTGTAGCAATGCCTTGGAATGTCTGGGCGGATGCTATAGAAACGATTAGCATGGCGAATACAAAAGTCATCCCGATTTTCTCAATGACAGTGAATTTAATTTTTGTTTTTTTGCTTTTCTTAGGCATATTAGCGAATTGATGACACAAAATTTATTAATATCCTCAAGATTCCGCCTACGGCAAACATTAGAAAAAGTCCGAGCGCTCCCCAAATCATATGCCGTTTGCCTTCAGTCCGCCTTTCTTCATTGGACGCGTTTGCGATAAACTCCACAACTCCATAAAGGAATATTACAAAGGCGAGCGCAAAGAGCACATAAATTATCGGCTGGAGAATGCCTGAACTTATAACGCCAATGACCTGTTCCGCTGTTTTGGCGTATGCAACGTTCACAAAAATTATTGAATGTCGCCCGGGCGAAGCGGCTGGACTACCCCACCAACTCCGAAGAACTGGACAAGCACGCGAACGATTCCCCAAACTGCAACCATGACGAATAGCGCGATTAGCCCGTAGATCATGAGCGATCTCGCGTTTCCGCGCTTTTCTTCATCCGCGCCTGCTGTGATGAACTGGATGACTCCCCACAAGAAAACTATAGTCGCGATAATGAGCAGAATCGGAATTATACTGTTCAATATGTTCTGTATGTTCGTAAGCGAGGTCGTAATTTGCCCAGCGTTTTGGGCAAATGCCAAGATCGGGAGCGATACAGCGATTATGTAAGGGAGGGCTTTTTTAAATGTTTTCATTAATAAGTTATTAATTAATTCTTATAATATTACGCCTCCTTTTCGACCTGGAAGCGGCTTATAATCAATGCTTAAATTGTAACACACTTGGATATTTCTTATCCACAAGCCCCCACACCAAAGATTTTGGTGCCTATTATTGAAGTCCCATTTCAATATATTTGGCCATAATTGAGAGTTATGTGGAATGAAGAATAAATATAAATATTTAATCCACTTACACGATAACCCGCCAAAAGCCGGAGCATTTAAGTGGGCAAGAAAAATAAAGTTTTCGGAAGATTGATTTATTCTATAGACATAATAAAATAAATACATGACTACACAAGCAATTTCACTGGCGATAAAAACAAAAAAACCAGCTATAATAAATGAGCACGGCTCCCCGCGCTATGTTGTTTTGGATTGGGACACTTATAAAAAGTGGGAAGATGCACGAGAAGATATAGAAGATACTATAAGATTAAAAGATGCTTTAGCTGACCCAAAAAATCAAAAGAGAATTAAATTTTCTGGAGTGAAATAAAACTCTATGGCTGGAATATTTTTTAGGCCAAGGGCAATCAAGGGGTTTAAATCAGCTTCAGCATCAGAAAAATCAAAAATAAAAAAATAGAGCGCCAATTGCCAATATGATAATCAAAAGAATTTTCTTGTTTGGTAAATAGTTTTCCATGTCTTATATTTTAACGTACCGCGTCCCCGGTCCCCGGCCAATCCGCTTTATTTTTCCAAGCTCAAGAAGCCTGTCGAGCGCTTGTTTGACAGTTGGCATACCTACGCTGGTCGCTTTCACGATATCGCCCGGGCTTGCCTCGCCAACGCTTGCGACATACTTCCAAACCTCGTATTGTTTTGGCGAGAGCGTATCCTCAACTTTTTCTTCTTCAAGATAAGTAAGCGCATTGGTCGCCTGTTCTTTTATCACCGCAAGGAAGAAATTCAGCCATGGTGCGATTGTGTCGTGATCGGTTTTGAATGTCTCCTGCGATTTCCGCAGCGCGATGTAATATTCATCTTTTCTTTTCTCGACAAGCTGCTCATGCGAGACATATTGCACAAATGAATAGCCGGCGCGGAGCAAAAGAAGGTTGGTCAGGACGCGCGAAAGACGCCCGTTGCCATCTTCGAACGGATGGATCTTCAATAACTCAACAATAAAGTTGGCGATGATGAGCAGTGGATGAAATCGATTTTCTTGCAGGGCTTCAGCAGTCCAATCTACGAGTTCCTGCATTTCTTTCGGTGTCAGATATGCTTTGGTTGTTTCGAACATTATGCGCGCGACCTTGCGGTCGGGACCTAGCATGCCGACTGTATTTTCTTTTTTCTTGTATCGGCCGCGCTGGAGTTCGTCTTTGGTTGAATACTTGAGCAGCTCTTTGTGAAGCGAAGTGATGACGCCCTCTCGAATAGGCAGCGTCTCAAAATTGTCAAACACATTTTGCAGCGTTTCAAGATAGCCTTGCACTTCCTGCGAATCTCGATCGGCGAATTTTGAGATCGCGAGCCCCCGCATAACTTTCGCAACATCCTCGTCATTGAGCTTTGCGCCTTCGATACGAGTCGAGGCGCCGGCCGAGGTGATCAGCACTGATTTTTTCAGGTTCGTATTCGCTTGCGGCATCATCCGGAGGCCGGCTTTGAATTGACCTTTCGCCTCATCGATGGCGGCCAAAAGGGCCACGATGTGCGGTTCGGGCGACTTGATTCTGTGGTCAAATTTTTGTGTAATTTCAGTCACAAATAATAGGCTATAACCTATATGTCTGATTATAGCTGTTTATAGCTGATAGTCAAGCTGCTAGCGCAGAAAAGCCTTTAATTGCTTGTCACGGTGTTCATATAGCTCTGTGCATAACATTTTATGCGCATTTTTATTTGAGAGATACAATTTAATGCTTAAATTGTAACATATTTTGATATTTCTTATCCACAGGGCTAGAATTAAGGATAATGCATATGAGAAAGTATATTTTTTGTGATTCGGTACACTTTTCACAATATTAGCGCTCTGCACCTTTTTTATCACTTCTTCGATAATTTCGATGGCCTCTGGGAGGCCTCTATTCCAAGCTGTCGCATCATGAATTATTATTCCTGGATCTTGTTTCTTAACTTCAAGAGCGCTTCTTGGTTTGATAGATAGTTTGGATTAAATGTCGAACAAATTGGGAAAATTGCGATACAAAACCAGTAAGTGTTATTATAATGAGAGTCGCAATGATTATTATTACTTTTTCTTATCAACTTTTGTTTGTACGGCAAAACATATAAAATAAACTTATGACTAATAAAAATCTTTTCATACTAATACTCGTCGTTATTATTGCGGGGGCGGCTTATTTCGCTTACCAAGGGGGGCTTTTTGGGGACCGGCGAAGCACTAAAAGCACACTTTCGGCGCTTGAAATAGCCCGAATTAGTAACAATTTTATAGAGAATGTGGCTATAAAAAAGGATCGAAGGGGATACGGCGATTTTTGGCGCCCGCACTTTTTATGTAGCCAAGCAAAATGTAATCCGGAAATTCTAATCAGGGATGGGGAGCTTTTTTCGACCTATTACCTGCCGACTTTGCACATTCAAAACTTAAGATTGCTGGCGGCGGCTGCCGATGACCGTGAGATAAAAAAGAGGGAAATAGCCGAAACGCTGTATCAAGTGCAGATATGCAAGATTAAACCTGATCTTTGCAGGAGAAATTTTTCGGCGATCGTGAATGCCGATGCGGATTATAAATTTAACGTCAGTCTATTAGGAGCTTTTTTAATAAACGATTTTGGGATAAAGCCGCAGAATCTTGTTACTTGGATTCAAAAACTGGAAAGATTTGTGTTGTTGGCTAAAGTAACTGGGAAAGATGCCGATATCACCCGCGCAAGGCAAGTTTTTGATGATGGAGGCGCGTTATTTAGTCGAGAAAGCAAGCTGGTTTATAAAGAAAATACGCTATCTATAACAAGGGCGAGCTGTTTCGAACCTTTGGGGGGGATGTATGTCTATAGCCTTACTGGCAATAAAGATGACTTGAATTCGGCGCGCGATTTTGCGGAAAGCGCGGCTCTCGCGGCGCATGCGAAAGATTTCAATAAATCGGATGTGTTAAACGGAGTGATAATACACCCGGGGCTTGTCTGCGGCGAATTGTTAGCTTCGCTTTATAACTTCACGAAAGAGGATAGATATATAAATGAATTGAAGGGACTGATGCAATATCTGATTTTAGAGAACGTTGATTTTCAAAAAAGCCCGCTTGCGAACGGCGATGGGGCCTTCTCTAGGAAGATCGCGAACGGAAAAGTTGATAAACAATCAATTGATACTCTGTGGTTTAACCACATTTTACTGCAGATACCAAATGAAACATTCGGCGTACCGTTTTAAATTGTGAAGAACACAAAAACAAAATTTATTTCTCTGGCGCTGTGCCTAATTCTTGTTTTTGTTTTTTCTTTTCAATTTCTTAATGTTTATGCTCAAGATGGTGGCGATGGTGGCGATAGCGCAGGCGCAGACGCAGACGCTAGCGCAGGCGCAGACGCTAGCGCAGACGCAAGTGCCATAGGCGATGACTATTCCTTCGACCCTTCTACAGAATTTGATAGCGCTTTTACATCTGGTTTTGCTTCTGGTGGGTATGGAGATTCCAACGCAGATACAAGCTCAGGCACCACAGGCGAAGAATCTTCCGGATTTTCCTTAGGCGGCTTTGATCCCGCTGCCGCTGACCCCGCTGGTATTAATGATTACGGAGTAATTGATTTTGAAGCTTTAGATCCTCAAGTTGATACATCAACTCTCACTCCTGGGCCGCCATCTGATCCAAGTGCGCTTGCAGCCTCTTTTGCGGAAACAGCCAGAGACTTAAATGAAATGACTGCGATTTCAGCGGCTAAAGGGACCCAAATCGGTGTTGATGAGGCAAGAGGTTATGCGGCGATAGCCCAAGAGGTAGCTACTATGGCTCAGGATCTTGACCCAGATTCTCCAGCAGCCCAAGCGGCTCAGGGTTATGCTAATAACGCAGCAGCAGCAGCTCAAACAGCGGCGGTTGGAGTCGCAATTGGAGAAATATCGCCGCCTCCTCCGGGCTATGCCGAATTTGGTCTGAATTTGGGGACCTTTTTTGATTTAGTTCAGGTTGGGCTTCTCGGCGCGCCTTTCCCGGCTAGTACAATAGCAAGTGCGCTTATCTCGGCGGCGAGAGCAGCTGGTCTGATTGATGCAGGGTTTATTAGCGGCCCAATGGCCGGTTTCGCGTCAAGTATTTTTGGTTCTGCTACAGCTATTGCAGGCACTACAAATGCAAATGCCCAAGATTATGCAGCGGCAATTGACGGGTTGAACGACTATTCACAGGACAGTTTTATAGAAGCAGTTTTAGGGGGGACAGTAAACACAAATTTTTCTTCGCTTTCGACTCAGGATCAAGCGGCTATGAAGGGGGCGATTATCTCGGCCTTGAGGGTAAATTTTAGTTCGGTTCAGGCAAATGTTGCCGACCTTAAGCCGATCATTGGAGATGCCGCGGCTCAAGACCTTATTATACAAGCCGATAAAACTTTTCCTCCGGCAGCGGACGGCAGAATCAGAATATTAGAATGCGCTGACGGCATAGACAATGACCGCGATGGTCAAATAGACGCAGCAGATTCCCACTGCTATCAGTTCTAGAGTGAAATTAAATCCTTATATGCATGTATCTGATATCCGTGCTTGAGCAAGGGACGGGTGATTCTTTCCCGAATGTATCACATTCTAAACTCCAGCCGGCTTTTCTCACCGCGGTTTCTAATTTGGCATAGGTTGTATTCCCTTTTATTTTTAGATCAAATGCGCTTTTTCCCGGGCCGTGTTCAGTGTTTGGGCCATGAATAGATGTTTCAGTACCTCCCATGAGGTCAAATGAACACTTGCAGTCCTTAGCAAGTTGTATAAGTTTCTGTATAGCGGTCGCTGGGGCTCCTTCGAGGCTTATTCTGCTGCTTGTGTCGGAACAATTTAAATTACGAGTACTCGAAAATAAATCAATGCCGACTCTAGCCAAGAGTCCGCAAGCGTCTCGGTGACTTAACCTTTCTGAAAGAGGAACAATTTGCGTGTTTGTGGTTGAACTATTGCCGCCAGTCTGTGTAGTAGTCCCGGTAGTAGTCCCGAGTCCGGAAGGGATATTCCCAGTCCCAGCTGTTCCGCTTGAGCTAGATGTGCCTCTGGTTCCTGCTGTGCGGGTAGATCTATTATCATTTGGTTTATGAAACCCCGAAGCGTCTAACTCAATGCTTCCTTCGGTGTTATTTTGGGCAATAATCGGGCGCGATTCAAAGATCGCTCGCGCGGGAAATTCACGAAAGGCAACTCTTAAAACTATAAGGCCTATTACTATATATGTGATTGCTATTTTCTTTCTATTTTTGGACATGAGATGGTTGAGACCGCAATTGCTTAGCTAGATTCATTATGATACGCGACATAATAAAGTAAAAGGAAAAAACTAGATTGGGACAGTGGTGTCTATATGGTTCCCTTCATCCGCGAATATAATGCCGTTTGAGCTCTTATAAAGAGCTGCTCCGTCGGGTCTGGTGCCTGCCGGCGTGTATGTGCTTCGAATGAAGGAAGTTACTATTGGAGTTGCGGCAATATCAACTTTATCGCCAGTAGCGTGGCTTGCTACCCCGGTAGCATGCCCCAATTCCGAGCCTCCAGTTATTTTAACGGCGCATCCCGCGTTGTATTGAACGCAAGCATCTTTAAAAGCAACCACCGCGTCAAGCGTGCTTTGTTTCATCCCGTCAAGCGACGTGCATCCACCCGTAACATTTTGATATGCCACTCCCGCAGGGCATGGGTTTTTAAGTCCGGTGATTCCGTTCTGGGCGAGAAAGTTCCGAGCGGCAACTTCGCTTAAGCTTGCTCCGCCGGTGCTTGGAGCTGTTCCTGCGGATGTTGGTCCAGTTGCCGACGGCGCACTTACCCTCGCGTTTACTGAATCCAATTCAGAGCAAATGCTTGTATCATTCCAATTGCCTCTGCCCGGGATTTTAAATCCGAGAGTATCTAGGAGAGTGTTTACAATGACCCACGCGCCGAAGGCGATAAGAAAGCCGGTAAGGGCGTAACCTAGAATTTGTTTGCCTTGTGATACTCTCTGCTCCGACCCGCCGGATGTTAACCATAAAAAGCCGCCCCATAAAATCGCGACCACAAACATGGGAAGGGTAATATCGTAAAGCAAGAAATTCATCATTCGCCTCGTGCCTTCATACAGATGACAGACATTGCAATCCACGCCGTTACAAGGAACGAGCGGGGCTTGGGCTCGCGCGAGAAGGGGAACTAAGATTAAAAATAAAAAGGCCATTCCGAAAAGAACGGCAGGCCCGTATATTAAATTGATTTTGCTATCGCGATTGATAGAGCGATTTGAATTTGACGGAAGCGTCGCGAACTGCTTCATTTATTGTTTTAGATCCGCTATAAACAGAGTTTACCATATCGCGGAAAATATCCGAAGTGGTTTGTGGATTGGCGTCAAGCCAGTTCCGGCTACGGACGGCCTCCTGCCAGAAAATCGCTTTTATCGGATCTTTTTGGATGGTTTGCAGAAGATCGCGCCTCGACGGAGGCAGGGAGGTATGGTCTGCCAGCTTTTGCAGCGCGTATTTGTCGGTCAGTTTCTGGGATGAGGACCAAGAAGCGGCGATGTGCGCGCCGGATTTGGAAATAGCGAGGTAGAGAAATCTTCCGAAAGTAATTTTTAGAGATAATCCGCGAATTTGAGGAATGCTTGCGACATCGAAATTCAAGTGTGGATTCGCATCCCGTATCTGCATCGCTTCTGATGCAAACCCGAAATACATGGCAAGGTCTCCGCGCTCAAAAAGCCCGATGTCTTTTGGAAGCGAAGGTGACCATGAAAAAGAAGCTTTATTTTGGCCCGCAAATTCAGTGTAGAAACGAAGTGCGTTCTCCATGGCTGAGGCCTGATTGCTGGGCGTGTCTCCCAAGGTTGCATTGAGCGTGGCGCGCTCGACAATCGGGTCGCCCGCCTGCATAGCAAGCGCCGAGAGAATTTCTTTCGGATGAGAAATGTTTGAAAAAAGCCCCAAGGCGGCTCCTGACTGGATTATGTTTCCGGACGAGTCTATTTTAGTAAGCGCTTTCGCGTCTGCGACGAATTCGTCCCAAGCTCCGGGCGATCTGGAAATTGACGCGCTTTGGAACATGTCTTTATTCCAATAAAGTATCAATGGATCAATCGTGAGGGGCAGACCGTAAATTATTCCCGTGACATCGAGAATGCCTGCCGCATCGGCGAAGGTATCTTGGAAATCGCGCTTTGTTATCATTTCTGATAAGGGGAAAAGCGTCCCAGACTGCCTTATTATGGAATCAGAAGGCAAGATGACAATGTCCGGCCCTTGTCCGGATGCAATCGCGCTTACGTAATCACTTTCAATTGACGCCGAATTTCTTTGCGAATATTCAAGTGTTATGTTGTATAAGCTTTTTTGCGCGTCTGAAATAATTTCTGAAATTTCCTCTTTTGGGATAGGCCCCCAGATTTTGAGAGTGGCTTTTTCAGTCGATCCAGACGGGCGGATGCCAGGGAGCACGCCCGAGAACACCAAAATAGCGACAAAAGTCAAAACCAAAGCCAAAATGATTATTCCTATCTGCACTTTGCTTGCCTGCATATTTACAGTTTAACGCGGAGCGGCAAAAAATTCTAATGAACAGATTTTTTGAATAAGAGGCCGTAATGATGTTCGCCCGCGCTGATTTCCCGGTCAAGGATTAGATTTGCTTTCAGAAATAGGCTTTCCGCTTCGTTTCGGTTGATACGGAATTTTATAGGCGGGCCAATGGGGCGCTCTTCTTCCGCCCATTCCACCAATAAGAGCTTGCCTGCGGGTTTGAGTATCCTCGCGGCCTCGCTTGCCAAATTTTCCTTATTTTCTATCTGGAAAAGAACGTTTGAGATGATGGCGATATCCATTGACTGGTCTTTGAGATTCGATGCGTGCGGTTTTTCAAGATCTGTCCAAAATGTTTCGATATTCGTGAGCCTGAAAGTGCGCGCCTTGGAACGGACCATTTCAAGCATTTCTTTTCTAATGTCGAGAGCGTAGACTTTTCCTTGTGAGCCGCAAGCGCGCGCGAGAGCAATTGTGTAAAATCCCGCGCCGCACCCGAAATCAACCGCGCTTAAGCCCGGGATGATGTCGAGAACTTCAATTATTTTTTCAGGTTCGGCAAAATTCATTTATAAGCATGTTATGGAGGCGAGAGAGTCTTTTGAACCAAGCTTCATAATGCGTACTCCTTGGGTCGCGCGCCCATGAGCGTGGATTTCTTCGAGCCGGGTGCGGATTGCCTGCCCTTTTTTAGATATTGCGATCAGGCCCTCGTATTCTCCGGCATTTACTATTTTCGCCGTGACTAAATTGCCTGTTTTTGAAGTAATCTTGGCGGTTTTTATGCCCGAGCCGCCTCTCTTTTGGATCCTATATTCTTTGATGTTAGTTTTTTTGCCGTATCCCAACTCCGAGACAACCAATAGTTCTGCCTCTTTTTCATTTCCTTTTATCGCGTCTGCGCCGACGAGAATATCTCCTTTCTTAAGCCGCATCGCGCGAACGCCCTGCGCCGCTCTTCCCATTTGTCTCGCGTCTGTTTCTTTAAAGCGGATAGCTTGACCCTTGCGCGTAGCAAGAATTATATGATCTCCTTTTTCCGCTATCAAAACCCATCGCAACAGATCATTTTTTTGAAGTTTGATCGCGATGATTCCGGATCTGCGAACGTCTTTGAAATGCTCCGCGCCAACTTTTTTGATTATGCCCGCTTCGGTAACCATGACAAAAGATACGCTCTCGCCCTTTTTGGCTTTGGGAACGGCGAGCATCGAAGTAATTCGTTCCTCAGCGCTTATCGGGAGAAAATTTACCACAGCCTTTCCTTTAGAAACTCGCTTGCCTTCGGGGATTTCATACATTTTTGTCTGAAAAACTTTTCCTCTCGACGTGAAAAACAATAAATCATCGTGAGTTTGGGCGGCGAGAAAGTTTTCAACAACATCCTCTTCTTTGGTTTCAAGACCGATTATCCCTTTCCCGCCGCGCCTTTGGGTTCTATATTCTTCAGGGTTTACTCTTTTGATGTATCCGCCTTGAGTTAATACAACAACCGTTTCTCGTTCCGGAATCAAATCTTCCATCGAAAAAGTTTTAATTTCGCCCGCGACAATTTTTGTTTTTCGCTCATCCCCGTATTTTTCTTTGATTTTGGCGAGTTCTTCTTTTATAAGAGCAGCTATTTTTGTCGGGTCTTTAAGAAGCGCTTTTAGGTCACGGATAAGTTTTTGTTTTTCTTTTAGTTCGTCGGAAATTTTCTGGCGTTCGAGCCCCGCGAGAGTCTGAAGGCGCATTTCCAGAATTGCGGATGCCTGAATTTCGGTAAGATCAAATTTTTTCATCAAATTCTCCCGCGCCACGTCGCGGTCGCGCGATGCCTTAATGGTCTTGATTACTGCGTCAATGTGGTCAAGGGCGCGCGCGAGCCCTTCGAGGACATGCGCCCGTTCTTCGGCTTTTTTAAGATCGAATTTGGCTCTTCGCTCGACAACAACTTTTCTATGAGAAATGAAATTCTCCAAAATAGCTTTAAGCGAAAGAACTTGCGGCATAATGCCGTCGACTAGCGCGATCATGTTGAAATGAAATGATTTTTCGAGTTCTGTGTATCTATAAAGACTGTTTAGGATTTTTTCAGGCACCGCGTCGTTTTTCAGGTCAATCGCGATCGACAGTCCGGATTTGTCAGATTCATCACGTATATCGCGGATGCCTTCAATCCTTTTTTCATGGACTAAATCCGCCATTTTTATTATTAGTTCAGCTTTATTCACTTGATATGGGATAGATGAGATTAAAATTTGAAAGTGTCCTTTTGATTTTTCAAATATTTCAGTCTCGCCTCGCGTGACAACGGCGCCTCTGCCGGTTCCATAGGCGGCCGCGAGATCTTTTTTAGAAAATGCGATTCCTCCGGTAGGAAAATCCGGCCCTTTTACGAAATTCATCAGGTCTTCCGTGGTGGCTTTCGAATGATCAAGGAGATGAGAGGCTGCGTCTATGACTTCTTTTAAATTGTGAGGCGGTATGTTAGTTGCCATGCCCACGGCGATTCCTGTCTGCCCGTTTAGAAGCAAATTGGGGATGGCCGCCGGAAGAACAACCGGTTCTTTGGTCGTATCGTCATAGTTTGGACGCCAGTCAACAGTTTCTTTTTCGATATCTCTAAGCATTTCATCCGATATGCGGGAAAGTCGCGCTTCTGTGTAGCGCATGGCGGCGGCGTTGTCACCGTCAATTGATCCGAAATTTCCCTGTCCTTGTATTAACGGATAGCGGAGAGAAAAATCCTGGGCCATGCGCACGAGCGAATCGTAAATAGCGGAATCGCCGTGCGGGTGGTATTTCCCCATAACATATCCAACCGTATTTGCAGATTTCCGAGTTTTTGATGAGGCGGTATTGCTGTTTTCCCACATGGCCCACAAAATTCTCCTGTGCACGGGCTTGAGCCCGTCCCGGACATCCGGCAGCGCGCGCGAAACAATCACGCTCATCGCGTAATCCAAATAAGACTTTCTCATTTCTAAAACGATGTCGGTCTTTTCCGGCTCCCTTATAATGATTTCTTTTTTATCTTTATCGGCCATGCGATTTTTATGGAAGTCTGATTCGCGAATTAATTATTATTATACTCCTCATTTCTAAATATTGCTTTCATGGCGCCTTCTGCGGCCCATTTCAATTTCTCGCCCCCAGATCTAACTGTATCCGAAAAAATTTCTCCGGGTCGGGGCCCTTCATTGCCGGCGCTTGCATTATTTCTTATAGAAAAATTAATAGTAAAAGTCCAAATCGCGACAATGAAAAACATTATTGACGCCACAATTATAATAGTGATTTTGCGGCGCGTTTCTTCTGGCTTAGATCTTGCACGCTCAAGTGTTTCAAAAAAATTCACCCCGTTAGAAAATTTAACTGGCTTATGCGACGATTAAGCTTTATTAATTTCCATAAATAAACTTTTTTTTGTCTTGTGGTTCATAAAGAATTTTCTAACAGGGCAAGCCATTCTATAAGCTAATTGATGGCTCAAGCAAGACTACTTTGAGTCCTTCCTCCGGGAGATCTTTTTTCTTGAATGTGAATTTTTCTTCTGGCTCCACTTTCTCTTCTCCTAATTCCTTTAAGAATATTTCAACTTTTTCTCCTTTGATCGGAGTTTTTGGGATCGAGTAATGCATTGGGACGGCTATTTTTGGCTCAATTTGGTTTGCAATTTTGACCGCGGTTTCTGCGCCGATTACATCTTTGCCGCCGACCGGAAGAAATAATATGTCGACTTCTCCGATCGCTTCGATTGTTTGGGCCGCGAGTTCTTCTTCGCCGAGATCGCCTAGGTGGCAAAGTCTGATGCCTTCAATTTCCACTGTATAGATCGTATTTGCCCCAAGTTTTTTACCATGTTCATTATCGTGGAATGATCCAATCCCGTGGATTTGGACTTCCTTAATTTCGTATTCGCCAGGACCCGAGATCAAAAAAGGCCCGTTATCATCTTTTGCAGAAAGTTCTCCAAGCCCGTTATGCGCCGGATGATTGTGGCTTGAGAGAACTATATCCGCCACAAAGCGTGGCGGTTTCAGATCGGAATTCTTAGACGGAGGATCGAAGGCGATAACGAGATTCCCCGACTGCGCCTTAAAACAAGAGAGCCCATAATAAGTGATGACCATATTAGAAAATTATATCATATTTCGCTTGATTTTTAAATATAGATTTTTAAATTCATTATTGACGATGAAACGGACTCGAGTTATACTCATTCAATGCCGAAAATGAATCAAATATCAGCGGCTGATGAGATCCAGAAGACCGCACTCACCGCGACAAAAAAAGACAATCTGATGGACGAGCTCTACAAAAGAGTTTTTTTAACGCTTCCTAAAGTAGGCGACATCGTTGAGGGGACTGTTATAGGAAGAAAGGGTCTTCGAGTTTTTGTCGATTTGGGTTCGTACGGATGCGGAATGATTTTTGGGCGCGAATTTATGAAAGCGAGGGAGATTATTAAGGGAATGAAGCCGGGCGATAAAGCGAGCGCGAAAGTCATAGAACTTGAGGGTGAGGACGGTTATGTCGAGCTTTCGCTTAACGAAGCAAGTCAGGATCTAATTTGGCAGGAAGCGAGGGATCTTATAAAGAAAAAAGAGACTATAAGTCTCGCTGTAGTTGATGCGAATAAAGGAGGTTTGGTTCTTGAATGGAAAAAAATGAAGGGCTTCCTGCCGGCTTCCCAGCTGAAGGTGGGGCATTACCCGAGGGTGGAAGGCGGAGACAAAGATAGAATTTTAGATGAGCTTAGAAAATTTGTGGGCACATCGCTTAGCGTGGCGATTATTTCTATCGACCCAAAAGAAGAGAAAGTTATTTTTTCCGAGAAGGGCGCGGAATCTGACGAGTTAAGGGCAATAACCTCAAAATATGAAGTTGGCCAGATTATAGAAGGGGAGGTTACGGGCGTAGTTGATTTCGGAATTTTCATAAAGCTGGAGGACGGGCTCGAAGGCCTTTGTCATTTATCTGAACTCGATTGGTCACTCATTGAAAATCCGAACGATCACTTCAAAGTGGGCGATAAAGTTAAAGCGAAAATAATAGGAATTGAAGGCGGGCGCGTTTCTTTGTCGGCGAAAGCTCTTAAGCCCGACCCATGGGTTGAGGCGTCGGGAAAGTTTAAGAAAGGCGACATAATTGAAGGAAAAGTTTTGAGATTCAATAAATACGGCGCGCTCATAGCCATTTCCGACGGTGTTTCCGGGCTTTCGCACATATCAGAATATGGCTCTGAAACAAAAATGAAAGAAAAACTCGCAATCGGATCAAAATATCCTTTTCAAATAACGCTTTTTGAACCAAAGGAACGAAGAATGGCTTTGTCATTTTTGGGAGATGAGGCAAAGAAAGCTCCTGCAGAAGAAGGAAAATAGGAGATGGGATTTAGGAAAACAAAAAAAGCCCTATTTTAGGGTTTTTTGTTTCTAGGGCCGCGTTGTCTTAGCGCTAAAAATCTCGCGAGGTCGTCATGATCTCGCGAGGTGTTTTTTATTCCACCCGCCAAGAGTTTTTCAAACATTTATGCGGGCGTGGTTAAATCTTCCAAGAATTGCAAACAGCCCTGTTAGGATGTCTTATGCGCAAATATTTGACTCATTTTCTTGCATCTTATATACTACAATAGTTAGAAATTCTAACTTTCCAACTTTATGGCAATAGTAAAAATCAAAGATAAATATCAGGTAACGCTTCCGGTCGCGCTTCGCACACAGGCGGGTTTGGAAGTGGGGGATTTGTTGGAAGTTACAACGCAAGGCAAAAAAATAACCCTTACTCCTAAAAGTATTGTAGATCGTGATATCGCAATTTCGCTTCGACAATACCGCGAAGGAAAGGTTTCTCCTGTTTTTTCCTCTGCGCGCGATCTTATTCGTCATCTCCATCGCGAAGCAAAGAAACTTAAAAAGTCTAAGTGAAATTTCGCACGACAAATAAATTTGATGATGACTATGCTAAAGCGCCGGAAACTATCCAGAGAGTATTTGACCGAAAAATAATATTACTTCTCCAAAATCTTCGCCACTCTTCTCTGCATGCCAAGAAATACGATGAGGCCAGAGATTTATGGCAAGCGCGCGTCACCGGAGGGTGGCGCTTTTATTTTACAATCGAAGGCGATGTGTATGTTCTGCATTCAATAAAATCCCATCCAAAATAAAGCCTCGCTTTGAACTATTCCAAAAAGCCTTAGGAATGGGGCTTTTATAGTGCTTGCAAATTTTAAGAGTCTATGTTACAGTGATAAAAATTTCTAGGAGGTAATTAAAAATGGAATACGTTCGTTGCAAACCGACAAACCGTCTCGATGAGTTGCATTGGGAGATTTGGGATCAGCTTCCTGATCTTCACTTTCAGGAAGCAACTGCCAGAGGCGGTGGTAAAGCGCTAAGAGCAATGGGACAAGGTTTTTACATTTGGGTTGATCCAGCAGTGATCAAAAAGGGAGTCAATCAAAATATGACCTTCTTTGCTTTGGGGACAAGATCGGGCGAAGAAGGTCAAACAATCAATTTTCATATCCCGCCTACGCCTATGCATAACGAAGACCACGTCGCCCGTGCTAGAGAGCTCAACCGTAAATTGCGGCTCCACGCTCGCCATGGGTAGTTTCTCAATCGTTTTGTCGCACAGTAAGCCTCGCGAGGTCAATGATCTCGCGAGGTGTTTTTTATTTCCCCTCCAAAAGTTCTTCAAACAATTTATGCGGGCGCGGTTAAATCTTCAAGTGATTCGCCCAACATCTGGAAATATAAATTCCACCCAATTTTATTTAAGACTCCAGTTTGTTCGCGGCCTAGGATGTTGCCCGCGCCTCGGAGCTCGAGATCGCGCTTTGCAATTTCAAACCCCGCGCCGAGTTCTTGAAACGACAGCAATGCTTCAAGGCGGTTTTCGGCCTTTGGCGTTAACTTTTGGGACGGATATAAAAAGTACGCATACGCCTGGATATTTGTTCGTCCAACGCGACCTCTTAGCTGATGAGATTGCGAAAGCCCGAGCCGGGTTGCATCTTCAACAATTAATGTATTTACGGATGAAATATCCAGTCCGTTTTCAATAATTGTTGTCGAGACTAATATTTTTATTTTCCCTTCGCGAAATTCGCGCATTGTTTTGACCAAATGTTTCTCGCCGACTTTGCCGTGGAGTATCGCTTTTGTAATTTTTGGAAACTGATGCTCAAGTTTTTCAAGGATAAAAGGCATTTTCATAATTCGCGGCGAGAGGAAATAGATCTGCCCGCCTCTTTTTAATTCTTGGGATATTGCCTCCTCGATTATTTTCTCTGTTCTTGGCAGAACGAATGTTTTAATTGGCATTCTGCCAAGAGGGGGATCTGTAATCTGCGAGAGAGGACGAATTTTAGATAGTGAAAAAGCCAGAGTTCGCGGGATCGGAGTTGCGGAAAGATAGAGAATATCCACGCTGGGGTATTTTTGTTTCAAGATTTCTTTATGTTTAACTCCGAACCTTTGTTCTTCGTCTATAATTAACAATCCAAGATTTATAAACTCAATATCTTTGGACAAGATTCTATGTGTCCCGACAACAATATCTATTTTCCCGTCCCGTAACTTATGCAAAATTTCTTTTGTTTTTTCTCTTGATTCAAGACGGGTCAGTCTTTCGATCTCAATTCCTTCTTTCTCTAACCTTTTTCGAAATATTTGCGAATGCTGATCGGCCAATATCGTTGTCGGGGCGAGAATTGCGACTTGTTTCCCATTCAGGACAACTCTGAGCGCCGCGCGAAGGGCAACTTCCGTTTTTCCGAATCCGACGTCGCCCACGACAAGCCGTTCCATCGGCTCGGGCTTTTCGAAATCTTCAAATATTTCCTCGATTGCTCCTTCTTGCGACGGCGTAAGTTCGTATTCTCCGCTAGAGGCGGATCCGCCTTCGGCGGAAAAATCCTCCCAAATATTTTTTTCGAAGTGCGATGACTCATAGGGAGGGCGCTTAATTTCAGAGCGCGTTTTGTATAGAACTAGGAGTTCTTTTGCAAAAGCGATTATATCTTCTTTAGCTTTCTTTCTTGTCTCAAACCATAACGGAGTTCCTAGCCGATTTATTTTTGGATTTTTAAGCCCAAGATACGGAGATATCTTAGCTGCCATATTTTCAGGGATTAATAACTTGTCTGCCTCGCCCCCGGCGCGCGCAGGGGCATACTCGAGAACAAGAAAATCGTTCTCATTTTTGCCGCGGTATGTTCCTATCCCATGGTCTTCATGAACAACATAATCTCCGGGCTCTAAATCGTGCTTTGCGATCTTAGGCAATTTCTTCTCGTGAGGGATAATCTTAGCCTCGCGTATGGTCGCTATTATGTTTCCCTCGAACTCGATTATTATTGGGGTTTCAGAATTTATTGGATAAATAGTTATAAGTCCGCCTTGCCCGAAAAATTCTCCTTTATGCAAATCACCTATATGTCGGACATATCCCATGTCCGTTAATTCGCGAATAAACTCTGAGAGTTTTTTCGTCTGCCCAATCTCAATAAAAATAATATTTCTGCGCCAGAAATTATTTTTTAAGGCAAGATTTTTATATTCGTCTAATTTTTCCGCCAATGGCAAATCGCCCCGTTCCAGAAAAGACGGGGTAGGGGCGGCGATCATTATCTCTCTATATGTTTTAGGCGGTCCGGTCATTCATGTTATTTGCTATTTAATTGTTTGATCAAACCTTTTATAGAGCCACGACCCGGCGATAATTCCTGAGATCATAGGAATGCTAATTATTATATTTCTAGACTCATTATTAGGCAGTTTTTTATGCAAGAGAAATGAAAAAAATAAACAGGCAAGTACACTTAAGATGAAAATTCCTCCCCCAAATAATCTAGCTTGAATCCCTTGACGCACAAAATTTTTACGCGACATATCAAATGGATTAATAGATCGCGTTGCATAACTACCTAGAAGTTTTATTTTTCCTAAAATCATCCCTATAAATCCTAGGGAAGCTAAATTGCTTGAACCAAATAATAGAAAAAAGAGGACTAAAGTTTCCATAATTAATTACTATTATACAAACTCATCGCTTTTTTGTTGATCTGTTTTCATTTTGCACCGATGGAAATTTTTAATTTTGAATCTAGGCCTGACGCGATTTTTTGGAGGAAATCTATTGTAGGGTTATATGTTCCTGATTCAAAACGGGAGATTGAGGACTGTTTAGTTCCTATTTTTTCGGCAAGCTCTCCTTGGCTTAGCCCTTGATCAATGCGCTTTTTTATTAATAGACTAATAATCTCGAATTCTGGACCGAGTTTTTCATATTCCTTTTTAACAGCGGGATTCTTTAAGATTTGTTTTTTAAATTTTGAATAATTGTTCATAGTTCCAATATAACGGATATGTTATATTAAGTCAACTTTTTAATTTTTTGTATGGCATATCTAATTTCTTTCTGTGGTGTGCGTTGGGCCTTCTTTAGAAATCCATACAAAAGTATAGTTTCATTTTTATGGAAAGTATAAAAAATTCTAACTTCTTGCTTGCCCCTAATACGGAGTTCAAATAAGCCGTTTCCAACTTTTCTGCTATGCGGCAGACTTAAATTATTTCCGAATAATTCTAAGAGATCAATAGTGCGTAAAACTTTGGCAATAGTTTCGTGCTCCAAAGAATGAATGAATTTTTCAACTTGAGAGTCAAAAAATCGCACAACCATATTTTTAATTACTATTATATAAACTCATCGCTTTTTCGTGGCCTTCTGCGATGATCGAGTCTAGGGCTTCTAAAACTTTTTTAGATATTTTTTTGATAGCGGCAGATTCGGATGGTTTGAATTTGCGGGTTAGGTATTTCATTAAATCCCTATGATTCGGTTTCTTTTTTGGGGAAATGCCGATTCGAATGCGCGCGAATTTTTCCGAACCAATTGCTCGTATTACGGATTCAACTCCTTTATGCCCTCCCGAACCGCGGTTAAAGACTATTTTAAATTTCCCGAGCGGGAGATCAATATCATCATGAAGCAAGATTAACCATTTCGCTGGGATCCCTTTGACGGCTTTTCCTGACTGATTCATAAAAGTATCAGGAAGAATTACTTTTGCTTTTTTGCCTTTGTATTTTTCCGCGAATATCTCGGCCATTAATTTGCCTGTGTTGTGGGGCGAGCCGTCAAATTCTGACCCCGGATTCCCAAGCCCTACTATATAATAGCCAGCCATATAGATAATTCTAGCATCAAAACTTGATTTTAAAAGCCGGTTTCATTACTATTGATGCATGTCAGAACACTCAAAAGGGTCTTTTTTCAAAGATTTTCTGCGCTTCATAATAATTTCTGCAATTATCATAATCCCTATTCGCACATGGGTTGCGCAACCGTTCATTGTCCGCGGCGCATCCATGGAGCCGACTTTCGATGATGGGCAATATTTGATAATAGACGAACTATCTTATAATTTTCGTGCCCCAGAACGCGGAGAAGTTATAGTATTTCGCTATCCCCAGGACACTTCCAAGTTTTTCATAAAACGTATAATCGGTCTGCCGGGAGAATCCATCGAGGTTAAAGATAATAAGGTGTATCTTGATGAGGGTTCAAAACGCGAAGAAATAAAAGAGCCGTATCTTTCAGAAACTTTGACCACTCCAGACGGCGTCGTTACTCTAAAAGAAAATGAATATTTCATGCTTGGAGATAATCGACTTTTTTCTTCGGATTCGCGGGCTTGGGGGCCGCTCTCGCGAAACTTAGTAGTTGGCCGCGTGCTAACCAGGCTTTGGCCTCCGAACCGATTCGGTTATTTGCCCGGATTTTATAAGGCAAATTAATTTATATGCTATCAAAACAATTCAAAAAAGAATTATTAAAGACGCCCCGTGGCACGAGGGATTTGCTTGAAAGCGATTTAGTTATTTTTGATGAAATTAAAAAGAGGGCGGAGGAGCTCGCGCGTTATTACGGTTATCACAAAATTCAGACGCCCGCTTTCGAGCACGCGGATTTGTTTTTAGCGGCTTTGGGTGACACGACCGATATGGTCGAAAAGCAAATGTATACTTTCCGCTCGCGCGGGGGCGATCATTTAGTATTGCGCCCGGAAAAAACCGTGCCCACAATGCGCGCGTATTTTGAGCATGGCATGCAGTCAGAACCCCAGCCGGTTATGGTTTACTCTGTCGGCTCTTGCTTCAGGCATGAGTCTCCGCAAAAAGGACGCTTCCGCGAATTTACCCAGTTCGACCTCGATATTTTAGGAGAAGATCTAGCTGTGGCGGATGCTACCACAATACGGATGTTCAATTTGATTTTTAAAGAGATAAAAATTGATGCGACGCTTGAACTTAACACTATTGGCGATAAGGAATGTAGGCCGATTTACCGCAAGGAGCTCGTCGCGTACTATAGAAAGCATTTTAATCAGCTCTGCAAGGATTGCAAAAGGAGATATAAAGAAAATCCGTTGCGGCTGCTTGATTGCAAAGAACCGACTTGCGCGGAGTTGAAGCAGAAGGCGCCGCAGATGATTGAATATCTATGCGACGAATGCAAGAAGCATTTCAAGAGCGTTTTGGAATTTATGGATACGCTTGAAATTTCGTATCGCTTAAACCCATACCTTGTTCGCGGTCTTGATTATTACAGCCGCACGGTTTTTGAATTTATCGTGACTATCCCGCCTGAAAATGAAAAGGAGCCAGCACGGCGCCTAGAGGTGGGCGGCGGCGGGCGGTATGACTATCTCGGCGATGTTTTGGGCGGGAGGCATGTGCCTGCTGTGGGCGGCGCATTCGGAGTGGATCGGGTAGCTGAAGTTTTGCGTCAAAGCGCGGATTTGGAAGAATACAAAGGTCAGCCGCCGCGCGTATTTTTAATTCAGCTGGGTGATGCGGCCAAGAAAAAGAGCTTGTACCTCATGGAAGAATTCCGAAAAGCAAAAATTCCTTTGTCGCAGTCATTATCCAAAGATTCTATACGCGGACAGCTTCGTATCGCATCGAAAGTCGGAGCCGATTTCAGCTTAATTATTGGCCAGAAAGAGGCTATGGATGGAACGGTAATAATCCGCGACATGGATTCGGGGATGCAGGAAAGTTTGCCTTTTGCCAAAGTTATTGAACGTCTGCATTCGAAATTAAAAAGCGTGCCGTTTTCGAAGCGAATGCCAAAGGCCGAGTTCTCGGAAGAAGATTTAAATCAATTATAAAAAATATGGACCCCGCACGAATTTTTACTAATAAATATTTGTTATAATGGAAACCGCGCTTAAAAATTCAGACGGGGCAAGCTGTATTTTCTGTAAAATTATCAAAAAAGAAATTCCTACAGAATTTATTCTGGAGGAGGATGATGTTTTGGCTTTCGACGATATTAATCCGAAAGCGCCTGTCCATATTCTTGTTATTCCGAAAAAGCACATAGAATCTGTCAGTGATTTGGATAGCGAAAACGCAGGAGTCGCGGAACGCCTTATACTTGGAGCAAAAAAAATTGCGGAGGGAAAGAAATTATCCGGTTATAAATTGGTTTTCAATGTAGGACAGGAAGGCGGCCAAATTATCAGCCACATCCACCTTCATTTGCTTGGCGGATGGCCGAGCTCTCCGGGAAAACTTGAAGTTTAAGCCAAAATATCGTATAAATTTGCTATGAATAAAGTTGAAGTTAAGCGAAGGGAAAACGAGTCAGTTGGGGGCCTATTGCGCCGTTTTACAAGGAAGATTCAGCGTTCAGGTATTCTTATCGATATTCGCTCGAAGCAATATAGAGAACGGAGCAAATCTGAATACAAAGAACGCCGGGAAGCATTGCGGCGCATAGCTTGGCAAAAAGAAATGGCATATCTTCGCAAACTCGGTAAAATTGAATAATGGGCGAAACGCTTAGAAAAATCATAGATAAGAACCTTAAGGAGGCAATGAAATCCGGAGAACGGACGAGATTATCTGTGTTGCGCATGCTTACAGCGGCGATATGTAATAAGGAAATCCAGCTTTTGAAGAAAGATCAAGGCCTTTCTGACGATGAAGTGCTCGAAGTCATCCGCTCTGAAGTAAAAAAACGCCGGGATGCTTCGGAAGAATTCAGGAAAGGCAATCGTCCGGAACTTGCTGAAAATGAAAACAAAGAAATGGAAATTTTGTCCGGCTACCTACCGCCTGAACTTTCTGATGCGGAACTTGAACGAATTCTGAAAGAAGGTATACGCGAAGCCGGCGCCAAAGGAAAGAGTGAATTCGGCAGGGTAATGAAAATTTCAATGCCGGTCTTAAGGGGCAAGGCCTCTGGAGAGCGAATCTCGCGGATCTTGAATCGGCTACTCGAGTGATGCTCTTTTTTAAGAATTTTAAAAAAACAAATATAACAAAAGACCTCCCTTTCGACGAGGCGTTACAAGAAATTCTTGGCCGCTCCTACAGGCTCGAACTTGTTTTTACTTCAAGCGAAACTATGAAAACTTTAAACAAAACTTATCGCGGGGAAGACAAAACTACAAATGTTTTGTCGTTTGCTTTAGATGAATATCGTGGACAAATTTTTTTTGACGCGGATTTGATAAGGAAGGAAGCTAAAGCCAAGAAAATTACTTTCAAATCAAGATTGTGGTATTTATTTTTGCACGGGGTTTTGCATTTAGCTGGATTTGATCATGAAGGCGGTCTAAAAAAAGCTCGAAACATGCAGATTGTGGAAGCGAGACTTCTTAAGAAATATTCTATTTAGTTTATTAAAAAAATGGCGCGGCATATTGTAAATGTTTTGGACATAGGATCGGCAAACGTTAAGGCCTTAATTTCCGAAAGAAGGCCTGACTTGCCGGGTATTCGCATATTAGGGGCGGGACTTTCGAAATCTGAAGGCGTGCGCAAAGGCGCGATTATTAAGCCAGAACTTGTAATTGAATCAATTAAAGAAGCTGTACGGTCTGCAGAACGAACAAGCGGGATACCATTCCGCCACGCTTTTTTATGTTTTGGTTCAACCGCGCTCGGGTTTCAAAAAGCGCGAGCGCGCGTCGCGGTGTCGCGCGCCGATGGCGAGGTGACGAGTCACGACATTGAAAGGGTAATAAAGCAGGCGCGTTCCTCCCTCGTCGCTTTGCAAAATAAAGAAATTTTAGATTCGATCGGCCTTGGTTTCAACGTTGACGGTGTTGAGGCCGCGAAAGACCCCTCGGGCATGAAAGGAGAGAATCTCGACGGGGAAATATTATTTCTTACAGCCCAGAGAAAATCGCTTGCTGATTTGATAGACGCGGTCGATAAATCCGGCGTTGCGATAGATGATGTTTTGGTAGGTCCGGCGGGCGTTTCTAGATCTGTTCTAAGCCCGCGCGAGCGCGAAGTCGGAGCGCTCGTTTTGGATATAGGTTTTGACACTTCTGCTCTGGGAGTTTTTGAAAATGGACTTCCTTTTTCAATCGCTGTTTTCCCTTTCGGCTCAAATCACATAACAAATGATATAGCGCTCGGATTTCAAGTGTCTCTCGATACCGCGGAAAAAATAAAATTAGGAATTGAAATGCCAGATTCCTCGCAGATAACCAGAAGAAAACTTCAAAATATTGTGGAGGCGAGGTTGGAGGATATGTTCGAACTTGTTGAAACCCATCTCAAAAAAATTTCGCGATCCGGCCTTTTGCCTGGAGGCGCAGCGCTTGCGGGTGGGGGGTCTAGACTTGAAGGAATTGCGGATTTCGCAAAAAATTCGCTACGCTTACCCGCCCGCCTCGGACGAAATTCAGTACTCGAGACTAATCATAAGATAGCCGATCCGATTTGGGCGGCCGCTTTGGGAGTTTCTTTGCTGGTTCTTGATGAAGATAAAGAGACCGGCATCGCGGCTAAAAAACCTTCGCAATTTAAGCAAAAATTAGCCACTTGGTTTAAGTCTTTCATCCCTTAATATAGGAGTTTGACTCGCGATTTTAAAACCATTAGTCTTAGTTCATACTATTATGCCCCAAGTTAAACCAGAGTTTGAAACATCGGCGCGCCTGAAGGTAGTTGGAATAGGCGGTTCTGGCTGCAATGCCGTCGACCATATGATTCGCTCTAAAGTCAAAGGAGTTGATTTTATTGCAGTCAACACTGATGCTCAAGATTTGCATAACGCGCTCGCTCCCAAAAAGCTTCACGTAGGTAAAAATATTACGCGGGGTTTGGGTGCGGGAATGAATCCTGAAATTGGGCGGCAGGCTGCAGAAGAAAACCGTAGAGAGCTTGAAGAGATGCTCCGAGGTGCGGATTTGATTTTTGTTACATGCGGCATGGGAGGAGGCACTGGCACGGGAGGAATTTCGATTATCGCGGACATCGCAAAAAATTTGGGTGCGTTGACTGTTGCTGTTGTAACAAAACCATTTGCGTTTGAAGGAGAGACGAGAAGAAGGATCGCCGAAGAAGGTTTAGCGCGCCTTCGAAAGTCAGTTGACTCCATGATCGCAATACCTAATGACAGACTCTTGAACATTGTCGAACGCGACACCCCGTTTTTAACGGCTTTTGCGATGTGTGACGAAGTATTGCGCCACGCAGTTGAGGGAATTACTGACTTAATAATAACTCCAGGAATTGTTAACGTGGATTTTGCCGATGTTCGCACGGTACTCACCAATTCCGGATCGGCGATAATCGGAATTGGTGTTGCTTCGGGAAAGAATCGGGCGCAGGAAGCCGCGCGGCTCGCTGTAAACTCGCCACTGCTGGAAATTTCGGCCGAAGGCGCGCGCGGAGTGCTTTTCACTATTGCAGGGAAAGACGACCTGTCTATGTGGGAGGTTCAGGAAGCTGCAAAATTAATCACGGAGAACGTGGACAAGGAAGCAAAAATTATTTTTGGAGCGGTTAGAGACGAAAGATTGCGTAAAGGGGAGTTTAAAGTTACCGTAATCGCTTCCGGTTTCCCGTCGGGTTTCGGGCGCGCGTCGACTCTTTTCCAGTCATCAGAGCTGCCGCTTATACGCGAGAATGTTATATCTAAAACTCCTGAACAAGAGACGGATTTGAAAGATGCTGATGAAACTTGGGATGCTGTCCCAGCTTTCTTGAGGCGTTCTAAAAAGATTTAAGTGAAGTTTTTGCTTTCTCTTAATGCATCGCCGAAGTTTGTGGCGCGGTTTTTCTTTAGGCGTCTGTTATGCACAGCTTTTTTTAACCTTTTGCATAGTTTTGCATCTTTATTAAAGTTAGTATGAATATATTATGTCTCCCGAGGTTTTAACTAAAGCTCTCCCCGGAATTTCTTCTAATTTAGGGAAGGGCATTTCTCTCAAGCGCTTCTTTTCAAAAGATGACATCCATCCTTTTGACCAGTTTCGTTGGGAGAAACGCCGCGCCTTAATTAAAAATGCTAAAGGCGAAATTGTTTTTGAACAAAACGATGTTGAAGTCCCCAGTTTTTGGTCGCAGACCGCATGCGATATTGTCGCGGAGAAATATTTCTCCGGGCATGTTGGGCATGCTGGTCGGGAATCTTCGGCAAAAGAGCTAATATCCCGCGTTTCTGACACAATAACCGCTTGGGGCAAGGAATCCGGCTATTTTGTGTCAGATAAAGATGCTAAAGTTTTCAACGAAGAATTGACCCACATCTTAGTAAGCCAAAAGGGCTCATTTAATTCCCCGGTTTGGTTCAACGTAGGGGTAGAAGCAAAGCCGCAGTGCTCGGCTTGTTTCATTTTGAAAGTTGAAGACACAAAAGAATCAATTTCTGATTGGTATCGCACGGAACTTTTTATTTTTTCCGGCGGTTCGGGTGCCGGGGCGAATCTCTCGGCGATCCGTTCTTCGCGGGAGACTCTCGGGCGCAAAGGCAAAGCATCCGGACCCGTGTCATTCATGAAAGGCGCTGATGCGATTGCGGGAACGATTAAGTCTGGCGGCAAGAATCGTCGTGCGGCAAAAATGGTAATTTTGAATGCCGATCATCCGGACATCAGAGATTTTATTTTGTGCAAATGGAAGGAAGAAGAAAAAGCAAAGGCGCTTATCCAAATTGGTTACGACGACGCGATTGATGGGGAAATTTACGGGAACGTATTTTTCCAGAATGCGAATAATTCCGTCCGCGCCACGGACGAGTTTATGCGCGCTGTCGAGGATGATGGTTCTTGGGAATTGAAAATGGTGAAAACCGGGGAAGCAGTTGAGCGCGTTCGGGCGAAAGATTTGATGCAATTAATCTCGGATGCCGCATGGCACTGCGCCGATCCTGGAATGCAGTTTGATACAACTATAAATAAGTGGCACACCTGCTCAAATACCGGGCGCATCAACGGATCAAACCCATGCTCGGAATATATGCATTTGGATAATTCCGCATGCAACCTTGCCTCGATCAATTTGATGCGCTTTCTCGACGAAAAAGAAAATTTTGACATAGAGGGTTTCCGGCATACAGTAAAAATTTTCATAATTGCGCAAGACATCATCGTTGGGCATTCTTCATATCCGACAGAAGAAATCGGGAAGAACGCCACAAATTACCGCGAATTAGGCTTGGGCTATGCGAACCTCGGAGCATTTCTAATGTTTAAGGGACTTCCATACGATTCCGATGCTGGACGCGCTTGGGCAGGTGCTATCACCTCGATAATGACCGGAGAGGCATATGTCACGTCAACTTACGTTGCCGAAGCGGTAAGCCCGTTCAATGGATTTGAAAAAAATAGAGAGCCGATGTTAAATGTTTTGCGTATGCACGGCGATGAAGCCAAGAAAATTTCAAAAGAATATTTACCCAAAGCGGTTTGGGATGCGGCGAATTTATGCTGGACGATGGCGTATGAGCGCGGAAAAATTTACGGCATCAGAAATTCGCAGGCGACAGTGCTTGCCCCGACCGGAACAATTTCATTTATGATGGATTGCGACACGACCGGCGTGGAGCCGGCTTTCTCACTCATTACTTATAAAAAATTGGTGGGCGGGGGATTCTTGAAAATGATAAACCGGACTGTGGAGCAAGCTTTGAAAAATCTTGGATATTCAGATCCGGACGTGAAAGAAATCACGGAATATATTTTGTCGAATGACACAATCGAGGGCGCACCGCATCTGAAAGATAAAGATCTTGCGGTTTTTGATTGCGCCGTGCATGCGCCTTCAGGCCTGCGCGCGATTCATTATATGGGCCATGTTCGCATGATGGCTGCAGCACAGCCATTCATTTCTGGCGCAATTTCAAAAACTGTAAATCTTCCAGCGTCTGTGACGCTTGAAGACGTTGCTAACGTTTATATGGAATCATGGCGGCTTGGCCTTAAAGCCATCGCGATTTATCGTGATGGCTCAAAAGGATCGCAACCGCTCAACACCGGCAAAAAGAAAATTGAGAATGAGAAAGCCGTAGACGAAGTCAAAGCGAAAGATCCGATGCGCGAAGAGGATGGGCGCAGGCGCTTGCCGGCAGATGTGAAATCCGGACGGCACAAATTTTCAGTAGCGGGGCACGAAGGCTATATTCACTACGGGGTATATGACGATGGGAAGCTCGGTGAAATATTTATCCGCATGGCTAAAGAAGGGTCAACAATCTCAGGGCTCTTGGACTCTATCGGAATTTTGATGTCTGTTTCTCTACAATACGGCGTGCCGGTAAAAACTTTAATAAAAAAGACGATTCATTCCCGCTTCGAGCCTGCGGGGTACACAGATAATCCAGATATTATGGTTGCTAAATCCATTTTGGATTACATATCAAAATTTCTCGCGATAAAATTCTTGTCTGTAGAAGATCAGATGGCGATGGGGATTTATACGACGCAAAATTTGGAAGAAAATGGCCACGTCGCAGACGCGCCCGCGGAAGTTAAAACTGAAGGGACTAGGGCGCAAACTGTTTCAGCAAATATTCTACAAAGCCCGATAACATTCTCGTTCTCTGACGCCCCAGCCTGCCGATGCGGGGCGATAATGGTCAGAACTGGTTCCTGCTACACGTGTCCCTCCTGCGGAGAGAATTTGGGGAGCTGCTCATAAAATTTGCTCTAAAAAAATATATTTCTCACTTTAATAAGGAAAACCCGCCGGAGCAGGTTTTCCTGACGGCAGGTTTTTATTTGGGTTGGTTTTATGACAGCAATCGAAATGTTTGGGCGATCGTTTTTGCGAATTCCGGATCATTTCTGATTCGTGCGAGATGTTCTCTTGTTATCCCGTAACGATCGAACGCCGTCCAAGTAGAGATTATTTCCGATAACGGCATTTTCAGTATATCTCTATTCTCGATTTTGTAGCCCGCAGCCTCCTCCAGCTTGTCTATTGGTATCTCGAGAACTCTTGCGAAAGCGCTTATTTTAGCCCGGCCGAAACTCTTAGTGCCCTTTTTAACTTTCGAAAGATATGTTGGGTCGACTCCTGCTTCTCGGCAAATTTCTGTTGCTGTTCTTCCAGACCTCTTTATTCCCTCGACAATCAGTTGTGCAATGAGTTCTCTGTTCTCTCTGAATTTGTCTGCAGATCTTTTTCTGCCCATATATACTCCTTTCAAGTTTTCAACAATGTAGCACGATGTTAAAATAAAGTCCATGCTCATAGTTATCACAGGTAACGGAAAAGGTAAAACAACATCCGCTTTGGGACAGGCTTTTCGGTCTGTTGGCGACGGGAAGCGAGTTTTAATTTTTCAGTTTATCAAAGGGCCTTGGAAGTCGGGGGAGGATAATAAAGAAATTTGGCCTAAGGGGTTCGAGCTTCGAAAAGGCGGTTTGGGTTTTGTCGGAATTTTGGGCGATAAGCTTCCGCGCGCCGAGCACGAAAAAGCCGCCGAGAAAACTTTGGATGAAGCATTTTCTGAACTTCAGTCTGGCCGATGGAACATGATTATTTTGGATGAAATAAATAACGCGCTCGCGCTAAATTTAATTAAGCTTGAAAAAGTTTTAAAATTTGCCGAAGAATGCTGGGCAAGAAAAATAGATTTAATTTTAACCGGGAGAGATGCGCCTAAGGAATTGATTGAAATAGCCGACACAGTCTCAGAAGTAAAAGAAGTGAAGCATTTATATAACGAAGGCAAAAAAGCGCGGCGAGGAATTGAATATTAAAATTTAATAAAAAACAGCCGGCGAGTCTTACACGACTCACCGGCCGAATTTTTTGTTGGGTTGTTAATATTTTAGAAGCAGCCGTTTCTTGGATATGAAAGTCGCGTGTGCGCTTCTTTGTAAAATACCTTGAAGAAAAAAGCCGGTAAAGCAACGTCAGAAGGTTTTATGGGGCGTTCCTCCAGAATTGCTTCAAGCGTTGAAATACATTTTTCCAAGAGGTCGCTTGTTCCATTTTCTTTTGCGGCGAGTTCGAAGAGTTCTCGCCGCCCGGCTTCAAAGTCTTTGTCGTGGACGAAACACTGATCCTGCTGGCACTGTGTCAATATCTCAAAGATAATGCTTAAATTGTCCATTGCTTTGTCGGAGCGGAAAAAAGCTTTTGAAATGGTTGCATGGTTCTTAGTTGTGAGTATTTGGTATCCTTCTTGGGCGCTCTTGAAAAAATCCAGTGCTTTCCTGAGATATTCTTGTTCTTCTTTGGTGCTTTTGCCGTGCATGACTTTGCGCAAACGAGTGTATATAAAAACGCCTAGAAACGCTTGGTTAATATCTTTTTCCCACGAGGGCTTTTCTGAGCCATGGCCTATATTTTTGGCTACCGATTCTGTCATAAACATGTTAATGTTCTCCTTCCGATTTTTCTAAGAACAAGGTATCATTTTAAAATTATTGCGTCTAGATAATAAATTATGAAAACTTGGGTTTTGAGAATTAGGAAAGTAGACGGATGGGTTTTTCGCGCGGTTAAGTTAGGCAAAAAAATAGACTTGATTTTAACCGGCAGAGACGCGCCGCAAGAATTGATTGAAATAGCTGATATAGTCTCGGAAATAAAAGAAGTGAAGCATTTATATAACGAAGGCAAAAAAGCGCGGCGAGGAATTGAATATTAGATTTTAAAAGGGTATGGCCGGAACGCTAATGCGTTCCGGCCATTATTCACGCGGGGGCTGAACTTTATTTACTTACATCGTCGTATGCGTCGCCTAGCACTTTACCTAGCGACTGCAGTCCGACCGCGCTAACCCAAAGTGGCCATGTCAGCACTTTGGCGCCCGACGATAGCGGTTTCTCACGCATCTCTGCGATCGGTGCCACAACTCCTTTCATGACCAAATCTTGTGACACCGGGATCCACCAAAGCGCCAAGCGGCCGCCGGCACGAGCCACTCCTTGATTTGCCCAAGAAACCGGCGCTAGGTCGATATATCCGACTGTTTTCAATACTTGATCCGGAACCTGGACCTGCTGGGCTTGCGTCGGCGAGGACAGTAAAAATGAAACCAATACCGCGGACAAAAGCGCTAAGGTCAGCTTTTTATAGCTATTCATGCTTCTCACCCCCTTTCTTGAGAAAGATCTCTGGCTTATATAGTAATGGATGGCAGTATATTAATGCAAGTTATTGTGACCAAATTGCGTTTTAGATTTGAGTTTGATTTTTATGGATTTTAAAAGTATAATTAATAAAGATGCGTTGGGTGGTCGCTCCAATTGAAAAATCGGGGAGGAAAGTCCGAACACCCTCGTTTGGTTACAAACGAGCCAAAGGTAGTGGCTAACAGCCACGCTTTGAGGTAAAACTCAAAGACGGAAAGTGCCACAGAGACAATACTAGTTTTGGAATTTACCAAGACAAAAGGTGAAAAGTGTCGCTTAAGGCGACTCGTTACGTTGGCAACAGCGTAATGCGGAAAACCCTACCTGGTGCAAGGCCGTGCCCAGCCGTAGTTTGAAACGGAGTTAAAATAAATTTTTTCTTTGGAAATTGTTCGGTTTCAAACTACGGCTGGGAGTGCCGCTTGATCCGACTCGGCAACGATTCGGACAGATAAATGATCATCCCCGCCACGAGCTCAACGCAAGTAGGCGGGACAGAATTCGGCTTACAGGCGCATCAATATTGCCATCAGTCGGCCCCTAAAGGGCCGATTTTTGGTTTTCTTAATCTTTCTTCGTTTTATTATATTTGCGTTTGTGGCTTTCCCTGAATTTTTGTAATTCTGTTATAGAATAAAGGCGGTATGCGTTTCCCTTGCCCCTCCGCGCTTTCAAAATTTTACTTTTGTCCCAAGAGCGCAATGTTGAAATGCTAGTTTTCAGAAAGTCTGCCGCCTCTTTAATTGTCATGTATTTTACTTTTTTTCTCGACATTATTTGTTTATTGGTTTACAATTTTTTTGATAGATGAAAGTACTGGCGTTTGCAGGCCGACTGTTATATATTGGTTAATATTATATTATTTAATTAACAATACAATCAAAACATGGAATCAAATAATGCATCAGTCACAAAGCAGATTTCTGGCATGTTCTCTGGATTAAGCAATTATTCTTTGTGGGCGAAAGCGTCCGAATGGATTTTTTATTTGGTAATTTTCTTCGCGCCGCTTTGGACTTTGAAGTTTACAATCTTCCCCATCGAATTAAACAAGAGTTACTTGGCGTATTTTTTAATAATCATCGCGGGCATATTATTTCTGATATCGATTCTTAAGGATGGCTGGCTCAAAATTTCTAAAAACTGGCTTTTCCCGTCCGTCGCTGGAATAGTTTTGGCATCTTTGCTTTCTGCGCTCTTTTCAGTTTCTAGAGCGTCATCATTTTTAGGCCTTGGGCAGGAAGCAACGGCGCTAAGCTCGATACTATTTTTCGCAGTTTCGCTTGTATTGACTTCGCTTATACTCGGCAATGACGACAAAAGCTTAAAAGCATTTTTAGCCCTTTTCTTGTCGTTTGCCGTAATCGCGGCCTATCAAATTTTCCAGACCTTTTTTAATATAAGTTTCTTGAACTGGATTGGTCGTGATAAGACCGCGAATCTCTTGGGATCTTGGAATGAACTGGGCATTTTTTCAAGTCTCATTATGCTATTGTCGCTTACTTTTTTCAATTATCTTCCGAAGTCTGGCTTTAAGATTTTTTCCGGTATCATTTTTGCAGTCTCATTAGTGTTAACTGTTGTAGTAAATTACGGCCCGACTTGGTGGGTGCTTGCGGCATTCTTGATCGTGTTCTTGGCTTATCTTTATTCTCGCTCTCGCGACACCAGATCGGTTTTCCGCCTGCCTTTCGGCGCGCTTATTATAGTCATTTTTTTCATATTGGCAGCGCCTCTGGTTGCAAAAATTGCTACAAGTTCCGGCATCCAATTTATAGAGGTTAGGCCGTCTTGGGCTGCGACCGGAGATGTGATAGCGGGCTCGCTTAAGCATAATTTCCTTTTGGGCACGGGGCCCAATACATTTCTTTATGATTGGTTTTTGTATCGTTCTTCGGATATTACGGCAACTCCTTTCTGGCAAGTGAGATTTGTTACAGGCGTCGGCTATATCCCAACTTTGATTGCTGAAACCGGCGCCTTAGGGGCGCTCGCCTTGCTCGCGCTTTTCATTTTTTTCTTTTGGTACGGATTTAAGGTCTTGGTTTTATCAGAAAGCCAGACGTCGTTTCTCGCGGCGGCAAGTTTTCTTGGAGCAGCCTATTTGTGGGTATTTGCGTTCATATATCCCTTAGGATTTTTCAGCATTTTTCTCGCGTCGGTTTTGTCTGGCATGTTTGTCGGGCTCGCATCTTCCGCGGGGGTTTTGCCGGTAAAAAATATTTCAATATTTGAACGTTCCACAACGAGCTTCATCACCGCCCTCGCCACAATTTTCATGATTGTGCTCGGCGTCGCATGGTTTTATGTTTTAGGCGAAAATTATTATGGCGCGATTATTTACGCGAAGGGCGCGGAAGCGCTTTCGCGCGGCAACTATGACCGAGCTGAAAAACATTTAAACGACGCGGTGGCGATTCGACCGGAAGACCGATATTATCGCACGCTGACCGATCTTGGATTGATTCGCCTAAGTCTCGCTGTTAATAGGACTGGACTTACGCGAGATGAGCTTAGGGCGGAGTTTCAAGCCACATTATCGAGCGTAATTCAGAATGCCCAGCAAGCGATCGCGCTTAATCCCACAGATCCTGCAAACTGGATAAATATAGGCAGGGTTTACGAAGCGGTTGTTCCTCTTCAAGTTCAGGGCTCGGCAGATTTCGCGAAGAATTCTTATGAAGAGGCGTTTAAGCGCTTTCCTACGAATCCCGAGCCGTATTTAGCCGAAGCTAGGGTCGAGCTCGCGAGCGCGAACCCAAGCTTAAAATTAACTAAGGAATTTTTGGTAAAATCGATTGCGCTAAAAAAGGATTATGCGCCCGCGCATTTTTTACTGGCGCAAACCGAAGTTAATTTAGGCAACCTTACAAAGGCCATCACTTCCGCTGAAAATACTGTAATTCTTGCTCCAAACGATATCGGTGCGTTATTTCAGTTGGGGCTTCTCTACTATCAGGCCGGGCGCTATTCTGAGTCTCAAGCCGTATTTGAAGCGGCAGTAAAGCTTAATAAAAATTATTCAAACGCAAGATACTTTCTCGGACTTCTATACGCGAGAGCGAAGGATAACGAAAAGGCACTTTCCGAATTTAAAAAAATTCTTGAGCTAAATCCGGGCAATGCGGAAATAGAAAAAATTATTTCAAATATAAGTTCGGGCAAAAATGCTCTAAATGGGATTTCGCCGCCTGAGCCGAGTCCGGAGAAAAGAAAAACCCCGCCTCTGCCGGAAATTTCTCCAAAAAAGACGAGCCCGGCGGAATAACCGCATGGGCTTAAGCTGAAGGCACGAATGGTCAAAAATATTCTTTATTTTTTTTCGCAGGAGCAAAAGGGCGTCCATCAGGCCGCCTTTTTGCTCGCCATCTCCGGAATTCTGGCCGATATTTTAGCGTTACTCCGTGATCGATTGCTCGCCGCGCATTTTGGAGCATCCCGCACTCTCGATTTGTATTATGTCTCGTTTCGCGTGCCGGATTTTGTCTACACACTCTCGCTATTTTTTGCGGCCTCCACTGCTTTGATCCCGATCATCCTTGATAAATTTAAAGAGAGCGACAGAAAAGGAGAAGAGTTTTTATCAAATATTTTTTCTTTTTTCACATTTGCAGTGCTGGCGCTAGTAATTCTCGCGTATTTTTTAATGCCGCACCTAATTTCCTTAGCCGCGCCCGGTTTTTCGGGAGCTGATCGGGCTCAAGTTATCCTGCTTTCTCGGATTTTGCTTCTCTCTCCTCTTTTTTTAGGGCTTTCAAATCTTGTTTCCTCGGTAATTCAATCTTTCCGGCGTTTCTATATCTATGCGCTTTCGCCACTTCTCTATAATTTGGGGATTATTATTGGGATTATATATCTTCTGCCCAGATATGGAATTAGCGGCATTGTTTGGGGTGTAGTGATTGGAGCGTTCTTGCATCTCGCAGTCCAGCTCCCAAGCGCGATTTCGCTCGGTTTTAAATTGCGTCTGAATTTGCCGCGTTTTAATGATGATATGCGCGAAGCGCTGAAGCTTTCCGCTCCGCGTACCCTTGGTCTCTCGTTAAATCAGATTGTTTTAACTATTTTGACGGCGATTGGGTCAACCTTAGGCGTTGGTGCGGTTTCAATCTTTAATCTTGCATCTAATTTGCAGTCAGTTCCGCTCACGGTGATCGGCCTATCCTACAGCGTCTCCGCTTTCCCCACTCTTGCCGCTTCATTCGCCAAAGAAGACAAAAAAGATTTTTTAAAATATTTTTTGCTCACGCTCCGGCACATTGTATTTTGGTCACTTCCCGCGACTGTTTTATTTATAGTGCTTCGCGCGCAAATTGTCCGGGTTATTTTGGGCGCGGGCGCGTTCTCTTGGCTTGATACTCGCCTCACTGCTGCCTCGCTTTTATTATTTTCGCTTTCTATTCTTGCGCAGGGCTTGGTCTATCTTTTGGTTCGCGCTTTTTATGCGGCAGGACACACTTTTTTGCCTGTTCTCATAAACATCATTGCGTCTGTCTCTACCATAGCCAGCGCGTTTTGGCTGCTTTCTTTGTTTAATCATTCTCCGGCGTTTCAATCTTGGTTTTCTGGTTTTCTAAGAGTAGGCGATATTTCACAGTCGGCCATTCTCATATTGCCTTTGGCAATATCTTTAGGCAGTTTGATTAATGTAGGCTTACTATTGTGGCATTTTAGAAAAATCTTCGGAAGTTTTGGCGATAATGTTTTATCGCGCTCTCTTCGGGACACTCTGACCGCGAGTGTGTTTATTGGCATCTCCGTTTATCTCGCGCTCAAGCCGCTTTCAATGATCCTGAATCTTGAAACATTTTTGGGAATTTTTTTGCAAGGGTTCATCTCTGGCGTGCTTGGGCTTTTGCTCGGAGGCATCATACTTTGGCGGCTTGGAAATCAGGAATTCAAAGAGCTTGCCGAAGCATTTCACTCAAAAGTATGGAGTCGGGTTTTTGTGGTGGCCTCTGAACCAGAAAAACTCCCCTAATATGTCGAGATGCGATCTCGACATATATTTTGCTACGCGCGGTTGACAATTTCTGTGGAGGGAGTACAATGACCACTAAATAGCACTTTGACAGGGCGGATAAGAGCGACCTTATACCATCCAGGTATGAGGTGTAGCACGTCCGTCCACGTTTTAGTTTTAAAGTTTCCGCGCGCCTCGTACCGCTGCATTTATCTGGAAGTTTTAGATATATCGCGCGCCCCAGCTTTTGGGGCTGTGCCATCGGGATCTGCAGGTCCCGGGAAAAACGAGACCGTTAGCAAAAAATGCGGCCCATACCCGTGTTGGACTTTTTCTCGTCTGCCATCGCAGGCGAGTCCCACGGTCGAGTTGCCGCAAAAAAGTCGAGTCGAGTGTTCAAAGCAGCGACGAGGCGCGCGGGACGGATTTGTTCTGAAAGCTTTTTGGAAGGAGGTCCAGCAATGGACTTGAAAGGCTTTGCAAGCTTGCGTAAGGGCGCTAGTCCATAGCGCAGGCAAGCCCCGGGGTAATGCTGACACCATTCAGCTAGAACCCTGGGGCTTTTTTTTATTTCTTTTTGAAATTACACTTGAACCATGTCCAATATTCGAAATTTCTCTATCATTGCCCATATTGACCACGGCAAGTCCACTCTTGCTGATCGGATGCTTGAGATTACGAAAACAGTTGAAGCCCGGAAAATGAAAGAACAATATTTGGATCAAATGCCGCTTGAGCGCGAGCGGGGGATAACCATTAAAATGCAACCCGTTAGAATGATTTGGCGATCCTTTAACGGGTCAGGGCCCGAGTATATTCTGAATTTGATTGACACGCCGGGCCACATAGATTTTTCATACGAAGTTTCGCGTGCGCTTGCCGCGGTTGAAGGTGCGGTCTTGCTCGTGGATGCAACACAGGGAGTGGAAGCGCAGACTCTTTCCGTTCTTGAGCTCGCGCGCGCTCAAAAATTAACTATAATTCCAGCGATAAATAAAATCGATTTGCCTCACGCTCGGGTTTCTGAAGTCCGGGAGGAAATTAAAAATTTTCTTTCTGTCTCGGATAGTGAAATTCTTGAAGTATCAGCGCGGACGGGCGAGGGCGTAGGACATTTGCTCGAAGAAATTGTTCGGCGCATCCCTGCTCCGAACCCTCGGGCTGGCGTGATAGGCGAGACACAAGCGTTAATTTTTGATTTTGAATATTCTTCCCACAGGGGAGTTATAGCGCACGTGCGAGTGTTTTCAGGAGAAATTAAAAGGGGCGATCGCCTGAAACTTGTCGCGTCAAAAGAATCTTTTGCGTCTGGTGATGTGGGGATTTTCCGTCCTGAGCTAGTTTCGCGCGAAAAACTTGGAGCCGGTGAAATAGGATACATAGTTACAAATTTTAAAGAAGCAAAAATCGTACGTGTGGGAGATACACTTACCCGCGAAGATTCGGCGCTTCCTGCGCATCCAGGATATGAGGAGCCGAAACCAGTGGTTTTTTCATCTCTATACCCAGAAGATCAGGATCAATTTGAAGACTTTCGCCGCGCGCTTGAAAGATTGCGGCTCTCGGACAGCTCTTTTTCTTTTGAGGAAGAATCATCGGGAATTCTGGGACGGGGATTTAAATGTGGATTTTTAGGCATGCTTCATTTGGAGATAATAGCGGAAAGAATTCACCGTGATTTTAATTTGGAAACGATTGTGGCAAGTCCCACGGTTAAATATCATGTAAAAACCAAGAAGGCGGAATTCGATGTTTATTCGCCGCATAAATTTCCAGATGAGCATGACATTATTGAAATCCTCGAGCCGTGGCTCAAGCTCGAAATCCTTTTGCCTCCGGATAAGCTTTCGGATGTCTTAAAACTCTTAACGCTTCACGAAGCCGTTACTGGGGCGACAGACAGATTTTCAGAAAATCGCTTGAAACTTGAAGCAGAGATACCGCTTCGCGAGCTTGCTCGCGGATTTTTTGATGAGCTTAAATCTGTTTCACAGGGTTACGCCTCGCTTAATTATGAATTCTTAGGAATGCGCTCCGGCGATCTTTTGCGCATGGATATTTTAGTCGCCGAAAGCCCGGTCGCGGCTTTTTCTAGAATTGTTCCTAGATCGCGCCTTGAACATGAAGCGGAGGAAGCGGTAGAAAAACTCTATAAAATTCTTCCGCAGGCTTTATTCTCACTGAAAATTCAGGCGCGCTCTCTTGGACGCATTATTGCCTCACGGACGAAAAAAGCTTTAAAAAAAGACGTGACGGGGTATCTTTACGGCGGCGACCGGACGCGAAAAATGAAGCTTTGGGAAAAACAGAAGGAAGGCAAAAAGCGATTGAAAGAAGAAGCGCGCTTTTCAATTCCTCCGGAAGTTTTTATTCAAATGATAAAAAAATAGACATAACGGCAAGGCTTATTTAGAATTAGCCTAGGAGCGGAATCAATAGAAAGGCGATCATGCCTAAAACGGCGATGATGGATATTATGTTCCAGATTATTTCATATCGTTTTTTGTGCTTTGTACCAATCACTATTTAATTATAATTTTTTATGCGCTTATTTCAAGAGAGGCGAAAACTGAAAAGAATTATTTTTTCAAAGCCGGCGCTTTCGGTAATGCTGGTTTTAGCTATTTTGAGCGCAGGGGCGGCGGTTAAGGCGGTATTTAAAGCATACGGCGCTTATAAAACAAGCGAGGAAATTGCCGCTCGCGCTAGAAATTTAGAGGAGGAAAAAATCAGATTAGAAGAGAGGATAGAACGGCTTGGCACGCCCGAAGGCCTTGAAAAAGAGGCGAAAGAACGATTCAACGTGAAGAAGCCAGGAGAGGAAGTTCTTATTATAGTTAATCCCGTAAACGCGCCGACTTCGTCCGATATTAAGGCAAGCGGCGGATTTTGGGGTTTTATTTCCAATTTTTTGGGCAGATGAAATTTTAAACAAAATTTGCGGGATTAGTTTAGTGGCAGAATGGCTGCTTCCCATGCAGCAGGCACCAGTTCAATTCTGGTATCCCGCACAAAAGCTTTAGGGCTTGATCAATTTGTATAGCTCGTCTTCGAGTTTGAAGAAATGTTCCGAACGGAGTTTTCGCGGCCGCGAAAGCCAATTTTCAACTATCTTTTCAATTTTGCCCGGACGTGGAGTGAGGACGGCTATGCGGTCTCCAAGCTCAAGTGCTTCGGCGACTATGTGAGTCACTTGTATTATTGTTGCTTTTTGCTCTTGCCAGATATCCAAAAGTTCTTTTCTTAATTCTTCAGCTGTAAATGAATCGAGCTCGGAGAACGGCTCATCCATAAAAATAACCTTAGGGTCGATCGCAAGGGCACGGGCAATCCCAAGACGCTGGCGCATTCCGCCGGAGAGTTCTTTTGGATAAGTATTTCGAAATTTAGTGAGATTTAAGCGTTTCAATTCGCGCTCGACTCGCGTTTTTTTCTCGAGATTGCTTATGGCGCGCGAAACAAGCCCCAAATTTATATTTTCTTCAACAGTAAGCCATGGCATGAGCGCGAATTGTTGAAATACGAACCCGAAATCTTTGGCAGACACGTCGGGGCCATACGTGATTGACCCTTTAAAATCTTTTTCGAGCCCGCTCATTATCCGCAAAAGCGTAGACTTTCCAGAGCCGGAAGGCCCAAGCAGAACAAAAATTTCGCCCTGTTTTATTTCTAGGTTTATATTTTCGAGTGCGACCAGCCGCTCTCCTGGGCGGTCATCAAAAATTTTTGATACATTTTTTACAGATATTAAATTCATGTCTAATCTTCCATCCTTTTATGACTTCGTTCGAGAAGCGGGAGCCAGATAACTCTATTTACAGTAAATATCAAAATTAAAAAGCCCAAAACTCCAAAGATTGTTATATGGATGTTTGTGCTATGAGTTTGGAAAAAACTCCCGAGGCCGCTTTTCATTCCCACGATTATTTCTGTGGCTATGAGCGCTTCCCATCCTTCGCCGAGGCCAACAACCGAACCGGTTATAAATCCAGGAATGGTTACCGGCCACAAAAAGTTTTTTAAATAAGCGAACCCGGAAAGATTATAAATTTTAACCGCTTCCCGCCAGTCGTGGCGGATGAGCTTAAGCGAGCTTACTATTGAAAAAAAAAGAGGCCATATTACTGTTATCACCAAAAAAAATATTATCGTAAAATTAGAGGGTCCCCAAAAAAGAGTGGCAAGGGGCAGAAGCGCGAAGGTCGGGAAACTTTGGAGCACATCAAAGATGGGAAGAGCGATCGCTGCTTGGCGCCCCTGATAAAACGATACAGCAAAAATCCAGGCCAAAATTGCGGCGATAATGTATGCTATAGAGAGCCGCGCCGCGGAAATTGCAACATTGAGAAGAAGAGCGCCTGACGCGATGTTTGCTAGGCGGGAAAAAATGAGAAGGAATAAAAAAGGGACTACAATGAACAGGAGAGTAACCAATAGGTGCGTTCTTGAATGATATATTCCTGCTTTAACTTTCGGCATATTTATTCTATGATAGCAACCGTAACTTAACTCAAAAATGCATAAGTGCCACCTTAGCTCAGTTGGTAGAGCACAGCTTTCGTAAAGCTGGGGTCCCGAGTTCGAATCTCGGAGGTGGCTCAAATGTTATAATAGAAATTATATAAATTATGGAAACTCTTATAGAAAAAATTAAAGATTTAGGAACTCGAGTCCGCGAGCTTGCGGACCGTCTTTGACTTAGCCCGGAATAAAGAAGAGATATTAAAACTCGAATCAGAAACGAAACATCCGAATTTTTGGGACAATCCAAAGCGCGCCGCGGAAATTACGCAGAAAATATCGGAGCTCAAAGAATTAATTTCGATTTGGGATAATCTGTCGCATGAAGTTTCGTTGCTTCTTGAACTTTCTGAAATATCTTCTGGCGAAAAAGGCGAGCCAGTAGAAATCGAGGCACGTTTATTTGAGCTCAATCGTGATTTTGAAAATCAAAAGCGCTTAGCGTTTCTATCAGGTTCTTACGACAAGGGAGACGCTGTCTTAGCAATAGTTGCCGGCGCAGGAGGGGATGATGCTGAAGATTGGGCGCGCATACTTTCTGAAATGTATGAAAAATTTTCGGCGAGGAGAAAATGGGGCTTTAGAGCGCTCCATCGCCATTTTAACCAGCTTAACGGCGTGAAGAACGCGACATTCGAGATCGGAGGGAAATTTGCTTATGGATATTTGAAAAATGAAACGGGCGTACATCGCCTCGTTCGGATTTCTCCTTTTGACGCAAACAAGCGCAGGCATACTTCCTTTGCTTTGGTAGAAGTTATGCCGAAATTAGTTGAAATTTCTGAAGTTGAAATTGATGAGAAAGATATTGAATATGATTTTGCTCGCGCAGGCGGCCCGGGCGGGCAAAATGTAAACAAACGCGAAACGGCTGTTCGGGTAAAACATAAGCCAACCGGAATTTCAATTCATGTTTCGTCAGAGCGTTCGCAGGAACGGAATAAATCGAAAGCCTTGGAGCTTTTGCGTTCTCGCCTTTATCGCGCTCGCCTCGATCTGCGCGCTGAGGAAAAAGATGCACTTAAAAAATCAAAAGAGGTCGAAATAGAATGGGGTCATCAGATCCGTTCTTATGTTTTGCATCCGTATCAATTGGTTAAGGACAGCCGCACTGGAATGGAGACTTCTAAAGTCGAAGATGTGCTCGCGGGCAACCTTGATATTTTCATTGAAGCGGAGTTAACATTGTAATCATGGAGCTTGGAATATTAGACATACAGCTTTCAACGTTCATTATAAGTTCTGAGTTATAAGTTTCAAGATATATGATTTACTTCGACAGAGTTTCTAAAGTTTATTCTCCGACTTCGATCGCGCTAGACGGCGTGACTTTTGCTGTTGAGCCGCAGGAATTTGTTTCTCTGGTAGGGCAATCGGGTGCAGGTAAATCAACGCTGCTAAAATTGCTATTGGCAGAAGAAAAACCATCAGACGGAAAAGTTTTTTTTGAATCTTTAGATGTTCATGAGTTGAAAAAAAGAGAAATCCCCGCCGTCCGGAGAAGAATGGGCATTGTTTTTCAAGATTATAAACTTTTACCTACAAAAACCGCATATGAAAATGTCGCATTCGCGATGGAAGCGGCTGGAAAAACAGAGGAAGAAATAAAACAGGACGTTCCGCAAGTCTTGGAATTGGTCGGATTAATGGATAAAGCTTGGCATTTTCCTTCCGAACTTTCGGGGGGCGAGATACAAAGAGTTGCAATCGCCCGCGCAATTGTGAATCGTCCTGATCTTGTTGTTGCTGACGAGCCTACTGGTAATCTTGACCCAATAAACGCTTGGGACATTATTAAATTACTTGAGAAAATAAATGAGTTAGGCACAACAGTAATGCTTGCTACTCACGATAAAGAAATTATTAATACATTAAAGCGCCGCGTGATCACTCTTGAAAAAGGAAAGCTTATTCGCGATGAAAAGCGCGGTCGGTATGTTTTATAAATGAATTTATATGGCATTCAATACTGAAATAAAACGGACAATCAGGCAGGGTTTCATAAATTTCTGGAGGAACGGATGGGTGTCTTTAGCGACTGTTTTGGTTATGGTGCTCGCATTATTTGTGGTCGGGGCGCTTTTTTTCTCAAACGTTCTTTTGACCTCGGCTTTGTCGCAGATTCAGGACAAAGTTGATATAACGGTCTATTTTAAGACAAACGCGCTAGAATCTGATATTGCCGCTCTCAAATCAAAAATTGAAAACCTTGGGGAAGTCAAAAGCGTTGGTTACGTGTCGCGTGAAGAGGCGCTTGCCGATTTTCAGCGCATACATAGCTCAAACGCGCTTATTGGGCGATCACTCGAAGAACTCGGAGGAAACCCGCTCGGAGCGAGCTTAAATGTGAAAGCGAAAGATCCGAGAGAATATGAATCTATTTCCAGGTTTCTCGAATCTGCAACTTTTGAAAATATTATTGATAAAGTTAACTACAAACAAAATCAACTGGTGATTGAAAGATTGACAAGGCTCCTAGCCGCTTCGCGCGCATTGGGTTTGGGTATAACAATCGCGCTTGCCGCAATCGCCATTTTAGTGGCGTTCAATACTATCCGCCTTGCCATCTACACTGCCAAGGACGAAATTTCCATCATGCGGCTTGTTGGTGCTACGAATTCATATATTCGGGGTCCGTTTTTAATCGAAGGCGTGATTCATGGGCTTCTTGCTGCGATATTAACCGCGATAATTTTTATCCCGCTTGCCGTGTGGCTTGGCCCGAAAGCGGAAACTTTTTTCGGCGGCCCTAATCTCAACTCTTATTATTTATCAAATTTTGCGTTTATTTTCTTTCTCCTGTCCGCGGTTGGGATTGTCTTGGGAGTTATTTCAAGCCTTATCGCCACTCGCCGCTATCTGCGCATTTAGGCTGTGGTTCACGTTTATTTGCTTTGGCTATGCAAGAAAATGCCCCGAGAAACGTCTGTATATAGGATTTAAGAATATATGAATCCGGACGAACTATTTCTCGAGGCCTATGAGCAATTCGCGGGCGCCATATTCCGCCATTGTTTTTTTCGCCTTAACGCTAGCCGCGAAGAAGCGCTTGATTTGACGCAAGAAACGTTTTTTCACGCTTGGCGCTATATGTCTTCAGGGAGAGAGATAAAAAACGTAAGGGCGTTTCTCTATAAGATAGCCACGAATCTTATCATAGACCGCATAAGGAAGAAAAAATCTCTTTCGCTTGATTCTCTTAAAGAAATAGGCTTCGATCCGGAGAATGTAAACGTCCCTGAATCTGCTGAATTCAAAACCGAAATTAATCAACTGAAATTTCTTATGAAAGATCTTAAGCCGAAGGATCGGGAACTTCTTGTGATGCGTTTCGGTGAAGATATGTCGATCCCAGAAATAGCCGTGATTTTAGATGAGAGCGAGAACAATATATCCGTCCGGCTTCATAGAGCGATAAAAAAGCTGCAAGAAATATTTAACGA
>JAHFOJ010000022.1:1172-5972 GCA_023266875.1 Candidatus Giovannonibacteria bacterium | reverse complement strand
CAGCCTCTGTATTTCACTAATCTAACTGCTTCCATCCTGATCCCGGGCAGATTTGAATTATTTGAATATGACATATACATGATTTTACCTGAGGTGATTCCAAGGTATTGAACCATAACGAAACTATTGACAGATATTTTAGATTATGATAGATAATGATGATATAAATTCTTTAACAATGGAAGGAGGTGAAAAATGAATAGCGGAGAGTTGAAAGAAGTATATCGCGGACATCTCGAGGAGTGCTTGTCACATCTATTTTCGAAGCTCTCATCGCAATTTCCTAGAAACACCCCGGGCGCAGCAGCTGTTATGAAACCTATTGCTGACTTCTGCGGAGTACGGATAAGGTCTGTTAGCCGCTGGTCCCTGCGAGATAAACTTCCTGATGGCAAAACGCTCATCAAATTGATGTGCTTTCTCGACATGGCGGGCTACCGAATTATTGAATTGGAGAGAGTGCCAATAGCAAAGCGAAACTTTACAGAACTAATTGGATTCGGACTCCTGAATTGCGAGCAGGCTGTCGAGATTCTAGGCTTTGCTTCTACGGTTCGTTGGTATGAAATTCTTATAGGCGATCGCGGCATCAGCAGAGAAAAAGAGCAGAAAATGTGGGATGCGTGGAAAGAGAGAAAGGAGGAACTAGAGCATAAAAAAGATCAATTGCGAAAACTTTATCGCTCGGACAATCCACTAAGAGTTTTCCCAAAAATGGAGGAGGTTAAACCGAAAGCATCCACCAAGCGTATAATAGCGATAATCAGCATAATGGAAGGCCTGTTGGCATTGCTTGAAGAGAGTTCATTCGACAAACTCCCCGATGGCGACCTCGCAGACCTGAAACGATCAGCCGACACGGTACTCAGTCTCTCGGCACACTTGAGCGCCTTGAGTTCTCGACTGATCATATCCGAGCAAGGGAAAGGAGGCGAATAATGCTTGACGCAGAATATGAGGCTGTTGTGCAAAAAGTTTTTTCAGATGGTCGGCATGGGCCATACGCAGTAGCTCGTTCAGATAGCTTCGGGAAAATAACCTTCTCGTTAAATAACGGGGTTTGGAAAGAAGAAATTCGGCCGGAACCAGGACATTATGTTATTCTTTCCAAATTAACTAAAAAACGGGCCGGGTGGAGAGCCACACAGGGGCGTTTTTTTACGCCTTCAGACGAAAAGACGGAAAATCAGACCAACAGAAAAACAGACCAACAGAAAAACAGAAAGGAAAAATAATCATGAAGGAAAAAATAGAGAGAAGAAAAATTGCAGACTTAAAAGTCAACCTGTTCGTGAGGGCAGGGCTAAACGAGGATCGCGTACTGTTTTTTGCTGCGCTGATCGAGAACAATGAAAAACTCGAGCCCATTCTTGTAACCGAGGTCGGAACCGTAATCGACGGGCGACACAGAATTGAAGCCCACGTTCTAAACAACTTAGAAGAAATCGATTGCATTACCAAGAAAGTCGAAAACGAGATCGAGCTTATAGCAATGGCTTACCTTGCGAACGATGGTGGTCCGCAACCCCCCACGCAGGCAGATAAAGAGCATACTATTTTGATGCTTCTTGAAAGGGGCGCAACGAAAAAAAGCGTTGCTGAATTGCTTAAGCTTCCCGCCGGGCTAGCCCGTAGGTACGTTAACCAGGTCCAATCCCGCGCGTCTCGAAAAAAGCTTTTGGAAGCGGTTGATTCGATTCGCGAAGAAGGCTTTACTGTTCCGAAAGCTGCGGAGAAATACGAAGTTGACCCCGAAAAACTTAAAGAGTATCTAGCAACCAGCAGGAAAAAGAAAGCGGATGGGACTTCGGAAATTCAGCGCAGCCTAACAAAACGCTACCAGTCGATTGGCATCAGCAACGCCCACGCCATCAAGTTATTGATGGAAAAATTTAGCGAAGGTGATGTCAGTGATAAACAGGTGGGTAAAGTCTTCGAACACATCTGCAATTTACAGACGAAGTCAACCCGCGCTATATCGGGATGGCATAAGCGCTTCCAAGCGCTGAAGTCGCCGGCGGGCAACGAAACGGATAAATAAAACATTTTTAACATCAAAACGAAAGTGGGGGACCTGAAGGCACCCCCACTTTTTATTTTCAAATTACACACTCGAATTTTGCTTTTAAATTGTGGTATAATGTAAGTTTCTTATGAGCCCCGTTAGAAAAACCACAAAAAAATATATTTCAAAAAACAATTTAAATTTGTTGAACTTATTTTCGTCGAATAAATTATTAAGATATTTTCTAACGGGGTGAATTTTTCAGATAACAATTTAATGCCTCCAATGGGCGACCAACCGGAAGCGATTGAAAAACTTGTATCGGGAATTCGCGCTAAAAAAAGATTTCAGACTTTGCTTGGGGTAACCGGCTCCGGGAAAACTTTAACAATGGCGCACACAATTGCCCAATTGGAACGGCCAGCATTGGTAATTTCTCATAACAAAACTCTCGCGGCACAACTCTATCAGGAATTTAAAGAATTTTTCCCAGAAAATTCGATTCATTACTTCGTGTCGTATTACGACTATTATCAGCCCGAAGCATACATGCCGGCGACTGATACATATATCGAAAAAGACGCGAAGATAAACGAATTTATTGACAGGATGCGCCACGCCGCAACGCAGGCAGCGCTTACACGACGCGATTTTATTGTTGTGGCATCCGTCTCCTGCATATACGGCGTTGGCGACCCTGAAGAATATGAAAATATGTCACTTGAGCTTCGTTTGAGTTCAAAAATTAAACGCAAAACCCTCTTCGGACAATTAGCCGACTTACAATACGAACGAAATGAAATTGAGCGAAAATCGGGAACATTTTCCGCCAAAGGCGAAGTTGTTGATATCTACTCGCCTGACGGAGACATTGTCTTGCGAATCGAATTTTTAGGCGATGAAATCGAAAAAATAATAGAAAGAAAAAATTCGCTTGAAAACCGGGGTCGCGAACTTGAAACCGTCCGCATTTTCCCCGCTAAGCACTTTGTGACACCTAAAGAAAAGATCTCTCTGGCTATAAAAAATATAAGCCGGGAACTTGAAGAGCGTCTCCGTGAGCTTAAAAAGGAGGGGAAACTCTTGGAGGCCGAGCGGCTCGGGCAAAGAACCCGTTTTGATCTGGAAATGCTCGAATCGACCGGATATACAAACGGAATTGAGAATTATTCACGCCATCTTTCATTCAGAAAAACTGGATCGGCACCATTCACTTTAATAGATTATCTGCCCAAAGACACGCTTGTTTTTATAGATGAATCACATATGTCAGTTCCACAAATTCGAGGAATGTATGTCGGAGACCAATCAAGAAAAAAGACATTGGTGGATTATGGATTTCGCCTTCCCTCCGCGCTTGACAACCGCCCCCTTAAATTTGAGGAATTTGAGAAAAAAATAGACCAAACAATCTTTATATCAGCAACGCCGGGGCCATATGAATTATCGAAGTCCGCCGAAGTCCGAATTCGGGGAGTATTGAAGTCGGACTTCGATTCTGGGGTAGCTGAACAACTCGTGCGCCCTACCGGACTTCTTGATCCTCAAATCGATGTGCGGCCTGCTCAAGACCAGATCAAAGACGCTGTTAATGAAATTAAAAAAGCGGTAAAAGCCGGAGAGCGCACACTCGTAGTTACGCTTACAAAAAGGATGGCTGAAGAAATTTCTGAATATCTGAAAGAAAACAATTTCCGATCTGAATATCTGCATTCTGAAATTAAGACACTAGCTCGAACGGATATTGTAAAAAAACTGCGCGAGGGAGAATTCGATGTTCTGGTCGGAATAAATCTGCTTCGTGAAGGCCTTGATTTACCGGAAGTCGCGCTGATTTTAATTTTGGACGCCGATAAGGAGGGATTTCTTAGAAATAAAACAAGCTTAATTCAAACAATTGGCCGCGCCGCGCGTCACCTAAATGGGCGCGCGATTCTTTACGGAGATGTGATTACAGAATCAATGAGGATTACAATTGAAGAAACCAGACGAAGGCGCGAATTTCAAGAAAAATTCAACCTTAAACACAACATCACCCCAAGTGCAATTAAAAAAGAAATCCGTAAGAGTATTTTCGAGGAAATCAGGTCCGCCAGCTGGCGGACTTCAAATATCGCGCGCGAGATGGAACGACTCTCTAAGAAAGACCGCAAATCGGCCGCGAAAGAATTAGAAACCATGATGCTCCACGCTGCCTCCAATTTGGAATTCGAGCGCGCGGCGGAATTACGGGACATTTTAAAAACACTTGCGTAAATTAACCTTTCTCGCTAGGATAACTCAATGCCAATAACAAAATCTGCCAAAAAGGCGCTAAGAAAATCAATAAAGAATCGTGAACGGAATTTAGGGCGCAAAGCGGCGCTCTCAAAAGTGCTTAAAAATTTTTCCGCTTTGGTTAAGACAAAAAAAATTAGCGAGGCTAAAAATTATTTTCCAACAACGCAAAAAGCCTTAGACAAAGCGACAAAACAAGGACTTCTTAAGGCCAACACTTCATCAAGAAAGAAGTCGAAACTAGCCAAGCTTTTAAACAAAAATTCTTAAACTCGGAGCAGAAGCTTTTCAAGCCCTTCTTCGAAATTAGACTCTCCTTTTCGGACTCCAGAAAAAATATCCGCGAGCTCCAAGGATATTTCTCTAAGCTTGTCTTCTGAAAAGTTTTTTAGATCTTCCTTAGATTTTTTTATCACATACGGGTGAAGCCCCTCGGATGCACCGGCCTGAATCTGCCTGAGTGTCTTAATTTTCCATGCTGTTTTCCAAAACGCCTCCTCCCCGCCGAAGCCATCTGC
>JAHFOJ010000022.1:0-1162 GCA_023266875.1 Candidatus Giovannonibacteria bacterium | reverse complement strand
CATCTGCAATGTAAGAATTTAAAAGGCCTAAAGACGCGCGCTTGTTTTTTGCCGATACCGAATCCGCGAAAGCAAAATAGTTTGGCTCGCGTTTTTCAGATTTTAGTTCTACCGAAGACCTCTCAAGAATTTGCCTGTCGATGGCATTTAAAATGGCGTGTGGCTCAAATCCGGCATTGCTAACTATGCCCGCGATCTCTCCCTTAGTCAGATTCGCCCCCCTAGATTTCGCCGCAGAATCCGCCCACATAAAAAGCTTAGGCGGGGATGGTTTTTTAATTTCCTGCAATTTTGCTCCCGACTTCTTAAAAATCTCAAGTTCGGAATCCGCAATCTCTTGTTCAAAAAGAAAAATTATGTTTTGCGAAGAAACCAGCTCCGGTAGTAACGCTTTTATTTCCCCAGCCCATGCGGATGACCCCATAAGAGATTCGCCGAACAAGCATATTTTTTTTTCGAAAAGGCCTTCTCCTAAATAACCCGCGAGCGGTTCAAAATTTTCAGGAGAAAGAAAAAAAAGACCGTTTCCAGCTTCTCGGGCGCGAGAAATCAAATCTTTCTTTTTCTCGCGAACAAAGTAGCCCTGGCCCCAGAAAAGATAGAGCATGCTAGATATAAGATTTTTTAAGAATAGTTTTTATTTTTTCCGCAATCTCGCTTGGAGTGAAGTTGGCCTTGATCATAAAATTGGCGGCCCCCGCGCCGAGCGCGCGATCTATGTCCTCCTTTTGGCCAAGATTAGAAAGTATGATAACCGGAATAGATGATAATTTTGGATCTTTCTTAACTCGATCTAAAATTTCAAAACCATCAATCCCCGGCAAAACCAGATCGAGTAAAATTAAATCTGGCTTATTTTCCACGGCAGATTTTAACCCGTCCTCTCCACCCACAACCGCGGTCACTTTAAAGCCATCACGCGAAAGTTTTTGCGACAATAGATCCCTAAGAAACTTATCATCCTCAATTATAAGCAGCTTGTAATTGGTTTCGTTTAAACTTATCGGCTTATCTTCATTCATGAATGCATTTTCTTATACATACATGATAAACAACTTATCATATAGCTTCAAGGAAGTTATCAAATTTTCTTTCTTCTGTTTTTGGGATATATTCTTTTTTCATAGGTAAAGTAAACGTGAATCGACATCCCTTTCCTGCC
>JAHFOJ010000021.1 GCA_023266875.1 Candidatus Giovannonibacteria bacterium | reverse complement strand
GGTATCTGGCGAAATCAAAAGGGGACACTTCGGACAATTGGACCATAGACCTTCATGTCCCATGCTTCATAGGCGAGTGCGCGCAAGATAATGTAGTGTCCGCCACCTATGAGCTAAATCCCAGTTTGGAGGGGCAGAAATTCTGGTGCGCGCTTGACGTGGTGGTAGATAAAATCAGCTGTGTTAAAAAAGATCCGCCTAAAGACCCGCCGAAGCCTCCGAAATGCGACAAATATAATCCGAAAGAAGATCTCAAATGGAAAATTAGCCACACTTCAAACGGAGACATCGCGACCGTGACCAATAATTCGCGGGCATGCTCTTATGAGATCGGGCTTTCGTCATATAACAAAATGGACGGATCAAAAGAACATAATGAATATTCCGATAGTGATATTCGGATCATCAAGCCGAAGACAACTGAAAAACTTGAGATACAGCATTCGGAATGCGATTCAGAAATTGATCTGTTTGAGGGAGATCTAATCACTTCATTTTCTGGCGGTAAGAAATACGGCTCGCATTCTCTCGATTCGCACGACGACAATGAGCATCATCGAACGTGCGCGAATATTTGCCCCAACAGAAAATCAGGCGGAGGGGATAGGCATAATGGGGATGAAGACCGCTCCGGCGAGGGGAGATCTTAGACAAAAAATTAGGGCTTGACTCTTTAAACATAACTTGCTAAAATGCCTGCTGTTAAGTACAGGCCTTTTTAGGTTTATAAATAAAGGGTTTTTAAGTATTATCAATGTTTAATTATAAAATAATCTATAAAATTATGATGAAAAATACATCATCTAAGTCGGTTACAGCTGTAAAAACAATCATTACGATTGTTGCTTTGGTCGTATATATTGCCTTCCCGCTCATAGGGATTGCGCCAAAATTGGCATTCGCGAAATCCGATGATCATAATAATCAGGGAAATCAAGATCAAAACAATCACGAAAATGATAATAATGGCAATCATGATTCTGATAATAATCACGATCTTCATGACAACGACGATAATGAAAATAATGACAACGATAATGATGATGACAATGACGAAGACAACGGGGGAGGCGTTCCCAATACAAATGCGACTATAAGCGCTACAAAAATTGTTTGTGATTCCGAATCCGATCTTCCGAATTGGGGAGCGGGCGGAGCCGATATTACTTCCAGCACAGCCACTGATTTTCTTGCATCAAATCCAAATTGTCACCTGGAATCCGGCTGGAATTTCCAATGGGCGCCGGAAAATCCGGCGAGCATCGATCCCGGCGGATCTTTTATCGGAGAAGCTGGATCCCCATGGACTACCTTCGGCACTACGAATGTATCAGGTGTCGCGATGACGACTGTTGACACCTTGACTGTCGGAGCGTTCGCTTGGGTTCGTGAAGTATTGAAGGATGGATATATCCCTTTTACCTTTGATCAATCTAATCAATCAAATGAAAATGATGTAAGCGCGGAGATTTATTGCTCCAACGATGTTTTGAATTACGATAATCTTGATTTAGTCAGCTCTCCAGCGGCGGGCGGAACTTATTACTGCGTGGCATTTAACGCGTTAAAGCCAGTTATCCCGGCAACTCCACAGTGTTCGGACAACAAAGACAACGATGAAGATGGCCTAACTGACGCGGAAGATCCGGCTTGCCACACCGACAAAAATGTAAATAATTCCGGATCTTACGACCCGAATTTGAATGACGAATCTGACAATTTATCCAATCAGTGCGCGGATGGGAAAGATAACGACGGGGACGAAAAAATTGATTCCACCGATCCAGGATGCCACACAAACGGCAATCCTGACGACAATGATTCATATGATCCGGCTATAAACGACGAAACTGATCCAAATCTTCCGCAATGCTCTGATTTTAAAGACAATGACGGAGATCAATTAATTGATGCGGCTGATCCGGGATGCCATTCGGATGGCGATGCTTCTGTCGGCAACACTTATAACGCGGCCTTAAACGACGAATCCGCGACAAATAATTCCGGCAACAATAGCGGCGGCGGATCGGGAGGCGGTTCTGAAACCGGCGGAGGCGATGGGGGCGGCGGTGGAACTAGCGGAGGCGGATCCGGTGGCGGAGGCGAAGCATTAGGCAATGGGCCGATATTAGCGCTTTCGTCACACGGCGGAGGCAATGGGCCAATACCACAAGGACGAGTGCTCGGGACGCAAACTTCTTGCGGCGCTTATATTAATTCGTACATTCGATTCGGAAAAAAGAACGATGCTGGAGATGTTATAAAACTGCAAAAATTCTTAAATGAACGCGAAAACTCAAATTTGCCGGTGACAGGATTTTACGGCGAGGAAACCTTGGCGGCAGTGCATACGCTTCAAAAGAAATACGGGCTTGAAATTCTAGCGCCTTGGGTCTCTCACGGCCTTAAAGACGCAAAGACATCGACTGGATATGTTTATAAGACAACCAAGCGCTGGATTAATAACGTGGCATGTCCGTCGCTTATGTTGCCGATGCCCCAACTTCCGTAAACCCCCACGCCAACTTCTCAAAAAATTATTTAAAGCATATCCTTAACTAGTTTTTTGGCGACATTTGAAGCATCAGAAAAGTTTGCCTAAAAGTTGGCGGGGGTAAGAAGTTTATTTACAATGCCCCGTGCGAACGGGGTATTGTTCTAATATAATGAATTGAGCGATGAGAATGCTCAAAAAATATTTCATTCCGCATAAAGAAAATGACCACCAACCGCACTTCCTAAGAAGCCGGACGACGCTTTTTATTTTGATTTTGATTTTGGGGCTTGAGAGCATATTTCTTTTTGACACTTTTGTTATCTACCAAAGTTCGACTTTTCTAGCCGATATTCTGCCATCAGTTTTAGTAGATCAAACAAATGCTAATCGAAAATCCGCAAATCTAGCCGATCTCAAAACAAGCGCCGCACTTGAAGAGGCCGCCCGAATGAAAGCGGATGATATGGCCGCGAAGGGTTATTTCTCACACACGACTCCTGACGGAAAAACTCCGTGGTATTTTTTGAATGAAGCGAAATATGCGTTCTCTCGGGCGGGGGAAAATCTTGCCGTAAACTTTTTTGATTCAAAAGATGTTGCTGATGCTTGGATGAATTCATCTGGGCACCGGGCCAATATTTTAAACAGCGCTTTCACGGAGGTCGGTGTAGCCACGGCGCACGGGACATTCGAGGGGCACGAGGCAATCTTTGTTGTGCAATTTTTTGGCACTCCCGCCGCCCCGCCAATCACAAAAACTCAAGAAACTTTGGCTTTCGTTCTAAAAGCAGAAGCGAAAACAAACTCGCCGGAAGACGCTCAAGCAAAAGTAAAATCTGCGGCCGTAACGCCAAACGAAACTTCATTCATCCAAACAACAAATGAATCCGCGCCAGCAATACCATCATTAGCGCCCGAGACTCCGAGAAAACTGACAAAAAACGCGGCGCTCACCATGCCGCGCTCTATGCTGAATTATCTATTCATCTCACTTGGCCTTTTAATATTTGTGGCGCTTTTGCTTAAAATTTTTGTGAAAATAAAAATCCAACATCCGGTCTTGATAGCGAACGGCGTTCTTATGCTACTTGCAGTTTCGTCGATAATGCTTGCTAACGAATATTTGAGCGTTGTTTCAATTCGCATAATTTAAGAATTTACTGAAAATACAAATATGGAGAGCAATGATCGTGGCGAAAATAGAGCAGAATTGAATACTTTCAGGAAAAAACTTTATTTTATCGCCCTAATATCAGTCGCTGCAATCGCAGTTTTTTTGTATTTTTTTCTCGCGCCGGCAGGCGGTTTCCCCTCGGGAAAAATTTTTAAAGTCACAGAAGGGGAGTCTCTATCCCAAATTGCGTCAAATTTGCGTATGGATGGATATATCCGTTCTCGATCGCTCTTTAAGCTCGCTGTCGTATTTGACGGTCATGCTGAACGCTTGCGATCGGGCGAATATTATTTTGATCGACCGCTTAATCCGTTCGAAATCGCGCGCCGGCTCGCCAGAGGCATTTCCGGCATACAAACAATCCGAATAACCATACCCGAAGGTTTTAATTTATTCCAGATCGCAAATCTTTTCGAGCAGGCGCGAATGTTTAATCAAAGCGCTTTATTCGCAGAAACCGGGAACCCGGCGCGCGACTATAATATTTACAAAAATCCATCACGCCCATTTGATTTCTCTAGATTATCCCAAGCGCTTAAGGGAAAACCGGAAAACGTAAGCCTCGAAGGTTATATTTTCCCCGATACATATTTTGTCAACCAAAATGAGCAGCCGCAAGAAGTGCTCGCAAAAATAATTCAAAACTTTAATAAAAAAGTTTCGATGGACATTCGGCTAAAAATTAAAAAAAGCGGGCAGGGAATGCACGAAATTCTTACAATGGCATCAATGCTTGAGGAGGAAGCAACAAGCACCTCGGACAGAAAAATAATTTCAGGAATATTATGGAAGCGCCTAAAAATCGGCATGGCGCTTCAGGTCGATCCGACTGTACGTTATGCGACGGGAAAGTTTACAGGCGCACTTTCTGTCGATGACTACAAATTCGATTCGCTTTTCAATACATATAAATACCGCGGCTTGCCACCCGGTCCGATTTCAAACCCTGGGCTTGACGCAATTGAAGCAGCGCTCGAACCTACATCCACATCATATTTTTACTACCTTTCCGGCAAGAGCGGCATTATCCACTACGCTAAAACCTTCGAAGAGCATAAACTAAATAAAGGAAGATATTTAAAATAGTTGTTTTTATACCTAGGAGGATTTAATGAAGGCTCGAATCGTTTTTTCACTTTCTTTGTTTTTTCTCTTTGCTTTAGTATTTATTTCAAACGCTTTTGCCCAAGGCCCTCAAGAGAAAGTGGCAACGCACCTCGCAAGTATCCAGCAAATCCTAAAGCGGCCAGATTTGGCTGGAACCGATCGCCGTGCTGAACGAAGACAGTTGGAATTGATACTGCTTAATCAAGTATTTGATTTCCGTGAAATGTCTCGGCAATCACTAGGCCCGTTCGCACGAAAATATGCGGATCGCCTTGGAGAATTCACTCCGCTTTTTGTGGATTTACTTGAACGAAATTATCTGGATGAAGTGGAAACTTTCGGCTCGGATGCAAAGATCGCTTATGTCAAGGAGCGAGTTGAGGGAGAATTTGCGACAGTCGAAACTAAAGTAACTCTTTCTGGAGGCAATGACTATTCGGTAAGCTATAGACTGCAAGAATCAGCGGGGAATTGGAAAATCTACGATGTTGTCGTGGAAAATATCAGCTTGGTAAACAATTATCGTTCACAGTTCAGACGCTATCTCGATCGAAAAACTTTTGACGAGCTGCTAACAAACCTGCGAGAGAAAAAAGACAGATTTAAGTAGCCCATCTTTGTTATTTTGACTAAAGGAACCCTCCGGGGTTCCTTTGCTTATAGAATCCACAGGTTTTGGATTTCCTTTATTAGCGGCCATTTGCTATAAAAACTAGGGAGGGATTTTTAGTCCCTTAAAAATTAACCAGCCAACCACCAGAAAGGAGGGGCGTTATGGAAAATTTAAACGGGAGCCACAGTTTACTGGACGCTTTTGCCGACGCTTCTCCTATTAAAAAAGGAGTAGCGCTCGCGCTTTATTTACGCGAGGATCTGTTCGAAAATATGAGCCAAGCTTTGATAAGAGCCGGGCTTGTTCAAGATGAAGGAGAGGCATGCCGGCATCTAAGAGAAATCGCGGAAACGCATATTCAGAAGGGGAGAATCGCATATCGGGATATCGCTGCCAATAGCCGCAACGCCTATGAAACCAAGCTGAAGCGCCTTATGGATAAGCCAGTGGCATCTATCGGTCCGTATCAATATTTTGGCAGGCTTACGCATCAGGCTATTCCGAAGCTGTTTATTTCGGATATCCATAAATGGAATGCACGCATTCCGAGATATCTCGATGACAGGCAACTTGCGCTGTCTTTTGGCTCGGACTCCCAGCTGGGTTTTTTCGAAGCGAATGGCAATAGCAAAGGCAGTTATGCATCACTGCTCGAAAACGGAGTAAGCGCACGCTGGCATTCGGCCAAAACCGTTTTCAAGGCAATTGAGCAGGCTTGGCAAGAAGCCAATGCCGTAATTGGCAGTGAAGATAGACAATATTACAGAGCGATTATCGCGCGGCTTGAGCGAACGCTGAAACCGGTGTTTGGCGCCGATGTTGGGCGTCTGATTAATTACGCTCCGGCATATGCCTATGCTATATTGCTCGCGCTTACATCGTGGGCGGCGGCGGCTCTCCATTACTACCACAAGACCGGCAAGCGCTTTTTGTTTCAGGAAATAAAAGTGATGGCGCCCGGACGCGGTTTTTCAGGAGGAAGAATCGATGCCGTTGAAATTATTTGTCCAGACGGGCGCGCACTAAAATCCCCGGAGAAGAAAGCGGTTCTGAGGATCCTTGAATATCCGGTCATGTCGGCAGGCCATCTGTTTTGGAAAATTCGGGGTTTAGAGAAGCTTGATCTTGAGGCAAAAATCAATGACTGGAAAATCGTTACGGGCGATGCGGA
>JAHFOJ010000020.1 GCA_023266875.1 Candidatus Giovannonibacteria bacterium | reverse complement strand
CACCATATTTATATACTCTTCCCTTCTTGTCTATGTATGGCATGTCGTTCATGTGTTTGATGATCTTTGGGACTAGAGATTCATACTCTTCCTTGGTGTATTGCTTGTTTAGGATGCAGTATTGTTTATTTCTTAAACCAACACAGCCGAAAAGATATTGTGAGTTGCTGCATTGTTTATTGTAATATGCTTCTAAGCAACCGATATAAGTATTGGCTGAAAAAAATATTTTTGAATCTTGATAGCCTACATTTACTCCTTCATATAAAATCTCCGCGGGGCCACCAGCCCCAAAAAGATCCATAGAATCCTTAACTTCTAATCCTTGAGTAAAATAACGTACATTTTCTACTTTATCAGCATCAAAACAGAAAAAAGCATTCTTTGAATTTGTAACTACATTCCCGATAACATTCGCTGATTTTTTTATAAGCGCAAATTTGTGAAGCGAACTTTCTATAAGTGCGATGAACTCCTTAAACAGTTTTTCTTGTATTAAATGACTACCTAAATCAACATCTTTAAGCAATCTCTTATATTCTTCCGGAGAAAACTTACGATTTCGAAAAACATATTTCTGATGCCTTAAATTACTGCTCATAAAACAATTCTGGCAATCGATACAGTCAAAAAGAAAGGAGGAATCTAAGCACTCATGGCTGTTCAATAAAAATTTTGAACTACTGTTTTTCTCTCCATTCACGACCCAAAAACACCGCTCTGAATAATGCGCAATATAGGAATCTAGAATATCCCGTGAATGATACACTACTCTTGAATAAGCTACATTTTCAGAGCTTAGAGTTGAGGGCGAAAGATAGACCTCTTTAGAAAGCCAGGTAAAATTGGAATAATCCGAACTAGTATTTTGATAACCTTCAAGTGCAAGTTTTGGCACCAGACGGGCCAACTGCCTGATTTGATCTAAAAACGCGACTTTAAAATCATGGGCTTTCCCAAAATCTATTGGATCCCACTTATCAGAAAACCAGCAACTATAGCAATAAATAGGATCTGTTTGTTTATTGTCATACATCGCTATAATATCTTTATCGCACAAATCACACTTTCTGCGATATAAAGTTCTCTCGTTTCTAAAATTCATTCTTCTAACCATCCTACACTCCGGGCACCAGGTCGGAGGAGGGACGGAAATTTTTTCATAAAACTTAAAATCCTCCGGTTCGATTGTGAACGAGTTTTTGCAATTCTGACATTGTTTAGTTTCTCTATTCATGGTTTTTGTCCCGACTTTTCATTTAATTTTTATAATAATGTAGTCGAGGATCCTCGATTTTGTAAACAAAATCGGGACAATTCTGACATATTCTGGTTTCCATAGTCTCTATGATTCAATTTATATAAGTATATACTGCGAAATATACATTATCAATAGAATGTAGTAATGTGATTAGAATTTATTATGTCATCACTTCTCTATCACCTATCTTTACATGACATCACCACACTATTTCCGCGATCGCGGAAATAGTGTGGGGACTTGGATACATCAAAACAATACCGTAACACTTTGCTTCTATATCACTTTTTTTATTTCTTTGTCTTTTTATTATTTTTTCTATAATCTATCGAAGAGCTTTTATTCCTGGCAATGTTTTGTGAACCAAATATTCCAGCATAGCGCCGCCGCCGGTTGAGACAAAAATATTTTTTGGGAGTTTTTTGGGGAGGCATTCGGCGGTATCTCCCCCGCCGATAATAATCTTTCCCGAAGCTTTCTTTAAAAGAGAGCCCATATCGCGGGTAGATTTAACAAATCCTTTTTCGATATACCCAAGTGGGCCGTTCCATACTATCAAACGAGCTTTAGCTGATAATTCTTTCAATCCATACACGCTATTTAGATCTATATCATAAATTTTTTCACCAATTTTAATCTTGCTTATATGAATTAGGGATGCCCGCCGGTTTCGCATTACCGCGACTCTCTCCGGTAAAATCAAATTGTCATTTTTCTTCGATCTGCTTTTCATAAATGCTTCGACAAGTGCACCACCAACAATTACTGCATCAGCTTTTTTATTCAATATTTTAAGTAGCGGCAATTTTGTTTCTATTTTCGCTCCTCCTAGAATTGCCAAAAATGGTCTAGGCGGACGAAATACAATGGATAACTTTCTTATTTCCTCTTCCAAAAGAAACCCTGCGAAGCTAGGCAAAAGCCGAGGCAACACAACTATAGATGCGTGAGCACGATGCGAATTTGAGAACGCTTCGTTTACGAATAAATCCCCTAAAGAAGCTAGTTCTCTTGCGAAGCTGGCCATGCCCCGCAAATTTGAAGATTTCTCCCGCGGATCCTTTCGCAGATTTTCCAGAAGCAATATTCCTCCCGATCGAAGGTGTGATATAGCAGTTTTTACTTTAGCGCCGGAGTGAAGAGGGATAAAAACAAGGTTTTTAAAAAAATATTTTCTAAGGTTTTCAGAAAGGCTAATAAGCGAGGGGATCTTCCCATCATTGGTCTCAAGATGCGTGAGCAATATTATTTTCGCGCCTTTTTTTTGAAGATATTTTATTGTCGGCAATGTCCCTAAAATCCTCCCTTCGTCCTTATGAAAAGGCTCAACGTTGAAATCCGCGCGCAACAAAACTCTCTTGCCGCTAAGATTTTTAATTTCGCGGATTGATTTCATAATCTCTTCGCCTCGTTTAAAATCTTTGAGAATTCCTTGATATCCAAACTCGCGCCGCCGACAAGCAAACCATTTATACCTTTTACACTCAAAAACTGGGCAACATTTTTCGAATTCACAGACCCGCCGTAAAGCACGGGAACTTTTAGTGCCGCGAACTTCCCCCAAATATCTAAAACAATACGGCGGATAAAAATGGTAGTTTCAAAAACATTTTGAGGCGTATCAGCTTTTGCTCCCTTTGTCGTGCTGATCGCCCAAATTGGCTCGTATGCCAAAAGAAGGCGGGACGCGAAGCGCTTCGGGATCCCACGAAGAGCGCTTGAAATTTCTTCGCGGATAATTTCCGAGAAACCGCCTGGGCTTCGCTCGCGCTCCCCCACGCACAATATTGGCTTAAGCGAAGAAAAAAATGAGGCCATTAATTTTTTGTGAATTATTTCTTCGCTTTCGCCAAAATTGATGCGTCTTTCAGAATGTCCAACTATCACGTGAGATGCCCCGCAATTCTTAAGCATTTGCCCGGATACTTCCCCCGTATATGCGCCGACGGCGCCAGAAGATGCGCCATAAAAAATATCCTGCGCGGCAAGTTTAATTGGGCCATGCCGCCTTGCAAGAACGCCCAAATGAACAAATGACGGCGCAATAATCAAATCGAATTTTCTTCCAGCCGCATATTTCTTCACCACACTAAAAAGTTTTTCTGCTTCAAAGGTTGATGCGGGATTCATTTTCCAATTTGCGATTATTATTTTCTTCATAGCTCATTTTCTCCCGATTTCGCTTGCGAAATCGTGGATCCTCGATTTTCTAATCCCGCCTGCGGGAAGAAAATCGGGACAATTAGTAATTATTATTTTCTTCATGATTTATTCGGGCTATTAACTGCATTATATCTTTTTTTGAAATGTAAAATAATAGCCGCCAAAATTATAACCGCTATCATAATATCAAAAAATCTGAAATATTTAGAGACATCTCCCCAATTTTCTCCAAGCTTTAAACCTATTAGAGTGAAAACCCAGGTCCACGGCAAGGCGCCGAGAGCCGTGAAAAAAACAAATGGCTCAAGGCGCATTTTTGAAAATCCAGCAGGAAAAGAAATATATGTTCGTATTAAAGGCAAGAGGCGTCCAAAAAAGACAGCAGATGTCCCATATGTCATAAACCATTTATCTGCGCGAGAGAGATCATTAGAAGACAGAAAAATAAATTTACCGTATTTGTAGAAAAATTGGCGACCCCATTTGGATGCTATCCAATAAAGAAAAAGGGAGCCAAAAATATTCCCGAGAGTACCCGTAAAAACTGCTGGCCAAAAACCAAATCGACCAGTGCTTGCCAAGAAACCTGAAAATGGCATTATAATCTCTGAAGGAATTGGAATCGCGGCCGATTCTAGAAACATTAATATAAAAATCCCGGCATATCCGCCGGCGCTGATTAAACCCACAATGACGCGGCTTATATTTGAAATTATAATTTCAATCACGATTTTGCCGACCGTAATATCTGCGCCGCTTCTTCCGGAAGAATTTTAATAATTTCAATTCCTGTCCCCAATTCAACCCCGCCCCATATCGACGTCCTTGGAAGAATCTCCATATGCCAGTGATAATGTTTGCTTGTTTCCCCCCGTACTGGCGCGGTGTGAATAAAAAAGTTGTAATCCGGATCGTTCATAACATTTTTAAGCTTCGCAAAAGTTATACGCATAGCATCAGCGAGTTCATTTAATCCAGCCTGGCCGATATTTTCAAAATTCGGGTTATGCGCAAGCGGAAAAAGACGAATTTCGAACGATACACGTGAAGCGTATGGAGCAACAACAATAAATGTTTTATTCTTATAGATTATCCTTTTTTTGTCGCGAAGTTCCTTATTTAAAATATCGCAATGAACACATTTCTTATTCTTAGAAAAATATTTTGCTGATCCGTCCAAACTGCGCCGCACGTCCGGAGGTACAATCGGCAACGCTAAAATTTGCGAATGGGGATGGGGAACTGACGCGCCTGCAGTCAGGCCGTTATTGTGGAAAATCAAAATATATTCGATGCATTTTTCTGTCTTAAGCGCAAAATATCTTTCAAGATAAGCGTTTAAAACCGTGCAAATTTCGTCCCTAGACATATAACCGAGCGAGCGGGTATGGTCGCGCGTAATAACAACTTCCTGAAACCCCGCCCCTTCCAATTTTTGATACGGACCGTCAGGCAATGCTATCGGGCATATCTTATGGGGAATTAAAACAGGATATTTATTTTTTAACACTTGCAAGAACCAAGATGAAAATTTTTCACGCCTTGCGCCTTTTGAATTAGGGCTAGTACACCAAAATATGGGCGCGCCATTCCCCGATTTTTGCGGATCTTCAAAGGGACAGTTTTTTCTCGGCGGGATTTTTCTGGCTTTATTCGCAAAAAAATTCGGTCTTTTCTTTGTGCCCGAAGCTACTAAAATCCAATCATTCGAAACAATATCTTTTCGAAATAATGAACTCATCCCGTTAGAAATTTGCTATCGTTACCAATAAATTCAAGAAAATAATGGGTTTTGTTCTCCATTTCACACCAAAAATACTTTTTAGATTTCTAACTGGACTCACAGAATATATTTCCTTCTGATAAAATTACGCCTAATCTTAAGGACCTCCCACAAAAACGAAAAATAGCTTGAGATTTTTACCGCGCTCGATGCGTTCACCCAACGCGCGGGGATAATCCCGATTTTGTAATCGAGGCGACGCGCGAGCGCGAGAATCTCGACATCGAAAGCCCAACCATCAATTCTTGATAGACCAAAAAGTTTTTCCGCGGCTGGAGCGCGAAAAGCTTTAAAGCCATTTTGCGTGTCCCAGACCCCGGGAACCGCTAAAAACTGGATTAGTAAATTCCCGGTATTCCCTAATATATTTCTCCATAATGGCTGGTGATGGCGCTCTCCGCCAGGCACATCTTTCGGGTTTCGAGATGAAATTACCATATCATAGCCCTTGTCGAACAAGGGCCTCATCATATCAAAATGAGAGATGTCGGTGCCATTATCTGAATCCATGAAAAGCTTAATCCTGCCGCGCGCCTGAAGCATTCCTTCGCGCACCGTATATCCCTTCCCATGATTTTGCCTCCGGTCAATTACTCGCAAATTGCGAATTTGCCCGATAAGACGCCTCGCGATATCAATCGTGTTATCTTTAGGACCATCAGCAACGACAATGATTTCGTATGAATACGGTTTCGTAGAAAAATATTCTTCCAGCCGCCTTAACGTTTTTTCAATTACTTTCGATTCGTTATAAGCGGGAAGAATCACCGACAAATATATTACATCTCGCGACTGTAAAATCTTCTCGGCCTCGGCTAAAACCCTCTCCTTTTCTCCCGGCTGGGCTTGACGCACATCTAGTGTTGGCATGTTTTATTTTAGCATAAACCCACCCTAGTTGTTGATATTTTTTAGGCGCGTAAGATAATTTTCCAAAATAAGCGCGGCGGCAGAGGCATCAACCATGTTTTTCGGCGCACTTTTTTGCTTTAAAACTTCTGCTGTAGAAAACATTTCGTTTTCAAATATAACCGGCAATTTGAATTCGCGCTCAATTTTTTGGCCGAATTTCCTTGCCTTTTTTGTAGATTCTGTTTCCTGTCCTTGAAGCCCTGTAGGAAGGCCTAAAACAATTTGCGATATTTCTTCAATTTCTATAATTTCTAGAAGCTTCTCCTTGAAATCTTCCCAATTATTAGGGACGGTTTCGGCCGGGAAAGCCATATTCATCTGATCATCAGATAGAGCAAGCCCAATTCTTTTGGTCCCATAATCAATTCCTAAAATTCGTGGCATAAATATTCTAATCGGTTAAATTTTGGAGTAGCGCCTAATTTTTTCTGCGAGCTTAAAAGCATCACCATGCTCCAAAAGCCCAAGATAGGAATTGAGCGTCCCAGATTTTTCGTATTTTTGCATACGCTTTATCATCCTATTTTTCGTCGCCGTCCGCAACACCCGATGCAATGAAGCGCTATAATATTATCCATGAGATGCAATGAGAATTCCTGCACATCTCG
>JAHFOJ010000019.1 GCA_023266875.1 Candidatus Giovannonibacteria bacterium | reverse complement strand
CACAATTCTGAATTATGAAAGGTGAAAAAATAAAATTTTCCCATCTCAGTGGTAAAGCGATAGGTTTTAAAACTTAAGCTTTTTGCCTTTATAGTTTAGCGCCTCTTTGAGAAATTTTTTCGTTATTTTTCGTGCTGTGTTCGATCATATGGCAATTTGCGCATAATAAAATGCATTTTTGAATTTCCGCTTTTATAGAGGCGTTCTACCGAATTAATTAGATATTGCGAAATTCTTGGTTTTTGATAATATAGGAAGATAAAAATTTAATAACGCCGCGGTAGCTCAGTGGTAGAGCGCATGCCTAAAAATTTCTTTGGGCCATTCTATCGTAAGGTGGAAATGAAAACCGGGTGAATTCGGGGAAACCCAGACGCAATGTCGGGGCAATCCCGAGCCAAGGTCGCATTAGGCGACAAGGTGTAGAGACTATCTCGAAAGAGAGTACTTGCCAAGATTATGGCTAGGAAGCGCCTGGCACCCTTACTCAAGGGTGATGATATAGTCCGATCCTCGAGGTAACTCGAGCAATTCTTGGAAGAGCATGGCGTCGGCAGTCCGATTCTGCCCCGCGGCACCACCTAGAAAATTACTATTTTTTTAATATAATACTACAAAAGTTGTTTAGGGAGGGCATATGGAAAAGTTGCCGGCGCTTTTGATCGGCGGTTCTATGTTTCTTATCGCGGCTATGTATTTTGGGCTTTACTCGGCTACAAGACCGCCTAAAATAGGAAAAAGTAGAAAGCAGAGCTTGTCAGAAAAAATTAATCTTTTATTAAATCGCCTAGCCACTTGCATTAAACAAAAAATCCGACCATAGGTCGGTTTTTTGTTTTTAAGATTTATTCAGATTTTACTTTTAATTTTTGTGTTCTTGCGCGATCTAGTTTCGGCAAGCGGATTGTAATCAGGCCATTTTTAATGGTTGCTTGCGCCGCGTCAGAATCCACCTCTTGAGGTAGAAGTATCGAGCGGCTAAATGAGCCCCAGTAAAGCTCTTTGTAGAAAAAATCTTTTTCAGTCACTTCGTGCGCGCGTGTTCTCTTGCCTTTTATTGTTACCATGTCCTGGGCTATGGAAACATCCAAATCGTCTGGTCTAACACCGGCAACTGTAGATTGAATTATAATTTCATCAGGATTTTGAAACACATCGACTGTCAGCTCGCCGTCTTCTTCGGCTTGCGGCCAGGAGCTTTTTGCTTTGGCGAGCGTTGCTTCGGGCTGTGGCTCAATCGATTCTGCGGAATTTTCAAGCCAATTAACCGGGTCGCTGTCCATTCGAACCGATCCGGTTAGTTTTTCAAAAAATGATCTGTTGTCTTTAGGCATATTAATCTCTAATTTTTTTTACTTTCTCAAAAATAAACAGAAGTACGATTATCATAGTCCAAACTGGGAAAAAGATTGAAAGAAGGGCTTTCGGGCTTCCTGAGTTCATTATAAAAGCGTTGAACAGTGCATGCAAGAGAGTAGCTGCGCATATCCCGCCTATTATATTGCGATGTTTGTGTTCCTTGTGGAAAAATGACAATGCTAAAGATGTCCCCATGATTCCAGCCGTTAAAGTGTGTAGAAAAGTAGCTCCAAAAAAGCGAAGGGATGCTGTTGCAACGGCAACCGCCATCCCTTTGGGGAACACTTGAGCTAGAAATAGCCCATTTTCAAGGGCTGAGAAGCCAAGGGATACGGAAATCAGATATATAAGAGCGTCGACCGGCTCGTCGTAGCTCCTGTTTCGCTTAAAATCTGCCCACCAAGCCATCACGAATTTTAATATTTCTTCAATTAAGGCGAAGGGTATGATTAATAAGGGGAAAGAAAATGAAATTGATGACAAATAATAATCAAGATCGTCCTTGCCGGAGACCAAGCCGATAGCGCCGAGTAAATTAAACCACAATGCTTCGAGCGCGAGAGATATTAAAACTGCTGCCATCCCCAGAATAAAGCTGATTAGTATTTTCTTTTTCGGCTCGGGGTGCAGGTCTTCGCGAAGCCAGAAAAAAAGCCAAAGGATAGGAGGTAGAAACCCCGTTAAAACTATTCCCAAAATTTGAGGCAAGCCTATGCTTGTGGCCATTCTTCTATTATAAGGAGTTTCTCTTCGTTTGTTTTAGGGATATGTTCCCAGATTTTCTCGGTGATATGCGGCATGAACGGGTGGAGGAGCTTTAGAGAGTTTGTGAGAACAAAGAGAAGCGTTGCTCTTGTTTCCTCGGAATTATCTTTTTTTACCTCTTCCAGATATTTATCACAAAATTCGTGCCAGAAAAATTCGTAGAGTTCATGAAGCGCTTGCCCGAATTCATATTTTTCTATTGATGTGTCAACTTTTTTTGAAGTTTCGTTTAATTTTTTAATAATTTCCGACTCTGGAAATTTATCGGGAATTTTTACTCCGCCAGTTTTTTCTAAGACAAATCTGCTCGCGTTCCAAATTTTATTCGCAAATTTTTTTCCGGCGAAAACGTGCTCTTCTGCCCAACGGATATCTTGCCCGCCCATTGCTTGCCAAATTAATCCGAAACGAGTCGCGTCAGCTCCGTATTTTTCAACCAAATCCATCGGATCAACTCCAGTGCCCAAAGACTTTGACATCCGCGCGCCAGATTTCGCCAGAATTGTCGCGTGGATGATTACGTCCGTAAAAGGTTTCTTGCCTAAAAGTTCTTCCGAAGAAAAAATCATCCGCGCGACCCAGAGATTGATAATATCGCGCGCGGTTGAAAGAACTTGCGTCGGATAATAAATTTCCAAATCTTTTGTTTTCTCGGGCCAGCCTAAAATCGCGAAAGGCCAAAGCGCGGACGAAAACCAAGTATCAAGAACATCATCAACGCCATCAATCGGGATTTTATGCCCCCACCAGATTTGGCGCGAGATGCACCAGTCTCGGATATTTTCGAGCCAATCAAAATAAATTTTCTCGAAATTTTTTGGATGGAATTTAATTTTTCCGGATTTAATATCTTCGATTGCGAGTTTCGCAAGTTTCTTCATCTTCAAGAACCATTGTTTTGAGCGAAGCGGTTCGATGGTGTTTCCGCAGCGCGAGCAGACGGCGATATTATGAGCATAGTCTTCAACTTTCTCAATCAAGTCGAGCTCTTCCAATTTGGCTATGATTTTTTCCCGTGCTTCTTTGACTTTAAGCCCTGCGAATTCTTTTCCGGCCGCGCCAGTCATTCGCGCGTTTTCGTTTATAATTTGCAGAAAAGGAAGTTTGTGATCGATTGCCATAGCTTCGTCTGCCGCGTCGTGGTTTGGAGTCACCTTTACCGCGCCTGTCCCGAATTCCATTTCGATTTTTCTGTCTTCGATAATCGGTATCTCGCGGTTTTGTATCGGAAGAAGAACAGTTTTTCCGGCTAATTTTTTGTATCGCGCATCTTTTGGATTCACTGCCACTGCCATATCTCCGAGCATTGTCTCCGGCCGCGTTGTTGCGACAATAATAAAATCTTTTGAGTTTTTTATCGGATATTTTATATACCAAAGCTTTCCTTTCTCTTCTTTATATTCAAGTTCCAAATCCGAAAGCGAGGTTTGGCAACGGACGCACCAGTTAACAACGCGCTCGCCTTGGTAAATCCATCCTTTTTTCTGATAGTGCAAAAAAGCAGTTTCAACCGCTTTGACATATTCGGGATCCATCGTGAATCGCGTTCGCGACCAGTCGACGGAGGCACCGAGCCGTTTTGTCTGGTCCAAAATAATATTTCCGTATTTCTCGCGCCATCCCCATACGCGCTCCAAAAATTTCTCGCGTCCCAAATCATGCCTAGTTTTACCTTCTTTCTTTAATTCTTTCTCAACCGCGTTTTGTGTTGCTATCCCGGCGTGATCCGTTCCGGGGATCCAAAGAGTTTTATATCCCTCCATTCTTTTTTTGCGTATCAAAATATCCTGAATTGTATTATTCAAAGCGTGGCCCATATGCAAAACTCCAGTTACATTCGGCGGGGGAATGGCAATTGTAAAAGTTTCTTTGCGCTCTCCCGGCAGGTTATCCGGATTGAAAAAACCCGATTCCTCCCATTTTTTATAAATCTCGGGCTCTACGGTTTTGGGATCGTAGGGTTTGTCGAATTCAGAAGGCATGCCTAGATTATTGCAATTTTTTGGATGCTTTTCAATCTAAGTTGATTAATCAATTCATTCTTGGTATCTTAATTGAAACGTTATAAGGAGGCATGCACATGAAAAAATTTATGTCGTGGACCGCAGAGAAGGTCCTAGTCGCAATCGTACTTGTTTTTGCGGGATTTTTCTTTACTGTGAATTCGGCTCCATTCTCATCAAACGGGGAGTTACCAGTCATTTCCTGTGTTCCAACATCGTGGGGCGAGGCAACAGACAACAGGATTGCTCTCGATCTGTATTGTCATGGCGTGACAGCGCGCGTTACCGACAGAGATTTTCTTTTGCAGTATCTCAATGGTGGCAAGAAAGCCACACGCCCCTTTATTTGCCGTGTTTACAGAAATGGGCGGGCGTATTGCAATTCTCTTACGTAGTCCACCCAGGAGGAGTATTTCTAAAGCCTCGGCAGTTTGTAACTCGCCGAGGCTTATATTTTTGAAAGCCTTAAATTCCCGGTTGCTTTGGGTCCGCCCGCTTTAGCGAATTTCTTTTTTAGAAACCTATAATATCCGGGAACGGCGATCATCGCGGCATTGTCGCCCGTAAAACGTTTTTCTGGCAAAATGATGTTCGGGAATTTTTTTTGAAGTTCTTCGCGGAGTTTGTCGTTCGCGGCGACTCCTCCCCCGAGTGCGATCGTTCTCGGCTTATATTGTTCCGCCGCTTTTAATGTTTTTCTAATAAGTACATCAACGACAGCTTTTTCGAATGATGCCGCCATATCTGCTTTTGAAAATTTTCCGCCAGCCGGCGGATGCTCGCGCAAATAATATAAAACAGAAGTTTTAAGTCCCGAGAAACTAAAATTTAAATCTTTTGAATAAATCATCGGACGCGGGAAATTTATCGCGCGCGCGTCTCCTTTCTTCGCGAGCTTTGAGATCAAAGGCCCTCCGGGATACCCAAGTTTCAGCATCCGCGCGACTTTATCAAACGCTTCTCCCACGGCATCATCCAAAGTTTCGCCTAGAATTTTATATTGCAGATGATTTTTTGAGAGTACGAGTTCCGTGTGCCCTCCGGAGACTATAAGCGTGAGCATCGGGAAAATTCCAGATTTAGAAATTAGAAATATTGGCTTAGTCATTAGTGCAGAGTAAATATGCCCTTCAAGATGATTAACCGGAACGAGCGGCACGAGCCATTTTTTTGCAAGATCGCGCGCGAAATTAATTCCAGTCCATAAAGCGGGCTCGAGCCCCGGACCGTAAGTAACCGCGACCGCATCAACCAACTTGGAAGCGAAGCTTCCAAGTGGAAGCTTCGCTTCCCTTAGCGTGCGCTTTAGTAAAATCGGCAAATTTTTGATATGCTCGCGTTTGGCGAGATTTGGCACGACTCCGCCGAAAGGCGCGTGGATTGTTACCTGCGAAGAAACTTGATCGGAGAGAATTTCAAACTCGACGCCACTCTTTGTTTTCTCGGCTCGCAAAACCGCAATCGCAGTCTCATCGCACGAAGTTTCAATCGCAAGAATTTTCATATTCAATCAGAGTAGTCTAACCCTTTTTTTAACGATTTTCTATGACCTGATTAAGGGGTTTTGACTTTAATAAAGATATTGTAATATAGCGCTATCAATCAGCATGATGGGGATGCGCATACCGGGGGCGCAGGCCTAAGGGCTGAATCAGGCTGGGCTATAAACTCAATATAAAAATGGCAAATCTCGAAGCAAGAATGCAAAAATTAATTCACGGCAGTGGAGTGAATATCAATGGTAAAAACCCATGGGATATTCAGGTTCATGACCCGCGTTTTTATAGGCGCATTCTTGCGGGCGGCTCGCTTGCGCTAGGGGAGTCTTACATGGATGGGTGGTGGGATTCAGATCAGATTGATGTGAGTATCGCGCGCCTTTTGCAGTTTGGGATTCGATCAAAGCTACTTTCTAATCCGATTCTTTTTCTAAATGCCCTACGAGCCCGCCTCATGAATGTTCAGTCAAAACGTGCATCGTTTAGTAATGCGCAGGCGCACTATGATATAGGGAATGATTTATATCGGGCCATGCTCGATCGACGTCTAACCTATACGTGCGGTTATTGGAAAGACGCCAAAACTCTAGATGAAGCCCAGGAAGCCAAGCTCGATCTTGTCTGTCGAAAGCTAGGACTTAAGCGAGGAGAACGCGTTCTCGACATCGGGTGCGGTTGGGGAAGTTTTGCAAAATTCGCAGCCGAAAAATATGGCGCTCATGTAGTGGGTATTACAGTTGCCAAAGAGCAAATCGCTTTGGGGTCTGAACTTTGCAAGGGGTTGCCGGTCGAGCTGCGGCTCCAAGATTATCGTGATATAAATGAGCCGTTCGACCATATTGTTTCGTTGGGAATGTTTGAACATGTAGGCTTCAAAAATTATCGGCAGTTTATGAAAGTAGTTTCCCGATGCATGTCAGACGATGGTCTATTTCTTCTACATACTATTGCAAGCAACAGATCAGTTTTCACTTGCGACCCATGGTTCAATAAATACATCTTTCCCGGCGGCATGTTGCCCTCAATAGCGCAGATTGGGAAAGCTGTCGAGGAAATTTTTGTGATGGAGGACTGGCACAACTTTGGAGCTGACTACGACAAAACTCTTATGGCGTGGTTTGCCAATTTCGACAAGCATTGGGGAGTTTTGAAACAGAACTATAGTGATCGTTTTTATCGAATGTGGAAATACTATCTTCTCTCATTGGCAGGTGGTTTCCGCGCGCGCGAAAACCAGCTCTGGCAAATTGTTTTTTCAAAAAAAGGAGTCCCGGGCGGCTACCGGTCCATCCGGTAGCTGTCACCTTGAATTTAGAAGACGTGCGTACATGTATGAACCCTCCCAATTTCTAAAGAGAATAGCGCAGGAGGGCTCAAGGACAAGTATTCTCATAAATTATCACCGCCGTTATATAAAAAATATTGGACGAGGATTATCGCCCACATTACTGTTCCAATCGCGAAAGAGATTATCGGGAGATATGAATCGGTGATGAAAAAGAAAGCGATCTGCGAGATATAAAACCCGAGCGCGATTAAAATCGTCAAAAGCGGTTGGCCTGATCTTTTTTCTTTGTAATTTTTAACAATTTGCGCTGGAAGCCCGACCAACACTAAGCCTAAAGAAAAAATACTGACGATTATGCTTAAAATAAATTTAGTGTCCATTTTGTTTGGCGCTTAATAATTTGGTGGCCCCACCGGGATTCGGCTAGGAGTAAATTTCTGCAGAAATTTCTCATAGCCTTGCCTCGTCTGTTTTGCTAGTGCAAAACATGACTGTGGCTTTCTCATCCCGACAGGAGCAAAGC
>JAHFOJ010000004.1 GCA_023266875.1 Candidatus Giovannonibacteria bacterium | reverse complement strand
TGGCTGTGATCGTGTCTTTTTCATTTTTCCATTTTAGCTCGACGCCCCGAGTTTTTTCTTTCAATTCATCAATATCTTTCTGAATTTGCTTGATCTTTGTTTTGCCTGCCGGCTTGGTCTCTTGTTTCAACGCTTCGCGCTCAACTTCAAGCTTCATAATTTCTTCAGAAGCGCGTTCAAGTTCTTCTGGCATGCTGTCTAGCTCAAGACGTCTCGCTGACGCGGCTTCATCCATCAAATCAACCGCTTTGTCCGGCAAAAATCGCTCTGTTAAGTAGCGTGTTGAAAGATGAACCGCGGCCTGAATCGCTTCATCGGTGATTCTAACGCCATGGTGCAGTTCATATTTTTCCTTAAGCCCTCGAAGTATATTGGTTGCGTCGTCCAAGGATGGCTCTTCAACATAAACCGGTTGGAAGCGGCGCGCGAGCGCCGGATCTCGTTCTATATACTTTTGATATTCTTTAAGTGTTGTAGCTCCGATGGCGTGAAGCTCTCCTCGCGCGAGCGCGGGCTTTAGCATATTCGAAGCATCGATTGCTCCTTCGGCCGCCCCTGCTCCTACAATGGTATGAAGCTCATCAATGAAAAGAATTATTTTGCCCGCAGCCCTTTCGACTTCGCGCATGACTCCCTTCAAGCGCTCCTCAAATTCTCCTCTATATTTGGTCCCAGCGACAAGCGAGCCCAGATCAAGCGCTATTAATTCCTTGTCTTTCAAAAGCTCCGGGATATCGCCCTTTGCTATTTTTCTGGCAAGACCTTCAGCTATAGCGGTTTTTCCAACACCCGCCTCCCCGATCAAAACAGGATTATTTTTCGTGCGACGGAGCAAAACTTGCATTACTCTGCGCATTTCGTCTTCGCGGCCAATGACCGGATCCAATTTATCCTGACGCGCGAGTCGCGTTAAATTTTTGGCGTAGCGTTCGAGAACCGGAAATTTAACTTCGGATTCGACTTCAGCGACACGAGAAGAACCGCGCACGTCGGCGAGCACTCTTAACACGGCTTCTTTGTCGATTCTGAAACGCGAGAGAAGATCTTTCGCTCGGCTTTGCGCTTCGATCAGCCCCAAAAATAAATGTTCCGGTGAGATATTTTCATCCTTCAAAAACACGGCGGCCTTATGCGCTTCCTCCAAGGCCTTGCCAAGCTCTGGAGTTAGATATATCTGCGGGGAAGGCATCATGACATTCGACCGCGAACCGGCGTCGAGCTGGTCAAGCACTGAATCGATCGCGAGCGCGACATCTATTTCAAGCTTATCCAAAATTGCGGTAACCACGCCCTCATCCTGAAGCAATAAAGCGGCAAGAAGATGCATCGGTTCAATTTGATTTTGACCGCGCTCGATTGCAAGCTCATGGGCGCGCCTTATTGCTTCTTGCGCCTTGACTGTAAAATTGTGAAATGGAGGAGGCATGGAAATAGTATGTAATTAGTAACTAGTTCAATATTAGCATAAATTGTAGTAAAATCCAGATCTATTTTCTTTCTTCCAGCGTCACAACAACTTCCATCTCTTTCCCGTCGCGAAGGACATTCAGATTTATTTTGTCACCGACATTCTGTTTGGAAGTTATATCCCCGAGTGTGTTATTTTCATCAACTTTAATTCCATTAATTTGGAGAATTATGTCTCCAGATTTAAGACCTGCCTTCTCCGCAGGAGATCCAGGCATAATCGCGGCGTTAGCGCCTGACGCCATAATTAATGCGCCGTAATCAACTGAAAGATTTTTTTCCTGCTTCAATTCAGAAGTGACGATCACATACCGAACTCCGATAAAAGGATATATAATTTTCCCGAATTTCTTAACATCATTTACGGCTTTCCTTATAAAATTTACCGGCAGCGCGAACCCGACATTTTGAGCGCCTTGGGCTATCGCAATATTTATCCCAATAACTTTCCCGGAAAGATCGAGAAGCGGACCGCCAGAGTTACCGGGATTAATTGCGGCATCCGTCTGGATAACTTGCTGGAGCGTTTCCGCGCCGGTTTGCCCCCCCGATGCGGTAACCGTCCTTCTCAGCCCCGAGATTACGCCAACCGATACCGTATTTTGAAATTCTCCTAAAGCATTTCCAATCGCCACAACGCTTTGGCCAACATTAAGATTATCGGAATTGCCAAACGGGAGATAAGAAAAATTATTTCCCGAGACTTTGAGCAAAGCGACATCCTGAATTGGATCCCTCGCCACCACTTTCGCGGGCAGTTTTTTCCCATCGTTCATAATCGCCGTGTATTCCGCGGATGAATCTTCAACCACATGACGGTTGGTCACAATCAAGCCGTCGCTTGAAACGAAAAATCCGGTGCCGGCGCCAACCTGCTGATTTTTTGTTCCATTTTGCTTGTATTGAGGAACAAGAAAGTCAGACCCAAAAAAATCGCTTCCGAAAGGATTTATAAAATATTGTTCAATAACGGGCACATCTTTGGAAGCTATGACACTTACCACGGCAGGCGTGACGTTTTTGACAAGCGTTACCACCCGCTCTTCCTGGCTTGGCAATGGCAAAGACACAACTTTAGGCTCACGGCCCGTCGCGCTTTTTATGACTTCACTGACAAGCTGCGGAACGCTTTGCGGACTCTGCGAGACGAGCGAATAGATGACAATTCCGGTCACTATCGATGTCATAAAACAGACTAAAAAAATTAGGAAAATAAATTGAGTTTTTGTAAGATTTTCCATTTTATATTGATATTTTAATTGTAAAAATTTAAAAAATCAACCACGTTAGAAATATGTTGCCATATGCAATCGTCGCATTGTCATTTATTTTTTCAAAACTTGAAACTTCTAGCATGGTCAAGGATTTGTTTGGATAAATTCGTTAAATCCGAGCCCTTTTTCGGCTCTAACCATACTATCTATATAAGACGACAAAAATATAAATTGTTTCCGATCCGAAGTAGTTTTACCTTCCGTTAGCCCCACGAATAATCCAGCTATCTTTCCACTCCCTGTTTCAAGAAAAATTCCTCCGGACGAGCCATGCTGAGCCGAAACTTGACCATCAAGATACGCGCCCTCCGCCTTCTTAAAGTCCCCATCAACACTGACAAATTCACGGATCACGCCGACGCTTAGTAATATGTCGGTCTCGACAAGCGCGGTTTGGGCGCCTAAAAATTCCGTCGGATAGCCAAGCGAATAGAAAGATTCATTAACTTTTGCGGAATAGTTTGGATCCAACTCAAAATATGGCCAACTGGAAGATGCGCCTCCGAGAAGCATCCTTTCGATTTTTAATATGGCGATATCGCTCGCCGGAACGGAAGTACCTTCTATTTTTTTCGCCTGGTCAGGAAGAAAAACAAGACGCGCTTTCGCAAAAGGGCGCGCGGGAGAGCCGCGGCGCAATTCGCAAGTCACCCCGGTATTTCCAAAATAGACGCCCAAGTGGCCGTTTGTGAGAATATATCCGGCATTACTCACTACGGCGCCAGAACCCGAAATGTAATTGCCAGCTTTAGGGTCTTCGCAAAGTATATTAATAAGCGCGCCGGAAACCGCCTTATTATAAAGATCGTCCCCGCGAATGGAAGGTTTATTCGCAGAGAATAAATTATTTTTTATAATTTCCACGCCGCTTTTAAGCGAGTCGATTTCGCTTGAAAGTGTCTTTAGAGCCGCACTTTCATCCGCCGTGGGTTTTGTCTTATCTTTAGGGTTTGTTGTGCCAACACTTACTGTGGCTTTATTATTTTTATCATTTTCGACTCTCGGACTTTCTTGGACCTTGTTAAATAAACCGGAATTAATATTAATCGGCGCGAAATAATAGTTTTTACTCACAGCAAACCTTAGAGCAGAAAGTGTCGCAGTAAAAATAATTGCTATCAAAAAATAAATTGCTATTTCTTTTTTTGACAAATTTATTCTAGAGCGCGAACGCTTTTTACTTCCGACAATTTAGACCTCAACAGTTCTTCTATTCCAGCTTTCAGCGTCAAATTAGAAAGAGGGCATCCCTTACAAGTGCCCAAAAGACGCACACTCAGCACGCCATCACTAAAACTCACAAAATCAAGCGAACCCAAGTGCATGGCAAGCATTGGTTTAACTTCTTTCTCTAATATATTTTTTATTTTTTCTTCGATCATAAGAATATATTCACTTGGAAGCCGGACTTCCAAGTTGAAAACGTTTATCAGTTTCATTCCAATCAATTGACTTCCAAAATGCTTCCAGATAATCTGCGCGCTTAATGCCGTAATCAAGCATGTATGCATGCTCAAAAACATCCATCACTAAAATCGGGCGGCAGCCGGCAAAGTGCCCAATGTCATGCTCATTTATCCATACATTAAATAAATGCCCGGTAGTTTCGTCGTGATATAGAACCACCCAGCCGATTCCGCGCATCATTCCCATTGCCAAGAAATCCTTTTTCCAGAGCTCAGGCGAGCCCCATTCTTTTGTTATCGCTTCTCCAAATCCTGATTTTGGATCGGGCGCGGAGCCGCTTTTCGACATATTGCCAAAATATAGCTCATGCAATCTCATCCCGTTAAACTCCCAGCCAAAACGCCGGTTAAGCTCGGCATATTCCGGCGCGCCAAACTTGCCCTCTCGTTCAAGCATCACCAAAGTATCGTTTAGTTTATTGAAATTCGTCACATAACCCAGATAAAGCGCGAAATGATTTTTTAATAACTGATCAGAAAATCCCGGAGTGCCGAGAAGATGGTCAAAATTTTTTGGTTCGTATGGCATAAATTTTAAATAATTAATTAATAATTAATACGAATTAAGGATAAACCCGCCCACCTAATTTCAAAATTAGGTGGGCGGGTAAATCTGGTTCCCGTCTTTGTCGTATAAAAAAATCGCGCGAGTGGGGCAAGATTCTGCAGCAAGTAAAATGGTTTCGTCATCCGCTCCTGCGGCGTCAAGCACATACGCTTTGTTTTCGTCATCTAAAGCGAAAACTCCCGGGGCGATTGCCACACAAGAAGCCGCGCCGATGCATAATTCCCGATCTACCATAATTTTCGCAATTTTTGTCGAGGTCAAATCCGCCATACTTTCTCCAGTTTATCCATAATATTTTTCTGCATAGAATCTTATCAAAGATTCGACATCCGTCTTCACTTCTTCAGAAGCTCCGACGCCAACTTTTAATTTTTTCTGAACTTCTTCAAGCGTTTGTGCGCCTTCAAGCACCGCCTCCTCAATATCTTTATCGGTAATATTGAGACGCGGATCGACCACGCGCGCGCCTTCAATCACAATCCTCTGATTTTGCCCGGTTTTCCTAAAATAATCATTCGCTGTTTTTTGAAATGCTTTATCCGCCAAGACAGAACAATGGATTTTGCGGTTTGGAAGCCCACCAAGGCGGCGCATCACATCCTGCGGCTTCACTTTAAGCGCATCTGCCATCGTCATCCCTTCATTTTCCGTCAACATCTCAGAATACATCGAGGTTGCCGCAATCGCGGAGGCGCACCCGAATGTTTTCCACTTCAACTCTTTTATTCTCTCATTTTCCGGATTAATTTTCATCCACATCTCCATCATATCCCCGCAAGCCGGACTCCCCACCATCCCATGCGCGTCAAATTCATCATCTCGTGCCGGCTTTTCCCACAATAAATTTCGCGGATGAAAAAAATGATCTTTCACTATATCTGTGTAATACCACTTTTCACCCGTGAACTGATTAATAACCTCAGGCGCTTTTGTTTCTTCCATATGCTTTTTTATTAATAAATTCTGACATGATTTTAATCAATGCAAGCGACACAACTAAAATTAAAATGAAACGATAATCGAATTCGTAAAAACGAAAATGAATAATAAAAATTGCCGCAATCACGACCACAAGCGACAATTGATTAAAAATAAAATTTAATGTTTTCATTTATAGCTTTTAGATTTAGCTTTAACTCGTAGTCCCTCCCCAGCAAAAGCTTCGGGATGCGACATTGATTTTGCATCCATATCTACACTGATCGGCGATACTTTGCGGAGCCACTCGACTGTTTTCGGCAATTTCTCCATTACATAATCAATATCCGCTTTCGTAGTTGATCGCCCTAATGTAAAACGCATGGATGAATGCGCAAATTCATAGGGCTTTCCCAAGGCCAAAATAACGTGCGAAGGATCAAGCGACTCTGAAGTACAAGCAGAGCCCGTAGAAAAAGAAATTCCTTCGGCATCAAGATAGAGTACAAGCGCTTCTCCTTCTATATCTAAGATAGAAACATTTACATTATTCGGCAGGCGATTTGTCTGGTGGCCATTCAAAACTGTTTTTGGAATTTCTTTAAGCAAGCGCGATATAAAATAATCGCGAATCTCAATGAGCCGTTTTGATTCAGCTTCGCGCTCGGATTGCGCAATTTCAAAAGCGCGCGCAAGGCCGGCAATTAAAGGCGTGGCTTCGGTGCCGGAGCGCATTCGACCTTCCTGCCCCCCGCCGAAGATAATCGGGCGCATCCTTGTGCCCGAACGCTTGTATAAAAATCCGACGCCCTTTGGGCCGTAAATTTTGCCGCCGTTTACACTCATCAAATCAACACCTAATCCGCCAGACATAGAATTAACGTTTAAATTCAGATAACCAGCCGACTGGCAGGCGTCAGCATGGAAATAAGGATAACTGGTTTTATTTTCCTCGCGATGTTTTTTGATAATTTTTGAAATCTGGGCAATCGGCTGAATTGTCCCAATTTCATTATTCGCATGCATAATTGAAACCAGAACCGTATCCGACCGTAACGCACGGCCAACATCTTCCGGATTAATAATTCCTTCCTCGCCGACCGGCAAATATGAAACGTCAAATCCATCGCGTGAAAGTTCTTGAGCTGGCAAAAGCACAGCATGATGTTCAAACGCAGTTGTAATGATGTGACCTTTAAGACCCGCGGCGCGAGCGACGCCGAAAATCGCAAGATTATCGGCTTCCGTTCCTCCAGAGGTAAAAATTATCTCATCTGGCTTTGCGCCAATCAATTTCGCAATTATTTCTCGCGAATTTTGCAACGATTCTTTTGCGCGCCTCCCTTCCTCATAAAGCCCTCCTGCATTGCCAAAATTCTCTGACAAAAAAGGCTCCATTGTTTTCATGACACGCGGATCGACAGGCGTGGTCGCCGCATGATCTAGGTAAACCCGCTCACTAACTTTATTATTTTTATTTTCAACTTCTAACATAAATATTTTATTTTTATAAATCCGCCACAAACAGATGCAGACAAAAGTTGGTGGGCGGGCAAATTCTTTTCATCAATTCACTTTTAAAATCCTGGTAATCGGACAAATTTCATAAGGGCGCTCAAAAAACTTAATCAGTTCCGACATTTGCACATCTCGCAAAATTCTGTAGCCACCTCCAGCACCTCTGCGAGATTCTATCCACCCCGCGCGCTTAAATTCCTGCGCGATTTTTTCCAGATAAGCCCTCGGAATTTTATATTCTCTCGCAATTCCTCGCACATCTAAAAACTCGCCAGGAGATTTTTTTAAGCGCTCTACCAAGACTAATCCGTAATCAAAACGTTTATGCATATATTGAAGTCCGACTTCAATAATCGGACACATATACTCCGATTATAAATCTAACATATGCCCTGTCAAATAAGCAGAATTTATGATATATTAAATAACCTATGGCAAGGCGCATTACACGAAAAAGATTCGAAGCCGGACTTCGGGTAATATTTGATTTTTTAAGACCTCATAAAAAAGAGGTGCTAATTTTGATTTCATTAAGCATAATTGAAGCGCTCGGGAACGCGTCGGTTCCCTATCTCTCTGGAAAAATCATCGATAGCATCCACCAAGAAATTTCGCTCTCATTTTTTAGCTACAAAATCCCTTTATTTTTAGTTATTCCGGTTTTTTGGTTCTTAATAAAGATTATCACCGACATTGTCGCTTGGCGCGGAAATGCCATAAACGAAACTTTGAACGGAGAACTCGAAGCGGAGTATATAATAAGCGGGTTTTCAAAGATTATGGAATTTCCGATATCTGTTCATAAATCCCAAAAATCGGGCGAAATAACAAACCGCATTGCTCGCGCGTCAGGAATGATATCAAGCATTGTGTCAGAAGTAATAATTCGTCTCGCCCCGCAATTTTTAAGTATTTTAGCCGCGCTCTTTTTTACGTTTCTAATCCGGCCTCTCCTCGCTTTTATATTGCTCGGCGCAGTTATACTTTACGCGATAGCACTCACACGAATTGCGCCGCGTCTTGCTGATTTAAGCTCCTCAATGAATAAAGCCTATACAAAAGCTTGGGGCGACGCCCATGATGCGATACTAAACGTCCAAGCTGTCAAACAAGCAACCGCCGAAGAACACGAAAAGAAAAAGCTTTACAAAAATTATTATGAAAAAGCGGCGCGTTTCTGGACGAAATACATCACCCTATCTCAATCAATCAATTTTTCTCAGAAGGTAATTGTGAGCTTAACCCAGCTTACGATATTTATAGTTTCAATTTTCTTGATACGAAGCGGGCAAATGACTATAGGCGAACTTGTTGCCTTTAACGGATATGCCGCGCTACTTTTCGGCCCCTTTGTCATCCTCGCTCAAAACTGGCGCACAATCCAAAATGGTTTGATTACAATCGAACGCGCCGAGAAAATATTGCGAATACCTCCGGAAGATTACTCGGTTACTGGAAAAATACGATTGGATATTAAAGGCGAAATTTCCTTCAGAAACGTTTCCTTCGCATACAAAAAAACCCATCATTCGATATTGAAAGATATAAATTTTGATGTGAATACAGGAGAAATAATTGCGCTTGTCGGAGAATCTGGTGTAGGAAAATCAACTTTAGTCGATTTAATTTCGCGCTATTTTTCACCGACAAAAGGTAAAATAAAAATTGACGGCGTTGAATTGAAAAACATTGACCTAAAAACGCTGCGTCGTCAAATCGCAGTAGTGCCGCAGGAAGTAATATTATTCCATGACACGATCAAAAATAATATCCGCTACGGGAACTTCAGCGCCACAAATGGAGCCGTCAAAAAAGCGGCAAGCGAAGCTTACGCCAATGAATTCATCGAAAAATTTGAGAAAAAATATGATCAGGTCGTGGGCGAGCGCGGCATTAAGCTTTCAGTGGGGCAAAAACAGAGGCTCGCCATAGCGCGCGCGATTTTGAAGAACCCAAGAATTCTAATTTTAGACGAACCTACCTCGGCTTTGGACGCAATTTCCGAAAAGCTTGTCACGGAAGCGCTGGAAAAATTAATGACAGGGCGCACAACATTCATTATCGCACACCGTCTCTCAACCGTGCGAAAGGCGAATAATATTCTTGTCCTTAAAGACGGCGAAATACAGGAAACAGGCAGACATGACGAACTCGTAAAAATTCCAGACGGCATCTACCGCCGTCTCTATGAATATCAGATAGGATTAAAATAAGCTAATCGTTTTTAGTGAAAATTTTTATCCCCCGCAACCACAGCCTAAACGCTTTGCCTGCCGGCAGAATTGACATAAAGTATTTTAAGGTAATTAGCCGTTTGGCAAGCCAAGCCAGCCATCCTGAAATTTTTAACCATCCAAAATCGGCGAGTGCATATTTCCCGCCTAATGGGATCACAAAACCACGGGACTTCGGGCGAAAATCAGTTTTATTTTTACCTGAAATTAAACAACTGATTCGCTTTGCGACAAAATGTCCCGCTTCAATCGCCGCCCAAGCTGTCATTCGCTCTGGCTTTTTGTTCTCAGCATATGCAATGTGAGCCAAATCGCCTATAGCAAAAACGTTTTCTCTGCCGGACAATTCTAAATTTTCATTCACGGCTACGCACTTATTTTTTTCAAGCTCAATCCCATCAAAATTTTCCAAACAAGAAGCCGCTTTGACGCCAGCTGTCCAAACAAGCAAATGAAAAGGAATAGACTTTTGATTTTCTAAAATTATTTCGTTTTTTCTTACTTCCGTAATGTACCCGCATAAAACCACGCCGACTCCCAATTTCTCAAGCCGCCTCTTTGCTTTTGTTGAAATCCAGTTATCCAGAGAGGGCAAAAGTCGGCCGCTCGCCTCAACAATGGAAAGCGAGACATTTTCCAATGGGTGCCCATAAAAATCGCTCAAACGTTTTAAATTTATAGCCAATTCCCCGGCGAGCTCCGTCCCCGTAAATCCGCCACCGCCGATAACTATGGAAATCACGTCATGTTTCGCGCGAGATTCGAATAATTCATTTAAGCCCGCGCGGATATTAAGCGCGTCTCCTAATCGCTTCAGTTCAAACGCATGCTCGGCCATGTGCGCGATACCGAAGAAATTAGTTTCTGACCCCATAGCTAAAATTAAGTAATCGTATCCAATCTCCGGACCGTCAGTCTCCACAAGACGCTTTTTGAAATTAATATTTTTTACCTCGCTCGCGATAAATTCGAAGTTTTTATAACTCCTGAATATATCCTCAAAGGGTATTGCAACAGTTGTCTTTAACTCTAAGAAATCTTTTAATTCGAGCGACGGATTTTTGTGCGCCATTCCCACGGCAACTTCATAAAAATCCGGACTATACGAATGAAAATTATTTTTATCAAGAAGAGTAACTTGAATATCAAGATGTTTTTTTAAAAGATCAAGCGCGCATGCAACACCGGCAAAACCCCCGCCAGCTATAACAACCTTCCTCTTCTGGCCAGCAGTTACTTGATCCACTTTTTTTATTTTCAGTACCCTTTCTTTTGGCATATATTTTTGAGCCACCTCTGCGATGGTCTATTTACCCCGTTAGAGCCGGAGGCGAGATTCGAACTCGCGACCTACGGTTTACAAAACCGTTGCTCTGCCGCTGAGCTACTCCGGCTCTAACGGGGCGAACAAAACCGTTGCTCTGCTACTGAGCTAAGGTGGCGTTAATTATTATTTTACTACGAATCCCAAAAATAGAATTCTATTCGCCGTTTTCTGGAGTATTTTTTGTATCCTCTGCCACATTTTCTTTTTCCCCCTCTCGACCCGGTCTCGCGCCGTTTAATGTCTGCCAATATTCCGTTTTTTCTCCGACAACCAGATTTACATGCCTCCCGCGCATATTTTCGGAAAGATATTTCAATCGGGCTTCAATTTTTTGCACAATAGAACGAAGCGCGCGGAGAATCTTCTCCGCAGACATCCAAAACATACCTAACCAAAAAGATTTTATTTTCTCAATGGCTGGAATCACGTATCTATTGCTTAAATCACTACGGACTGACGAGGAAGTTATCAATCTGCCCATCAATTCGTCAGCCGTTAATAACCGCACAGACGCATAGCGTCTAGAAAAAATAATTGCTATAGCTAGAATTGAAATTATGAATACGGTGAAATAAGCCATCTCTTTATTTTATAGCTCAAAACGGCAAAATTTAGTTACTTCAATATTTTCGCCAAATTTCCCGATAGCCTCTTTAATATAGTCCCCAACAGTCGCGGCTGAATTTTTTATGTAAGGTTGTAACTTTAACTCTTCGGCGTCGAACGGATTTGAAGCCGCGATATGCATGGCTATATCCTTGGAAAATTCAACAAAATCAGGCGAACGCGCGACAAAATCAGTTTCACATTTTAGCTCGACTATAACACCAATTCGCCCGCCATGAACATAACTTTGAATAATCCCCGATTTGGTTTCTCGATCGGACTTTTTCGACGCTAAAAAGGCATTCTCTTCCTTTAGAATTTCGAGCGCCTTTTCATAATTTCCTCCAGCTTTTTCAAGCGCGCGCTTGCAAACCATCACCGAAACAGAAGATGCATCGCGAAGTTTCTGTATCAGATCTTTGGAGATCTCCATAACAAAGAATAATTCTTATTCCACGCTTGATATCGAACTTGCTACGCCCTTTCTGTATGATCCAGCCAAAGATTTCAAAATTAACGCGACGCTTGAAGGCGAAGAATCGTTGGCCGGAATGGGATACGTAATCTTAGAAGGATCGCTGTCAGAAGACATTATTGCAATCACTGGCAATTTCATTTTCAAAGCTTCATTTAAAGCAGTCGATTCTTCTTTAGGATCGACTATTACCATGGCCGCAATCTCATTTTTTAAGCTTTCAATCCCGCCGAGACGGCGATCGAGCGCGGATATTTCCCTTGAGATTTCGAGCTGTTCCTTTTTTGTGTATTTTTCAAGTTCTCCAGAGGACTGCTTTTTTTTTAAATCTTCGAAATATTTTAGCCGTTCGCGAATAACTTTTGCATTTGTGAGAGTTCCTCCGAGCCAGCGTTCAGCCACATAAGGAGAGCTGACATCTTTCGCCACTTGGGAAACGATGTTTCTAATGGAGGGTTTCGTGCCCACCCAAAGAACATTGCGCCTCGACTCGCCTATTTTTTTAATGAAGTCACTCGCGGCGAGAAGCGCCATTTTCACTTTTTCCAAATCAAAAAATTCTACGTTATTTTTTATTCCATATATATAAGACGACATTTTCGGGTGCCTGCGTGAACGCGAATATCCGAAGTGAACTCCAGCTTTAAACATTTCTTCAATTTGCCCGTCGTTAATAGAAATCTCTTCGCCCTCATTGAGAGCAGATACATTCAATTCCGTATTTGCCATATCCGACAATTATATCTCTAAAGATCGTATTGCGCAAGAGAACACGACAATTTACAAGACAAGCAAATCTCCTATTGATTAAAGCATCTAGCCGTGATAATATTTATGATAAATCATGAAAACAGATACACACCCAAAATATTTTCAAAATGCGCAAATTAAGTGCGCCTGCGGAAATATAATAAAAATCGGTTCGGTCAAAGAAAAAATAGAAATCGAAATTTGCTCGAATTGCCATCCCTTTTTTACCGGTAACGAAAAATTGATTGATACCGCCGGACGCGTTGAACGCTTCAAAGCGCGCAAGGCTAAAGCAGACAGCCCTAAAACTTCTAAGAAAAAATAATGAGTGGAGCCGTCGGCCTGCATTCTAACAGCGTAATTATGGAAATACGCGCTGGCGCAGGGGGAAACGAAGCCTCCATATTTGCGCGCGAACTTTTCCGCATGTATCAAAATTTTTCCTACAAACAGAGTTGGAATTTCAGCACGCTCGATGAACTTGTCGCAGAAATCAAAGGCGCCGGGGTTTGGGAAAAATTAAAACAAGAATCGGGTGTACATCGGATCCAGCGGGTGCCTAAAACAGAAAAAACCGGACGCATCCATACATCGACCGCTTCGGTCGCCATACTGCCGGAAGTTACACAGAAGGAAATCGGCATAAAAGAATCCGACCTCGAAATAACTTTCTCAAGAGCGGGCGGGCCCGGAGGACAAAATGTGAATAAAGTTGAAACCGCGGTTAGAATTCTCCATAAACCCTCCGGGGTAATTGTATCTTCGAGAGAAGAGAGAAGCCAACTTAAAAATAGAGAGCGGGCGATGCAAATTTTGCGCGCCAAGCTTTACGACGAAAAGCGCCGAAAGGAATCAGAGGCGCTTTCGCAGGAACGCCGAGGACAAATCGGTACAGCGGATCGTTCGGAAAAAATCCGCACATATAACTTCCTCCAAGATAGAATTACAGATCACCGCATCAAAAAAAGTTTTCACAATATCCAGCGCATTCTCGATGGAGATCTCGAGCTTATAACAAAGGCATTCCAAAAAGAAGCATCTAACGGCTAGCGTATTCTCTCAAAAGGTTTATCTGATCCTGATATTTTTGCGCAATCGCCATCACGTCATCACCGTAAAAAGAATACGCCGGCTTTGCCCAGTTTGATCCCGCTAAATATTTAAGAGCCGCTTTTCTTTCGCCTGCTGCATTCCCGCCGGCGCCACCATTATCTCGAAGCAATAATGCGGAAGCGATTAGTGCATCCTTCGGATCCCAAGGGTTTGGTGGATTATTCGCGGTAATTTGGGCAACACCATTCTGATAGAGAAGCCATGTGGTCGGGATAAATTGAGCAGGTCCCATCGCTCCTCCGCAATACCCATACCATGCCTTTTTTGAAACCGGCATCAAATCCGGATTCAGTCCTAAAGCAGATGTTATTTGCATAAATGCGGTTCGCTGTTTCGCGCACCTAGCATCCGCTAGGTCAAGACTCCAATTGCCGGTACCAACATTTTGACCTAAATTAGATTCCTCTGTGATTATACCCAAGAGAAATGCTGGCCTTATTCCGGTATTTTTTTCGGCAAGCTGCGCATATTCGAGAGCTCTTTCGAAAGGAATGGAGGGCGAGCCATTTAATATGAAAAGCTGGCTCCTGATTGTTGCCGCGCTTTTTGCCTTGTCCGCCAAAAGTTTTTGGTATGCCTTTTCTTGCCCCTTTGTAACGGTCAGAATTTGCTGCTTTTGCGCCTCTGCCTGCTGAATTCTTTTCTGTTCAATTTCTTGAAGCGCTTTCAGCTGGGCCTCTTCGGCTTTCCGATCCTCGAGATCATTTTTTTCCTGTTCAGTTTCAGACCTATCTTGACGCAATTGGTTGAAGGAATCTTGGACGGCTTCCTGAAGCGCATCGGCGGAGTCTGTTTCAAAAAAGTAATCCGAAAGCGAGTTATAAGCAAGCATCGCTTGAATCAATGGCGTCTGGTCAATTTCATAAATCCGCCTCATTAATTCCGCGATAGATTCCCGCTCGCGATCCATTTTTTCATCGAGCGCTCCGATGTGTTTCGATCTGTCGTTTATCGCACCCTGAAGATTTTGAATTGCAATTGTCCGCGCCTTAATCTCAAGCTTCGCTTTTTTTATTTGCGCATCAAGCAACGCGATATCGCGTCCCAAACTTTGAGCCTGATTCTCCGTAGTCTCAATTAGTTTCTGAAAGCCGCGAATTTGACTCTCTAAATTAGACAGTTCCGCCTGCAAATTTGCCCTCTGCTGGATTACAACTGACGGATCTATGCCCTGCGCTCTTACCTCGGAGAACGCGCGGAAAAAAACTAAAGAATTAGTGACTGCAAAAAATGTCAACACGAAAAACATTTGGTATTTCCAAACCTTCACGCCCATCTGTTCATTATAGCAAATTTACCCCCACACCAACTTATATCTACGAACCAAGATAAGATTATTTATATCTTTCAAGGCATAAGTTGGTTTGGGAGTTTATTTCTTAGCTTTTTCTTCTGATGCAGCTTCCCCGTCGCCCTCTAGAGCGCCCTCTTTTTCTTTGCCCTTCGCTTGAACCTCTATCGTGTCTAACGATGGAGCTTCCTCAACCTCAACTTCCTCGCGTGGAGTCTCAACCAACGCGATGATTTCGTCAAGGCCAGAAATCGCCGCTACTCCTTCCGGCAATTTCAAGCGTCCGACAGAAAAACGATCTTCAAGTTTTTCCAAAAGCGAAAGATCGATTTTTATTTCGTGTGGCAAATTTTTCGGTAACGCTTCCACTTCTATTTCATGTAAAACTTTAACAAGCACTCCTCCTTCTTTAATGGCTAGCGACTCGCCAACATAAGTGATCGGCACTTTGGCTTTAATTTTCTTATCCATCCTGACTTCCAAAAAATCAATGTGAATTGGCTTATCCTTAATCGGGTCGAGCGCGACATCGTGGATCAACACATTTCTTGTCTCGGCGCCAATTTTTAGCTCAATTAAAGTTGACTCGCCCGCTTCCCTGAAAACTTTACTAAAATCAGCTGCGTCAATTTCGAGCATTGCTTCATCTTTGCCCATGCCATAAACTACTGCCGGTATCTTCCCCGCATTTCGCATTTTCCTTACTTGTTTTCCGCTTATTTTCCTTAACTCGGCTATTATTTGAACCACTTAAGAAATATACTACAGATTATTGCAAGAATCAACCCGTTTTAATTCTGGCTCCGAAAAATTTTAATTTTTCTTTTACCATTGTTTTCAATGCTTCGCGTGCAGGAACATCAAATTTATACGGCGTGGTCTCGTCAGTTTCTTTAAGCGCATCGCGGAGCGCTTTTGCATATGCAAGCCGAATGTCTGTATTGATGTGGATATTTGCGATGCCCGCGGCAATCGCAGCTTTGATTTGGTTATCCGGAATCCCGGAACCTGCATGAAGCACCAGCGCCACTCCGATCGGAACCGCAGCGCGGATCTTCTTAATCCTTTCAATATCCAAATTCGGCTCATCTAATGAAATGCCGTGGATATTCCCTACAGCGATCGCCAAACGGTTTACGCCGGTTTTTTTAACAAATTCGGCAGCCTTTTCTGGATCAGTATAATCTTCCGGCTTTACTTCGATTTTTTCTTTTTGGATTTTTGAATCACCGCGGAGATAGCCCAACTCGCCTTCGACATTAATTTCTCTGTCATTCGCTCGAGCTAGAACCACAATTTCTTTCGTGCCAGCTAAATTTTCCTCAAATGATTTTGCAGAAAGATCGATATGAATCGAATCATATCCGGCTTCAAGCGCACGCTTCGCCGAATCCACGCTTTTGTGATGGTCTGAATTTAAAAAGATTGGAATTCCAAGCTCGGCGCGAAATGCATCGCGAAGAGCTACTGCAACCCCATAACCCAAATGTCTTGCTTCGCCTTCAGATGTGCCGATGAACGCGACGGCGCCAACCTCTTTCGCGGCTTCGCAAATTGCACGAGCCTGATCTGATTCCGAAAAATTAAAATGGCCGGTTGACCAGCCTTCCGCCAAAGCTTGATTAAAAATTTCACCGAGCATCATAAATAACTATATTCCACAATACGATTTCCAAAATTTATCATTTGCACCCAATTTTAAATATTCTGTAGGTTTATCAAAAAAACTTAATTTAGAAAACGAATCCAAGAGCCGTTTTTTTTCTGAAAAAGCAATATCTGCCCCCAATGCCTTATCTAATTTAAATTCGTTCTCCTCTATAAACTTATTTATTTGTGGAACCACAATATCTGCATCTTTGTAATTGAAGCTAATTTGAAATGTATATGAAAATGGACTTTCCTTTAACTCTTGAAGGGAATCTAATATTAATTTATTTTGACTATGGTTCCTGATAAAATCTTCTTTAATTTCTTCCGGCGACTGTAAAACCACGTTCATTTTTTCTATCTGCTTCAATTTAGTTTCTAAAGCTATAATATCGTTCTCATTTGTATTCTGACTGATATAAATAGAGGTTTTTATTGGCATATTGTGAATTTTATCAATGCACTGATTTTTTTTGTTGTAAAAACTGAAATATCCATAAGCGCTATACCCAATAGCCAAAATTATGACAAAAATAATTATCCCGGAAAATAACCATATTTTATTCATATTTTCTTAGGCTGATAATCTGCCGGGGCATTTGCCAAATATTCTTCAAGTTTTCTGCGAGAAAGTAAACCTTCTCGAGCTCCAACATACTGCACAACAGACATGGAATTTATCGGCGCCCAGCGAAGCGCGTCAGGAACGCTCATGCCAAGCGCGAGCGCCACCGCAAACGTCGATGAGAAAGCATCTCCTGCCCCGGTGCGTTCAAAAGGAGGTTTTGGATCGGGATATGGCGGCATAAACCAAGCTGTTTCACCGTCATAAGCGTAAGCTCCTTTCGGACCATCCGTAACAACAACAATCTTAGGGCCGATCTCATGCATCATGGCTATCAATTTTTTTGCGTCCTCCTCGCGGGTGTCTAAAATCCGCTGGGCTTCATCTTTATTGGAAATAAAAACTTCTGTTCGCTCATAAATTCCAGCGAGCATTACGCGGCCAAATTTAATTTGGTAAGTCCCGGGCTGAAAAACTAATTTTATTTTTGCATGATCTCGCAGATATTTTTCGAGCGCAAAATGGAAATCGAGCGAATTCTCCCCCATTGAAGAAAAATAAATCCATTCTAGGTCGCCGAAATCCGGCAAGCTATAATCATACTCTTCGTGTTTTATCAATATCGTCCTTTCATCTTCGTACCATAAAACATAGTGGTAATTGGTTTTAGCGTCTTTATGGACTTTGACAAAATCCGTTCCTACTTTTTCGCTCTTAAGCGCGTTAAGGCACTCCGTCCCAAAGTAATCGCCGCCAATATCGCTCCCCAAAGCGCTTTTTAGCCCTAAGCGCGCCGCGGCAACAGCGGCATTCGCGCTATTGCCGACCGCCGGGACAACAGTAACCGACTCATAAGGAATTTTATCCGCAAACCGCATGCAGATCTGGCAATTTTCTTTATTGATATCGCAAGAAACCGACGCCTCTTTAATTCGAATAAAGGCGTCGGTTACAGTATCGCCTATAGCTATGAAATCGTAACCCTTCATTAACTAAATCTACGCTAGGAGAGTTACAGCGATTACGCCCCCGACAAGCGAGAGCAAAAATACCGTCGAAAATGGATCCATGTATTAATTATACATCCCTGACATCATTTGAAAATGCATAACCACTAAATAAAGTTTGGCCAATACAAATTTGTTCATCATTTAAGTCTTTCTAGATATAGCTTTCATCGCCGCATCCTTTATGCACTTTACACTCATGCCGAAGTGCTCAATAAGCTCGCCAGGCGCGCCGGATTCGCCGAAACAATTTTGGACTCCGATAAACTCAATCGGAACCGGGTAATTTTTTGCGATAATCTCCGCGACGGCCGAGCCCATTCCTCCCTGAACTTGGTGCTCTTCAACGGTAACGACCGCGCCGGCATCTTTCGCGGCTTGAATAATTGTCGCCTCATCCATCGGTTTGATTGTGTGATTGTTTACAACAACAATTCCCATTCCTTCTTTTTCCAATTCTGCTGCGGCAAGAATTGCATTATGAACCAAAGGACCGCACGCGATTATAGCAACATCAAGCCTAATTGAAGTCCGACTTCGATATTGAAGTCCGACTTCGATATTAGAATCAAACATAACTTCTGCTCTACCAATTTCAAAAGGCGTATCTGGACTCGTAAACACAGGGGTTTTTTCGCGGTGAAATCTCAAATAAACCGGCCCATTAATTCCCGCAGCCGACATTGTCGCTTTTTTTGCTTCAATTGCGTCGCACGGATTAATAACTGTCATATTCGGAATTGGGCGCATTAAAGCAATATCCTCGATCGCCTGATGCGTTGCTCCGTCCGGTCCAACGGAAACTCCGGAATGAGATCCGGCAATTTTTACGGGAACATTGTTATAACAAATCGTCGTCCTAATCTGCTCCCAATTTCTTCCAGGACTAAACATCGCATAACTCGAGATAAAGGGAATTTTTCCATAATTCGCAAGCCCTGAAGCTACCGTAGCCATATTTTGCTCGGCTACGCCCATTTCAATAAACCGCTCCGGAAATTTTTTCGCAAAAAGATGCATCTGGGTGGATTCGGTAAGATCGGCGCAAAGCGCCACAACTTTGTCATTCTTCTCCCCAGCTTCAAGCAACCCCTCCCCGTAACCCTTGCGCGTTGGCGCTTGCTCCACCTTCGCAAGATCTAGAATATTTTCTGCTAATTTTTGCTTCGGATTTATTGGCATATTATTTTATAAATTTAAAAGTAGAGAGGATATTTTTTAACTCATCAAAAATATTATTCTCTTCGGTTTGCGTAAAATCTCTATATAATTGTTTACTATTCTCATTAATTGCTCCTGCAGGATCATAAGAAACTTTCTCGACCGCATTAAAAATTTCGAGGCACTTTCCATTTCTATACGTAGCGTATTCAGTGCCTGCAATAGAATGCTGTGTGGCGCCATCGCTGAACCGTCCAAACGAAAAATTAATTCCGTTTACAGAAACTATGCCTTCTTTTTTCTCAGGCCATTGCGCGCTTAATTTATTACAAGCATCTTCAGGGATGCTTTCTGATTTTACCGAGAACGCGGCTCCGGCAAAATTTGTTCCTAAAAATTTTTTAAACGGATACGAAAGACAAAGCTCGTCATTTAGATCACAAATCGGAATATAAGCGTATCTATCTCTTTCTTTGCCAACCAATTCAACCAAGTCAGACGGATACTTCACTTCAAACCCGTATTTTTCGTTGCGATAGGTTTTCCATGTTGAGACATCCGAAATACCGAAGTCCGACTTCGGTAAAATGGGACACTCTCTAAATTCGCAATTCGGGCCGGTGCGAGATACATATGAACCGTCGGAACATTGTTTGGCTTCTTGGGTGCAAACTATCCTATTCTCGCTGGGATTTTGCTTTTCATATTGAAAAACTATTGCCGAAAAAACTATGAAGACCGCAATCCATACTATTAAAATTTTTTTGACATCTTTCGTCATTGTTGCTTTTGTTTGGTATGACCCTCTTTTAAAATATTCCGCAAATTAACAAGATAATCTTTTGTCTCATATGTGTGTAAAACGCTTCTATAATAATTAACTTTTTTTAGGATATAGAATTCCGTGATCAAAAAAACTATCAGAGATATAAAAATGATAATGACCGATGCCTTACTAAAATTCTTATTTAAAAATCCTTCGTGGGAATCTGGCCCCATAATTATTGATATAAATCCGTTGTCGAAGCTAAGTTTGAATTCGTGCGTCCGGCGTGAGGGCGGAAAACTCTCATACCTCCTATTGTTACAAAGTCGTCAGCATATGCATCGTAATATGCAGTGTAGATTATTACCGCCAAATATGATGAGAAGAGAAAAAAAACAACGAAATATAACTTCGTTCTTATTGAATCATTTAAAACATTCCCTTTCATATCATCTAATTTCTATTATTGGTGTTCGCTTTTAATTTTTCCGCCTAGCGTGCGAAGCTCGGACAAGAACTTCACAGCCTCGACTTTGTTTGGCGGCATACCATGCCACCGATAATTAAATTCTATCTCTTTAATACCTTTTCCGGGAATAGTATGGGCAATGATCACAGTTGGTTTTTCATAGATCGCCTTGGCTTCTTCCGCTGCATTTACAATTTCTTCAAAATTATGCCCGTCGATTTCCAAAACATGCCAATTAAACGCTTCGTATTTTGCTCGGAGGTTTTCAAGTGGCATAATATCTTCAGTCATCCCATCTATCTGAATATTGTTGCGATCGATGATTCCGGTCAAATTATTCAATTTATATTTTCCGGCAAACATTACCGCCTCCCATGTATTACCAGCGTCCTGCTCGCCGTCCGACATAAAACAATATGTCCTGAATTTTTTGCTGTCGAGGCGCGCGCCATAAGCCATCCCAGCGGCTTGGCCAAGGCCGGAGCCTAAGGGGCCAGAGGTTGTTTCTACCCCCGGCAATGAACCGCGATGGGGATGCCCCTGCAAACGCGTTCCGAATTTTCGCAAAGTTTTTAATTCCTCGATTGGAAAATATTCCGCGTGCGCAAGAGTTGCATATTGCACGGGGCAAATGTGACCGTTTGATAAAACAAGGCGATCTCTCTCGGGCCAGTCCGGATTTTTAGGATTATGGTTTAAAATATGAAAATAAAAAGCTGTAAAAACATCCGCCATTCCCAAAGGCCCCGCCGTATGCCCGCTCCCCGCCTCAACCAGCATCTCAATAATCGACTGCCGAACCGCATTCGCTTTTTCTTCCAAAAATTTAATTTTTTCTTCGTGTAAATGGCTCACAAATTTGTTAACTCCTCAATTGCTTTTTTAATATTATCTGAATTAAAAATATAACTCGCGGAAACTAAGATGTTCGCGCCTGCGTAAATACACTGTATCGCCGTTTTAGGATTAATCCCCCCATCTACTTCAATTATAGCCTCTGAATGACTCGCGCGTAAGTGAGAAATCTTATCTAAAATCTCGGGACGAAATTCTTGTCCTGCTTCACCAGGAACGACAGCAAGCGTTTGAATCAAATCAACATGCTTTAGATACGGTTCCGCGTGCTGCCACGGTGTTTCAGGACGAATTGCAAGTCCAACTTTTTTCCCTGCTTCTTTTATTTTTTTTATCACAAACGCCGGATCATGCGCGCCCTCCAAATGAAAAATTACCCTTGAGACATTCGGTAAAATCCAATCAGGCCAGCGCAAGTCCATGTCCGCGAGCATTAAATGAACCTCAATTTTAAGTTTGGTTTTGAGCCCAGCCAAGTCGCGCGGTTCATGCCAAAGCGTATTGGTAGTGAAAGTTCCATCCGCAATATCAATATGGACCCACTTCGCATGCGCTTCAATCTGCATAGTTTTTTCCTTAACCTCTTCAAAACTTTCGGCGTTAATCGCCGGGATTATTTCAACCATTTTGGTTTACCAGCCCCTGCCTTCGGCAGGCAGGTCTGGCTGGCATAATTCACAGATAAAAGTCCCCCTGCCGCCAACTTTTGTTCTTATAATCATTTTACCGCATCTCCCGCATTTTTCCCCAGCTCTCCCATAAACCAGCCTTCGCTTAAAATATCCGCCCTTTGAGCTGTCAGGACGCAGCCAATCGCGCATGCTCGAACCTCCCAAGCGAATCGACTTTCTTAAAATAAATAAAATTGCAAAAAATAAATCCCTAAAATCTTTTTCGCTGAAGTTTTCCATTCTTTTTTTTGGATTAATTCTCGCTTTCCATAAACTCTCGTCGGCAATTATATTTCCGATTCCCGCTAAGATATTTTGGCGCAAAAGCATTGGCTTTATCATGCCTTGGTGTTTTCCCAAAAGATCCTTAAATCTTCTAAAATTAATTTCGAGCGGATCATATCCAAGTTTGAGAAAATATTTATCATCCAATACTTCATTCCGGGCGCCATACCACTTTATCCCAAATTTTCGGACATCGTGCATTATCAAATCTTTCCCGGATGATAACTTATATCTAAATCTTATGTGTTTATCCTGAAACTTACGATCCACAACGAGTAATTTCCCGCTCATTCTCTGATGAAAAGCGAGAATTTTTCCGCCGGAAAGATAAATCAAAATCGCCTTTCCTCTCCGTTCAAGCCTTAAGATTTTTCTTCCATCTAAACCCAAAATGCGCTTGCCGACCAAGAAAGGTTTAAGCTCTCTTCTTGTAATTTCTACTTCTGGTAATTCAGGCAAGCTTTTATGAATTCAATAAAAAGCGGGTGAGGCTCGAGCGCGCGCGATTTAAATTCCGGATGAAACTGCGTACCGATGAAAAACGGATGATCTCGGAGCTCAATAATTTCAACAAGATTGGATTCGGGGTTAACTCCGGAGACAACAAGGCCTTTGGATTCAAGAACAGTCTGAAGCGCACTATTAAATTCATATCGATGCCGATGTCTCTCGGATATTGTCCGCTCCGCGTACGCGCGGCGGGCGATTGTGTTTTCTTTAAGACGGCAATCAAACGCTCCAAGCCGCATAGATCCGCCCATCTTCCCCACAAAAATTTTTTCTTTCTGCGCAGCCATAACATCAATAACCGGATATTTTGTTTTTGGATTAACCTCGGTCGTATTCGCTCCAGCCATTCCCGCGATATGACGCGCGAATTCAACAACCGCAAGCTGCATACCGTAACAGAGCCCGAAATAAGGCTTTTTTGTTTTTCTGGCAAATTCAATTGCTTTAATCTTGCCCTCGATTCCGCGCGCCCCAAAACCGCCCGGCACCAAAATTCCGGCGACATCTGAAAGTTCAATTTTCATTTTCTTTGAATCTTTTTCGTATGTTTCTGCATCCAGCCACAAAATTTCTGGCTGGCAATTTAGAAACCACGACGCGTGCTTCAGAGCTTCTATTACGGATATATAAGAATCGGCAAGCGTAAAATTGCCTGTCTGAAAGTATTTACCGACAATCCCTATCTTAACTTTTTTCTTCGAGAAAAACGCGCGGTGCGACATCCGCGACCAATCTTTTAGATCGCGGACTGTTGTTTTCATCCCGAACTTCTTCAATATTTTGTCTCCAATCCGCTCCTTTTCCAAATTTAGCGGTACTTGATAAATGCTCTCGACATCCGGGGCAGAGATTATATCTTTCGGACTAACGTTACAAAACATGGAAAGTTTTTCTTTTCGCGGCTCATCAAGAGAAGCTTCCGCACGCGCGATAATGAAATCTGGTTGAATCCCAACGGAATTCAAGGCGCGGACAGCATGTTGCGTCGGCTTGGTCTTCATCTCGCCAATTTTTGCCGGAATAGGGAGATAACTCAAAAGGATGAAAAGAATATTATTAGGATGCCGAAGATGCATCATGCGAGCAGCTTCCAAAAATAAAATATTTTCATACTCTCCGGCTGTCCCGCCGATTTCAACCAAAATAAAATCGGCTTTCGTTTTTTTAGACACTATCGAAAGCCGCCTAATAACCTCTTCTGGTATGTGAGGAACAACCTGAACGCATTTTCCGCCGTACCCGAGCGAACGTTCGCGGGAAAGAACCGACATATAAACTGACCCGGAGGTCATGTAATTTGAAGCGAGAATGTTTTCTCCCAAAAATCTTTCGTAGTTGCCAATATCCTGATCAGTCTCCATCCCGTCATCGGTCACAAAAACCTCCCCATGCTCAATCGGATTCATAGTTCCTGCATCAACATTTAAATACGGATCAATTTTGACGCAAGTGGCGCGGTATCCTTTTGACTTTAATATCCGCGCGATGCTTGAAGTAGCAATGCCTTTTCCAATGCCCGACATCACGCCACCAATAACAAAAATAAACCTTGGGTTAGTCATATAAGAGAGCAAACCAAAGGCTCTTTATTAAGATAGCATAGCGATTAAAAAAATCAGCTGTGCATAAAGAAATCAAATAGGGCAGGTCGAAAGTCCGCGCTTCGCGAGATATTTTTGATGGCAGTCTTCTGCTTTCCAGAACTCACAGGCCGGTACAATTTCCGTGACAATGGGGCTTTTATACTTTCGGGACTTCGCTAAATTGTTTTTTGCCTCCTCGGCTAACTTTTTTTGCTCGGGCGTATAATAAAAAATAGCAGAACGATACTGCGCCCCCACATCCTGGCCTTGTCGATTAAGTTGTGTCGGATCGTGCCCCTCCCAAAATGCGCGGATGAGTTCCTCATACGAAATTTCAGCCGAATCATACATTACTTCGACCGCTTCAGCATGTCCAGTTTTACCAGAACATACATTTTCGTAAGTCGGATTAGGAAAATCCCCGCCAGTATAGCCAACTATAGTTTCTTTAACACCTTTGAGCGGGCGAAAAATCTCCTCGACTTGCCAAAAACACCCAGCGGCGAATGTCGCCTTCTCCAATTTTTTATTTTCAGATAATTTACTCCCCATCTATTTTTTTGACGCGGCGCGAATGCCGCCCTCCTTCGAATTCTGTTTCGAGAAAAATTTCTACCGCTTGCTTAGCCTCTTCGCTGGTTATAAAACGGGCTCCGAGCGATAAAATATTAGCATTATCATGAGCCCGAGAAAGTCTAATAATTTCAAAAGGATCTTCGCTTTTCTTGCCTTTGATGTCGACTGGCAAAACTGGCGATCTCGTTCCGTAAAAAACAATTGCTCGCGCTCCTCTGATCCGATTTGCGCAAATCGCCTCCCCTTCACCAGAGCCGCCAATAACAATCCCACAGCTATTTTCCGGATCTTCTGCAACCGCCTCCGCGACCAACTTTATAAAATCGGGATAATCGTCTTCTGGATCCAATTTAAACGCGCCTTTATCTTCAACCTCATGCCCCAGCCCACTCAAAAAAACCTTGAGTTTTTCTTTTAATTCATATCCCGCATGATCCGCTCCGATATGAATTTTCATATTTTGGCCGCTATCCTTCTCACATGCTCAACCAAAGTTGCCGAGTATCCGGCTTCGTTGTCGTACCAGGAAAAAACTTTCAAAAGATCATCACCAAGCATACGCGTAAGTGTGGTATCAAAAATCGCGCCGTACGGTTCGCCGATGATATCAGTTGAAACTATCGGGTCTTCAACTATTTTTAGACTTTTTGCCCAGCGCGGTTCCGAAGCAGCTTTTCGAAAAACTCTGTTAATTTCTTCTGCTGTAGTTTTTTTCTCGGTAATAACCGTCATAATACTTAATGAGCCGGTCAGCGTAGGGACACGGATCGATTCCGCCTGAAATTTTCCTTTAAGTTCAGGGATGGATTGAATCACCGCCTCCGCAGCGCCTGTCGTTGAAGGAACAATGTTTGCCGCAGCGGCTCTTCCGCGCCTAGGATCTTTGGCGTCCGGCCCATCAACCAATTTTTGGGTCGCAGTATATCCATGGACAGTCGTCATCACTGCTTTTTTGACGCCAAAATTTTCCAAAATAATTTTCATCACAGGCGAAACAGAATTTGTCGTGCAGGATGCATTTGAGGTAATCGGATTTTTTGTTTTAAACCGATCGTCGTTGACGCCAATTAACGCAGTCTCGACATCTTTGCCAGCAGGCGCAGTTATGACAACCAGCTTTGCGCCAGCATCCAAATGCGCCTTAGCTTTCTCTGCCGTCGCAAAAAATCCCGTGGACTCGATTACAACATCCACTCCCATCTTGCCCCAAGGAAGCCTTGATGGATCCGTTTCTGCCAAGAATTTTACACCTTTCGGTTCTTTGTCAAAACGCCCGTAGACGGAGTCATACTTCAATAAATACCTTAAAGTTTTTTCATCGGTTAAATCGTTTATTGCGACGATTTCCAGGTCCTTATTTCCATATGCCTCGCGAAAAAACGACCTGCCAATCCTCCCAAACCCGTTGATTGCTATTTTTGCCATGGGATTATTATAGCAAAATCTAGGACCTGCGCCATAATCTGATTTATTGAACCAGGTTTAGCGGAATTGGATACTGCACAGATTTTAAAGTCCAAGAGGATTCCGATATTTTAACATCAACAAATAACGCATTATTCGTCTTGTTTCTGATATTTATAGTATATAAATTAGCATATCGAAGTAAATTCAGTTTTTGAAGTATATTTTTTGCAATCACCTTTTTCAATAGTATTTATGATTTTTTCGAAAGTAACAGGCTCTATTTTTACATATCCTTTGTAAAGAGTCCTTGCATATTCATCACCCGGATAAATAATGCTGGAAATTTTTACAAACCAATATTGATATGGCGCTTCATAATAAATAAGTGTACAAATAATGATAGCTGCCAAAATTATTAGCGCGATATTCGCGAAGCCATTTTAATTTTGAGTCATAAATTAGCATAGCATAGTATTTGAAATAAGCTCGCATTATTTACCACTTGATAACCGGGTTACCAAGTGGCTATTCGAGCAGCATATTTTCCGTTTCTTTATACAGCTTCTTGCGCTCCAAAATATCTTGTAGTGCGCTTTCGGCGAAATGTTTATATTCACTAGGCTTATCAAATTGTTTTATAATTATTTCTTTTCTGCACATCGCTTTCTTGCCATGTACATATTCTTCCCAACTTGACCTCGCTGCCTTGCCTTGTAAGCGATGAACGCGATTATTTAAATTTACATAAGCACTTAAATGCAAAAGGTATTCATTGGAATCAACATGAATGGCTTTAAATTTTCCTTGGAAAAGCGCGCCATTTCTTTTGTTTTTAATATTGAAATATCGAGTATAGCCGCTGCCAAGCCGATGCATAAATTCACTTAGGCCGTTTCCTATTCGTTGTTTAAGTATTAAATGAAAGTGATTAGGATTTAGACAATAACACACAACATCTACCAACTTGGTAACCCGGTTACCAAGTTTGGTTTTGTCGCGAAAAGAGTTTTCGAACAAACTGCCTATAGGCTTTTGGTTATTAAATTCGCGCATACTCTGTAAAAAACGCTCAAAATCTTGTTGGTCCAAAAATACAGACCGCTTATCAACGCCGCGATTATAAATATGATAAAATTCCCCATCAGCAAATCTGATCTTTCTCATATTCCTAATATCATAGCACTTGGTAACCGGGTTACCAAGTGGGGAAATTAGCCAGCGGCGGGAGGTTGTTTTTCGCGCTTGAGTAAATAGTTGTAAGCCGCAAGTGCGGCTTTTACGCCGTCGCCAGCGGAGATGTTGTTTTGTTTATAAGGATCGTCAGTTATATCTCCAGCCGCAAAAATCCCCGGGCGGCTCGTCGAAGAGTGTTTTGCGTGTACTTTGACCTGCCCGTATTCATCCAATTCCACAAGCCCGCGGACAATTTCAGAATTTGGGACAGATCCAATCTCCACAAAAACTCCTTCAACGTCTAAACGCTTTTCTTCATTGGTCTTCGAATTTAAATATGTAAGCCCCGAGACAAATCCATTCCCGTGAATTTCCTTCGGCGTTACCCCCCAAATTATCTCAACATTTGGATGTTTTTTTATTTCTTCCACCGTAACAGGGTCTCCTTTTAGCGCGTCTGACCGAACAAGCAAATAAATTTTAGAAGCATATGGAAAAAGATCCACAACAGCTTCGAGTCCCGCGTTCCCGCCGCCAACAACCGCAACTCGTTTCCCGCCAAATAGAGGCGCATCACAAGTAGAACAAAAAACCACACCCTTGCCATCGAGCTCGTCTTCTCCAGAAACACCCAACCTCTTCCTCCGCGCGCCAGCGGCAACAATCAATGCCTTCCCTTCATATACGCTTCCGGAATCAGAAGTGACTTCGAAATCGCAAATTCGCTCATCATCAATGCATTTCACCTGACGGATTCGCGTAACCCGTTCGGGCATTTTTATTTCAATTGCGTCGCCAAACGAACGGACATGATCTTCAAATTTTTGCGCGAGCTCAAAGCCGGAAATATGTTTCTCTCCGATCCAATTTTGAATATCATTTGAAACAATTGATTGCCCGCCAAAAGATTCAGTTATTAAAAGGGTTTTTATTTTTTTTCGCGCCGAATACACGGCCGCCGCGGCCGCGGCCGGTCCTCCGCCAATGATAATAACGTCATAGATCATAATTTGTTATTGAAAAAATCTCTATTTTTTAAGCGCGGCATCAATTTCGCTTGCAAAGCTTGAATATGCCGCCGCGCCTGAAATAAACTTTCCAGATATAAATGATGCCGGTGTCCCATTGACTCCCGCAACTCCTCCCCCTTGAGTGGAATCCGCTACGGCTTTTTTATATTTTCTCGAATCAAGACATGAATCAAAATTATTTCTGTTAAGTCCGAGCGAGGTCGCAAATTTTTTTAAATTATCAGCCTTAAACGCGCCCCCATTTTCCTGCCCTTGTCTTCTAAAGAGCTCATCATGATATTCCCAAAATTTATTCTGTTCGCCTGCACAACGCGCCGCCTCCGCGGCCAAATGAGATTCGCCGTCCGGAGATCCGTCCAAAAACGCGAAATCGCGCCAAACAAAGGCAACCTTGCCAGTTTTTACATATTGATCAATTATCTGCGGCTCCACAGTCTGAAAAAATTGCTTGCAGAAAGGACATTGGTAATCGCCATATTCTATGAAAACCACTTTCGCGCTCTTATCCCCGAGGACAAAATCTTCCGCACTAATTTTTGAAACTTCAGCCGCGGCGGCGGAATTTTTTGCCTGATCGACCGAATTATCCTTAACGCCTGCTACAGGAGCAGGCCCCCGCGAATAAAAAACAGCGAAAGCGATGATCGCTCCAGCGACGATTATGCTCGCCGGAATTAAGAACTGATTTTTTTCTTCGCTATTATTATTTTGTTCGTCTTCCATATGCCCTAGATTTTACCCCCGCGCGAATAAAGCTGCAATAACCAGCCCTTATTGGTGCGGAGGTTTATCAAAGGCATTGGCTTCTGGGAATAGACTCCGCAATTTACTTGCGATTTTTTCAAATATAGGGCGCATAACCTCGATCACGCCTGGATCACGATTGTCTACGTTTAACTCCAATGCCGGATTTGTATAATGGATTGTGCCATCGGTTCCTTCTCCTTTGATTATGATTCTGTAATTTTGCGAGGGTAGAGTATTTGAAGGAATTTTCACCCCAAACAGGGTCGAATAATTTGCTGAAGTCAATGTGGTTGTGCCAACAACGCCAGCTCCAGGTCCCCAGCGAAATTCAGTTCCAGCCGGCACATTGCTTTGGGCGCAAAGACCACCTTTCGAGGGAGGACAATACGTAAGCGTCACATTGGAAGTATATGCAGGAGGACCAAAAGGCAAAGGATTGACAGTCACTGTGGTTTTCGATGAATCTGTCGTCTGTCCGGCGGGGGGGATGATAGTCACAAAAATCGATCCGCTAGACAGCGAAAAATCGGCGGCTGGCAGAGCAGGATTTACCGTAACTTGGACTGTATCAGAACTTTGTAATAAAGAATCGTTAGCAGTAAGGCGCAGAACGTATGTGCCCGCAGCAGAAAAACTCGCGGTGGTATCGATCGAAGCCGTGTTTCCAAAAAAAACTGTTCCGGGATTGGACCATGTTGTCGAAACGGTCGCCGGCGGATTTGGCAATCCATCGTCAGATACAGTGCCGTCCAGATTGGCAGACGCAGGTAGCGTAATAGTCTGGTCTGGCCCCGCATTAACTGAAGGCGCAACATTGGCGGGATTTACAGTAACATCCGCCTGACTCTGGGCATTAGGCGCACTACCGCGTTCCACAATAATTTTTGGCTTATAAGTGCCTACGGAAGAATATGTATTGTTCACGACTTGAGTCAAAGCGCTCATTCCATTGCATTTCGCGCCAACTGAATTTGAAACACAGCTTCCCAAAACTGGCGCGGGCAAAGTACCGCAAGAAGTTTCCGCCGCCGCAATACTTGTGGTCACATTTGAACAATTAAACCAGAAAGAATAATTAATCGTACCAAGAGCTGTGCCGCTGACACTCGCCGTCAGCGCCGATGTGAGAGGGGTGGAGCCGCTTGTCGGGTTTGCCGCAAGCGACACCACATTCGTCCCCGCGCCAACATTAAACGTCCGGGTCGTACAATTATTCTCGCCGTTAGATTCTATAATTGCGTGCGTGGTGTCGGCGCAAACCTCAAACTTGTGGTCTCCGACAATGGCAGTCCATGCGTTTGTCCAATTCTCAACTTCTGAAGCGCCTGCGGCGAGCGCCCCAGTAGTCTGGTCTGCAAAAGGCGGGGTTGTAACATCATACGTGCCGTCATTTCCAATATCGAGCCTAAGGCGGGTCTGGGAAACAGCTGAAGCCGCAAGCGCTCCGGAATTTTGAACAGTCGCGGCGAATGTTACCTGTTGCCCCGCGATTAAACCTGGGGGGGAAGTATCAAGTCCGTCCACAATATAATCTACAGCCGGGCAGAAAGCCGGAGTTGAAAACGTTCCGCTTTTTATAACGTGCCCGGGCGTTCCGCTTCCGGTAATATAAACGTTATCAACGGCCGCGCGGAAATCAACCGTCGAGCCGCCGTTAACATAAAAATGGATAGTGACCGGCGCGTTATTCGGATTTTGTAAATTGGAAACAATCTTTGTGGAATATCCGTTTGTGCCGGCAAGTGGCGCCTCGAGAGGCGTCCAGCTCGTGCCGCCATTTAAAGAATACTCCGCGACAAAGGTTTGCCCCGTGCCCGAACTAAGTTTAGTGGTTCTGTCGTATTGAATCGTGAAAGGATTAAAATTTCCTCCAGATATCGTAAGCCGAACTCCGTCGTCGGGATTACTCGCGCTGCTGCCGCGCAATAAATAGCCCTTGGTGCCCCCGGTGCCAGCAATCATTCCCGTGCTGTCAGCGCCTAGCCAGCGATGCGGATCGGCGGACGACCCGGCGTCCAGCGTCCAGCCGTTTGTTGTCGCGTTCCCGGCCTGGTCAAAATTGTCGTAAAAAGAACTGCTCGGGAAACCGGAGATGGTAGTACCCAAGTTAAAATTAGTCCAACTTGCCCCGCCGTTGATTGAGTGAGCACCATTGACCCCACCTGGATCACCTATACCGAATGTATATAGATTTAATGGATCAACGGCAAGTAATTTTGTATCGAGTCCGGCTGGCACCAGCACCGGAGACGCCCAACTTGTTCCAGAATTGGACGTTGTTGCAAAATAAATTTCGACTGGGTCGTCGCTATGCCTAATAGCCGCGTAAACAGTGGATGCGTTTATTTCACGAATTGAAACAGAGCCAGAAAGGTTACTAATATTAACAGGCGCCCCCCAACTACAGCTCGTGTTGCAATTTGTTGTCTTTGCAAGTCTTGAAGGAAATAAACCAACCTTCTCGTAAGCAAAATAAACTGTAATACCGTCAAGCGTATCAACAGAAGGAGATGCCCCAACATTGCCGGACGTCTCAACATTTACGATATCGCCAACAAGCCAAGTATCGCCACCATTGATTGATCTCGCAAATTTTGCATTTAGATTAGCGGCGGTGGCGTCGTAGTAACCAATAAAAACACTGGTATTGACACCGTAATTAAATGCTTTTATTGAACTTTGTATGCCTAAAATTGTAGAACCACTTACATCAACAAGCTTCGGCGCACTCCAAGTTCCAGCCAATCCTCCGCCATTAGATTTTATAAAATAAAGATCGGTGGCGGTTTTGTCATAATAACTTATGTAAATATTGTTCGCGTCTATGGCGTCTATTGAGTTATTTGATCCCCTGTCATTTGAACTATGAGGGGCGATGCCATCGCCATCGAGAGTAATGGGGGCCGTCCAGGTGACGCCGCCGTCGGTGGATTTTGCAAATCTCAAATCATTGGTGCCGTCGCGGGAATAATAACTTACAAAGATATTATTGCCTACCAAGTCGGCGGAAACCAAATAGTCTCCTGTTGACCCAACAGTACCATCAATGGTCCTTCCTTGGGTCCAAGTCGCGCCGGCATCATTAGATACTAATGTATTAAGTGAGGCGCCACTGTAAAAAATTAAAACTAAATGATTGGCATCCAAAGCAACCATGGCTGTTGCGCCATTGAATGGGGGAGCCCATGTCGAATGCACAACACTCTCGTATTTGATGGAGTAATTATAAGTGGTGTTAGAGATTGGCGAAAGCGACAGAATTGAATTGTCCCAAGTAAAATTGCCTGGCGCGAGTGCGGTACCGCACGGCAAGTCGCGCCTAACCAAAAACTCCGGATTAGACCCGATTTTGGCATCAAGGCGCGCCCTGTAACATGTATAACCGCCGGTGTTTCCATTATCAATCCAACTAAAATCTATGGACGGCGCGCCGTTGGCGCACGAGGCGCACGCGACAAGCGGTCCGGGATCATCGGCGTCATTAGTGTCATTAACTCCGCACACCATCGACGATCCGCAAGCTGGAACCGAGAGACCCCGACCTGTTTCATCCGCCCATTTGGGGCTTTTTAGAAAAACTTGATTTTTAGAGGCAGAGTCGCTCCCGACCGAAGCAAAAAAAAGATAAAGGCCGGCTATCGCTAAGGCGGCAACGACTATTAAATTCGCGTTCTTTGAATCGCGCATTATATCTATTTTAACCTGCTTTGCTCCAGATTAAAATCCACAGCCCTTCCGAAAGCGCCGAGCCCATCCGCGGCGGATTTATGGTTGTTCCCGGGATACGCCGCTTGCCATTCTTTAACCGTTAATTTCCCAACCAGCTCTTTTGCGCGAAGAAATACTTTTTCGGCTTCGCCGTATTTTTTTTGGTTCAGCAAAGCCAGCCCCAAATGATTCCAAAGCCACGGATTTGTATCCGCGCCTATCGCGTTTGCAAACGCGCTTCTAACTTCAGCTTCCGCTTCTTTATATTTTGTCTCTTTCATTAAAATCCACGAGAGATCGTTCCATCCGGACCATTCTTTCGGCATCCATTGGGCAAATCGCCTAAAATCATCTTCTGCTCCCGACAAATCTCCGATTTCCGCCTTGATCAGGCCACGGACATAAAGCGAGCGCAGATTTTCCGGATTTATTTCAAGCTCCTTATTTATTGCCGAAAGCGCCTCTGAATTTTTTTTCTCTATAAAATAAACTCGCGCCAATTGATAGTGGCCGTAAGTGATTTTAGGATCGGCCAGAACGGCTTTTTTAAACGCTTCCTCCGCTTTCGCCACATTGTATCCGGCTGATCCGTTAAAATAAGAATTCCCCAATGCCAAATACGCTTTCGCGTCTTTAGCTTCGGGCTTTTCTCTTTGACTCTGTAAAATAAAAAAAACAAAAAAAAGAATGGCGGTAGCTGAAATCCAAATATGCCGGTTTTTCATGATTCAGCGCAATCCTAAAAATTCGCGGGTAACGCGCGGGACTTCCCGCTCGAAAAACTTTTTTATGTCGGGCCACGACGCCTTAAAAAATATCCGAGGCATTGGATCAGCTTCCGCGTCCTCGAAATAAGCCATGCTTTTAATAATATGGTGATAGTTATGCTTTGTGTTCGGATACTGCGCCTCAAGTCTTTGCGCGATTTGAAGCAGGGGTTCGCGGTTTTGGCAATACCAATAAAGATCGACAAAATCTCTTTTGGTTCCGCGCTGACTTATTGCTAAAATTTTCATAACCGCGATATCCCGCTCATGCAAAACGCGAACCGAGCCATAAAAAAGCTGCTGTTCTTTTGGAAGAAAAAAAGGATAGAATATAAAGCTGACTTTCGTACCTAATAGTCCGCCGTAAATTGTTCCCTCTTGAAAAATCGTCGTTTTCCAATCCACGGAGGAAAACTTCTTAATCAATATTTGAGAAGAAAACTTCCTAGGATTAAAAAAATCCAAGTCCTGGGAAGTTCGGTGCCCAATCTGAAGCGCGAGCGCGGTACCGCCGGCCATATACCAAGAACTGTGCTTAAGCCATTTCTGACCGCTCAAGTAATTAAGCGCCCTCTGGGCATTTTCCGGCAAAATATCTGTGCGCCAGACTATTTCTCTGGAGCGGTAAGGAGCATCCATAAAGCACGGGTTCGTTTGTTTAAGCCGCGTCGTTTTTTAACAACATTGTGAATCGTTCTTCTTTGATATTTATTCCATAACCACTTTACTTCATTATCTTTACCGAAATCCAGTATTCGTTCTATCACATATGGCGCGTTCTTTTTTGGATCAATTGTCTTGGGGTCCACATCCCAAAAAAGCGACTGCCGGAATTTAATTTGGTTATTTTTGCCTCTTTCATTGGTTTTCATTAATTAATTATAGCATATTTTTTACGCAAGCGCCAGAACAATATGAGGCGTTTTTATGCTTTTGTCAGATGATTTTTGTGGGCATATTTCTGGAAATTAAAAAAGGGAAAAATATTATTTCTATTACTGAACCCCAGATGTGCCAGTTATTCATATTAGATCTTCCAGCCCAGGCTTCTTAATAATTCTTTAAAAGCCGGATTGATTTTGGCCAACGCCGAAGCGCCTTGGCCCTCGTAAGTACCTAATCTTTGCTGGCTATCGTCCCAGCGTGCTATGAATTTCGCAATAATATTATTCGTTTCCGAAACTTTTGCTATCATATATGTCAAAAGATTATTGATATCCGCAATCCTTTGCTTTCCGTATGCTCTCTCCAGAAAAACAGCGTAATAAAAATTAAGCCATGGCCTGATTATGGGAGAAAAGTGCTCATTAGAACTTTGGTTTAAAATATCTTGCGATTTTTTAAATGCATCCTCTGCCATGGCATTATATTCAGGTTTTTTTTCAAGCTCCGCCAATTGCCCTAGCGCTATGCCTTTAAGCAAATAGGAACGGCTGACTTCCGCTCCGTTATTTTTTTTGAGCGACATAAAACGCGGCAATGCGTCGTCTCCTTTTTTGAGATGTTCTTCGGCGGCGTCTATATAATTTTTTTCAGGCAAGGCTAGCTTGAAAGTTCCCTTTGGAGCGTTTATGGCATTCCAAAGAACATTACTGTTCCATTTGGCAACGCTGTATTCCGCGACAGGCAAAGGATAAAGCGATATCGAATACTCATATATCTTGCGAATACCGCTTGTGACTGTAGATTTAGACAAAAAAGACGCGTATGGTTCATCGCTAAAAATTACATTAACGAATTCTTGAGAGCGATTTTGCCATACCCAGGTATCGGCGATATATTGCAGAGCTAAAGCGCGTTCAAAATTAGGATACGCCGCATTCCCGGCAATTTCTTTCATTAATTGAATAGCTTTGGTTTGGCCAGCCAAGTCAGTTTTTCTTAAGTAAATAAGCGCTATTAGCAACTTTGTGACAGCTTCAGCTTGTTTATTTGATCCCGCTTCCAATAATGCTTTATTAGCGTAATCAAGTGACTGATCGGTATCGCCTTCTTTAAAAAGTTGCCGAGCGGTATTTAGATTTTCTAGATAAGCCGGCGGCTTTGGAGCGCGCGCCTGCCAAAAATAAAAACCCGCTCCAAGAAGCAAGATGGAAACCACTAAAATAAGTATTTTTTTATTATGCTCCATTTATGATAAAGTTGCCAAACTCTTTTTTTAATTTATTGCTCAATAGCCACCGCAACTATTACAGCCCGAACAAGAAGCGCAACTAGGTCCTGCGCAAGAAGCCATACAGCCGCCACCGCAACTTTCGGGGGCAGGCACATCGGCGCTAGCGATATTAATGCTCAAGGCCTTATCTACGGCATTATTGTGCCGGCTAACTTTGTTTTGGTAATCGCCCGCGCCAACCGAATAAACAAATCTCAATATTGATACGGCCGCCACCACCAGTAAACCGGAGACAGCCCTAAACAGCGTCTTTCTTATGCTATTCAGCTTTTCTGCCTTGCCCCTCATACTACTAATACTACGGTTTCTACTTCTTGCTTGCAAGACATTGAATGTTTATAATTTCCTAATGGCTTTAATAAATTTTCAAAAAGCGCTAGTTGATATTTATACAGACAAATCAACTCGCACAGACTTTTTATCCGACAAAGAGGTCTTTTATAAGAAATATAATTTGGACGATCGCGAAAAAAAGGCGATTTCAGCCCTTCCTAAAACGCCGCTGAAACTTTTCGCGGAATCGCTGATCAATAAGAAAAACAAGATGATAAAAAAAATATTAGCTAAAAATCCAAACATTGTCGCGGCGTCATCCGCCTACATAAACGGGCCAATGTTATTTTTTAAAAATCAGGACGAAATAAAAAAAGTTGAAATCGGCACCGGAGCTTTTAACATCTTAAAAACTCTTCCGGACAAAGGCTTTATGTTAAGCGATTTATTCAAAAGCTATCTTGCCGCCCAAAACGCCGGCATTTCAGATTTTCTTAACATTTCTTTGCTTATCAATAAAGAAACACTTTGGGAAAAGAATTTAAAAATATTATGAATTACGAGCTTAAAAAAATTCCCTTCTTCGGGGTCGGGCTTGGCTTGCGAGCGGAGTTGGTTGATGAAATTGTGGAGCGTAAAAACGAAATCGATGTGCTTGAAGTTACTTCAGAGCATTATATCAACACGAATTTAATCGAAAACAAACTTTTGAAAAAAATCGGCGATTCACTTCCGCTAATCCCGCACGGACTCAACCTTTCAATTGGCGCCGCCGAAAATATTAATTTTGATTATCTTAAAAAAATAGAGGGCTTTTGCCATTACATCAAAGCGCCGTATTATAGCGACCATTTTGCCCTGACTGAGGTTGACGGCGTTAGCATTGGCCATCTCTCGCCTCTTTGGTTTACCAAAGAAACTCTTGATATCGTAGTGAGTAAAATAAATAAAGCGCAAAATTTTTTAAGACTTCCATTGGTGCTTGAAAATATCACTTCATTTTTTACAATACCCGGGGGAGATTTCGAGGAACCGGAATTTATTAAAGAGGTTTGCAGACGAACCGGATGCGGCCTTTTACTTGATTTGGCGAATATACATATTAATTCGCATAATCGCAAAGAAAATCCATTGCGTTTGCTTGAAAGGTTCCCGCTGGAAAATGTCGTGCAAATTCATCTCGCCGGAGGCAGAATCCACCGGCATAATAATATGTTTTATGATACTCATTCGGAGGAATTAAATGGGATTAACGAAGGAATTTGGCAGCTGCTTGAGTATGTTGCCGGAAAATGCGATATTAAAACCGTTATTATAGAGCGCGATGATAATTTCAAAGAAAATTTTGAAGAAATGATAATGACAGATATCGAAAGGGCTCAAAAAATATTGAACCGCCGTCCGGCAACAGAATCGAAAAGTTCGATATAATCTGAAACATATTGATCCCAATGATTGCGTGACAAAAACTCCTCTCTTATCTCGCCCGCATCACTTTTCGCCGCCTCGATCGCATTTAAGCTTTTTTTCAAAACTTCCCGAAGCGCTTGCGGATCTCTTGGGTCCTTAACCACGATGAATTTGCCGCTCGTGCTCGGAAAATGAGGCCTAAGTTTGGAAAATATTTCCTCGCTTAAAATCACGGGGGTGCCGCAAGCGATTGCTTCAGACGGCTGAACCGGCCCGTGAATTGGAACGGGGAAATCGTTTTCCAGTTGGAACAAAAAATCAGTCGCGCGCAAGATATTGGGAATTTCCCATGGAGGCACAAACCCCAAATAAACAAACTTATCTTTAATGTTAGAATGTGAATTTATTCTGGCCTTGAGTTCTTCAAATTTCGGCCCGTTAGAAACAAATAAAAATCTGAAATCTGAACTCATCCCGGATAGAGCCTCGATTAATTCAAAAAGCCCTTTGTTTAAATTGGCCTTGCCGATGTAAGTCAAAAGCGGAACATTGGGAGGGATCGCAAAGCCCGCTTTTGAAAAATCAAAACGAGCGCCCTTTGAAGCAAATTGAGCTGGGTTTACGGCGCGCCGGATATATTTAATTTTTTTTTGCGGCACCCCCAATTCCTTAAACATGGGAGAAAGCGATTCTGAAGTTAACAGTGCATCCGCGGACTTTATAACCCATCCTAAAAAATATTTAAAATCTTCACTGCGCAAAAGCCTCCAAATATCAGACCCTGCGTGCTTGATAACCAAAGGAAGGCCGGTTATTTTTTTTAAAATAAATCCCGCGGAGGCGTAGGGCTCCAAATAATGAGCGTATACGGCATCCGCGCCTCGTTCGGCTATCGCTTTTAGGCCCAAATTCACCAGGCGAGAAAGATACGCCGGAGAATAAGGTATATGCGTTGGTGTTTGATTTTTTAAAGAATACAAAAAAACATTTTTGGGCTGAAATTTGCTTGAAACTTCGCCATCCAGCCAATTTATATTTTCACGGTAAGCATCTTCCACCAACAAAGCGTTCGTCACGACGGAAATTTGAACATCCTTTTCTCCCAACGCCCTTGCCAGCCAATAATTCTGCGCGGAAACGCCGCCTTCTATTGGCGGATATTTAGTTAGAAATAAAACTTTCATCCCGTTAGAGGCAGATCGCGATATAGCCGCAATTTGCATGTGTTATTTATAAAGTTAATCATCTTTTTATTATTAATAATAAATGCGTTTACAGGCGATCGCGGCCTCTAACGGGATTCATTTTTAATTCTGTGAGCGGCTTCTTCTAGGCTGTTAAATAATTTCCAGCATTGGACATCGGGAGCGGTTTTGCCGGTCATCCCGTAAGTTACGCATTTTGCTCCGCCGAAACAATGCTGATAACTTGGGCATGCTTGGCAGACAGAAGGGACATCTTCTTTTTGGCGCCAGCTTTCGTAAAGCGGAGAATAATAAATTTCTTCCATCGATTTTTCGTGAAGATTGCCAAGAATAATCGGCAGTCTCCGACAAGCCAATGTATCTCCGTTCGGCAATACTATCAATATTCTGCCGTAGGTCACCCCGCAAACTCCGTGCGACATCAGCCCTTCCCCAGAAATCTCATCATTAAAAATACCGTTTTCGCACCCTCCGGTTACTTTTAAAGAGTGCCCGTTCGCGATCATGGTTCGGTTGATTTCTTCTATCTCTCGGTAAAGCCCCCTCAGCTCCTGCGGCTCAAGAACATATTCTTTCATAGCCGCTCCCGATCCCCACGGAACTATTCTTCTCACTCCCAAGCCACGCACCCCCAAGGGAGCCAAAAGATCGGCCAACCCTTTAATCTCCGGAAGGTTTTTCCGGGTTAAGGTTAAGGAAACCCTTGATGGTATTTTCGCCCAAACAAGAAGTTCTATTGCTTTTAGAATTTTTTTGAAACTGCCTTCTCCTCTGATCTCATCATTAGTCTTCTCCAATCCTTCCATGCTCACCTGATATGATTGGATGCCGAATAATTTAAGCAGTTTGACCTTGTCTTCTGTCAAAAAAGAGCCGTTAGACAAAAGTGTCCATTGGAAATGGTCGGATAACTTATAAACTTTCTCCAAAAATTGAAAAATGTCGCGGCGCACAAAAGGTTCGCCTCCTGTAATCTGAATTCTGGCATGCCGGCGCGGGATATTCCATTTTTTTAATAGTCCGACGTATTGCGCCAATATATTTTCCATCATTTTCAAATCCATCTCCGGCGTCGTATACGAAGTTTGGTAGCAATGTTTGCACCGCCAATTGCATCGTTCGGTTATATGCCACTGCAAAACAAGACTTTTCGGCTGAAATAATTGATTAGTCATTTTTATTAAGCTTATCAAACAAAAAAATTTCGTCAATGATTCGTTATATATCATAAAACAAAATAGAAAGCGCGTCGGAAAAAGAGCTGACGAATGCTCAATTTTTTATGTACAACTTCCGATTAAATATTTCTTCGAGAACTTTCAAAACAAATAGATATATCTTTTTATTTATTTTAATGTTTTCGCTTCGTAGCCATTGCGACATTGGCATAAAGTGTTGCGAATTGTTTTTTTGCAATTGTTCGGCGGCGTCAAGAGCCTGGGCGAGGGGTGTTTTTTGACGCATTTTTTTCATAATCATTAATTCCTCAATGGACGAAGCTGCGCGTTTGCCACAATATTTATCTCTGAATGCAAAAAGTTCTTTTCTTAGTGTTTCCCGCGCATCCTTAAAAAACGCCTTGTCATCTAGAGCTATTTTTATTGCATCCGCAAGCTGCGATGGCGATGAAACGGTAACCACCAATTTATTCTTTTTGATCAATTGTTCTATGCTCCCGGAGTAAGTCAATGCGGTAGATATGCGCCCTCGAAGTGCCGCGGGTTTCTTATGTTCAAAATCTATGTAGTCTTGAGAGAGTAAATCTGCCACGACAACTGGCTTATCAGCTAATATCGCATCAAATATAGCGCTTGAATTATCACAAATAACGACGTCAGCAATTTTTAAAAGAGGCAACAAATCAGCTGAATCATCATATAAAATTATATTATTACCCTCAAACTTGCTAACCCGCTCACGTTCTTCGTAAACATTATAATAATGCAATTTAACAACAACATTATAAATTTTAGAAAGGTGCTGCAACGGCAGCGCTAAAGCGTCCATCGATGTAAGGTCGCCGTGAGTAGGTAAGTAAAGAAGTGTTTTTTTGTTACTCTCAATTTTTGAAGTCAGATCAGCTGATAATTCTTTATCCAGCTCGTTTGCAAACCAATCATCAAATTTCGGATTACCCACGATCTTACAATACGTGTATAAAGAAAGATGTTTATGAGCTCGTTTGCCGTAAGCCAAAGCTAAATCATAAAAGCGCATACTAGGTCTTAACATCGTCAACTCTTTACCAGCCCCATAATTCATATGTATTTTCCTTTTGTTTCTATTACATGAGAGCAACAAACAACCGCGCTCCATAAGCGAAACGAGCCCATAATACTTTGAAAAAAACATCTTTAAATAATCTTCTTTTGTATAGTCTTCATAGTAGATAATCCTGTAATTCGCCTCATGCTTGTTAAGCAATTTAATAATATTAGTGAGCAGATTCACTTGCTGATCAGCAAACGGATAAAAACGTCCCAAATCAACTATGAATTCTGATTTATATTTTATATTCTTATAAACATTTTTATAAACATAGAAATGAAAGGGATAAAACAATACAAAACCGAGGGTTGCATTTGGGTTTGGATTATCTATCACCCTAGATTTCATAAATCAATTCCTTAGAAATAGCCTCATCGCCATCAAGTCTTGTTTATAGGTAAGCTTCGGGCTACCAGCAGGCGAATATTCAACCACGTTTATTCGCGCGCGTTTGTTTGTATTTAATACTAATTCTATATTATCCGCATCCTGTAATATTTTCGCGCACTTTAAATGCGCCGCTAAAATTAAATCGAACTGAAAACATTGTGGGGTGTGTCCAAAAAAGATTTTTTCTTTTTGAGAAACACTTTTTATAAATTTATGATTGTCTGCCTTTAGAACCAGATCAGTAGCCTTCGTAGCAATAACTGCGCCGCCAGTTCGTGAAGCCTCCGCTAAAACGCCACTAACCATTTCTTGACTGATAAATGGCCTCGCAGCATCATGAAAAATTACATAATCTGGAGAAATTCTTTTTAAAAAAATCAATGCTTTTAACGCAGACTGCCTGCGATATTCGCCACCCTCGACTACTTGGATCCTAGAATCATTGAGACGCCGTACTAATCTATTCGCATAAGCTATTCTTCTCTTTGGCGCAATAATTATTATATTCTGTATAAATTTACATTTAATAAACACACCCAAAGAATATGAAATGAGCGGCTTCCCGTTTATTTTGGCAAATTGTTTAAAAGATTTCCCAAACCGTACGCTTTGCCCGCCAGCCAATATAACCGCTGCCACTAATTTAGAATTCGTCATTACGATAAAAATAAACCTCCATTAACGTGTATACATTGACCCGTAATATACGAGCTGTCCGGGGAACACAAAAAAGACGCAGCACCAGCAACATCTTCCGGCAGACCAATCCTTTTTAATGGGATCCTTTTAATTTTCGTGTATGGATTTTCTGATTTAAATCTTCTAAACATGTCAGTATCGATATAACCTGGGACTATCGAATTTACGAGAACTTTTGGGGCGAGCTCTAATGCCAAAGCTTTGGTCAAGCCCAAAAGCCCGCTTTTAGAAACCGTGTAGGCTACTCTGGCAGCAGAGCCAACAAATGCATTTACTGAAGAAATAAAAATTATCCTTGGCAAGAGAGCTTTTTCAAATAATGGGAGTGTATATTTAGTGATCATCACAGCACCGCGCAAATTTACATCTAGTATTTTATCAAAATTACTAAAATCCAAATTACTAAAATTTTGATTCTGATTTATTCCCGCGTTGTTGATTAACGCGTCTACCTTGCCAAAGTTTTTTTCTACAATTTTAATCATTCTCTCAACCTCTAATATTTTTGAGATATCTGCCTTAATCAATACATATTTTACATTATGAAATTCCAATTCTTTTCTAAGTGATCTAATAAAACTATTTTTTTCCGAACCTTTATAATTTATTGCTAAAGAAAAACCATCCCTTGCCAAACGTGATGTAATAGCTCGACCTATCCCTGTGATGCCGCCGGTTATTAGCGCCGTCCTTTCACTATTCGATAGATATCTTGATTTTTCTGCCATTTGGATTTAGTTATTCTAAAATAATTTAAAAATGATATTATACACAAAATAAGCATAGCATGATAAAAAATCCTTACAATGTCATATTAATAGGTATAGATACTCTCCGCGCTGATCATTTGGGGTGTTATGGATACAAACGTCCAACCTCTCCGGCAATAGACGATTTTGCGAAAAAAAGCATTTTATTCAAAAATTGCTATTCTCAGGCTCCTAAGACTGCCCCATCATTTATGTCCATAATGACTGCCCGTTATCCCACATATCATGGAATATTGAGCATAGCCGACGCTGAAAATGGAGGTAAGGTTTATGTGCTTAACGAGAACATCACTACTTTTGCAGAAATTTTAAAAAAAAATGATTACCGAACTGCTGGCTTTACAGACGGCGCCCAACTAGAACCAGTATTTGGTTTTTCGAGGGGCTTTGATTACTATTCAACCAATCCATATGATGCAGGAAATTATAGAGGCCTGGGCTCGATACCAGAAAAAGAAATTTTATATTTCTTAGAACAAGCTAAAAATGAAAGTTTCTTCGTTTTTTTTCATACTTACGTGGTACATAACCCATGGGACTCACCTTGGCCTTACATAAACCTCTTCAGCGATGGATATGATGGGCCTTTTAAAATTACCGATGGGTTCCCACAAAAAATAAAGTGGTTACAAAACATCCGTGTAGAATCTTATAGATCTTTTATCAGCGCAATGCGAAGATCTAAAAATTATGAAGATATCGAGTACTATAAAGCTATATATGATGGCGCAATAAAATATGTTGACGATTTCTTTGCGAGATTATTAGATTATTTATCTAAGTTGGGTTTGCTGGAAAAAACGATAATAATATTCACCTCTGATCATGGCCAAGAATTTTTAGAGCACAAGATATTTGGCCACAAACAACTATATAACGAGCTCCTTCACGTGCCATTAATAATTTATATCCCTGGATTCAATCATAAAGTCGCTAATCAAATAGTGCGGAGCGTTGATATTATGCCTACTATACTGGATGCAATCGGAATAAAACTTGATGAACAGCTACATGGCACATCTCTTTTAAATACATTAGAAAATAATCTAATTTTGTCGGCATTGGCCGAAACAGAGCGGGAAGGATTTTGTATACAAAACAAAAAATATAAGTTTATAAATCATACTCGAAAGTTTTTCGTGGACGAACTTTATGATTTAGAGAATGACCCCTCTGAAAAAAATAATATCGCGTTTGAAAACTTAGATCTTGTTGAGGAAATGCGCTGGAATTTCGAAAATGAACTTCATAGGTATCCATTCCTCCGCCCAAGAAAGAAAACTATTTATCTGATGTCACATCTCATTAATAATGATAAATATATCTAAAGTGCTATAATCCATAAAAGGAGGGCAGTTCTTATGAAAACGGCGGGAAAAACGATGCTAAGCATAATAGTTTTTATGTTGTTTTTTAACAAAACCTTTGCGGCCGATACACCTATGTGTCGAGATGGTGATTACTGGGTGTTTGACATTAAAGGAGGGCATGCTATAGCTAAAATGAGCTACGATGCAATTGGAATTTTCAAAATCAACTGTCTCGACGGAAAACCCATTATGGAGAACGAATATGGTAAAGACTATTTCGTTTCAGTAATCCCTTCTGTCCCCGGGCTTACAGAGGCACCGCCATGGTTTAAATTTCTCGAAGGAGTTGGTGCATGGGATTGGGATTTCAATTTCGTGGCAATAACGAGTGGCAAACAATATAACTCAGAGAAGTGGTCTGCCCATTTTGTAGCTAAGCCACTAAGCGAAGAATTAACGGCGATAACTCGTAGGGATACACTGAAAGCAGGTGCCTCGATGCAAAAAGTTGATGGTTGGAGAAAATATGAATACCTTTTTTCTAAAAAAACTAGGAGTACAGTCAAGATGTCTGCTGAGTGGAAAAATGGGACAACCTACCAACTTGAACTGATGGAGTACAAGATAGGCGCACCACTAAAAGAAGAACTCAAGCCAGCGCCAAAACAAGAGCCAATAGCGTCCGTGAGATAGGTTCCCTAACCTATTTCGACAACCAGCAGGGAGATTGATTACCGATCTCCCTGTCTTTCTTTATGCAAAAAACTAATTAAAGTAAAACTATATAAAGATTGATTCGTATGTTATCCTCAAAATTAAATGAACAACTTATTAGCAGAAAAATCAATCTTCATCCTCCGCGAAGCTAAATCCAAATTCAATAATTTGGCGCTTTTATGGTCGGGAGGGAAAGATTCAACTGCCATGCTCGCTCTCTGCCGCGAGGCATTTTTTAACCGCATCCCCTTTCCAGTTATACATATTGACAATGGCATAGATTTTCCAGAAACCTATGCCCTTCGAAACGAATTGGCAAAAAAATGGAATATGAAAGTTTTGGCGGCTAAAAGCATAATAAAGGAAGACAAAATATCCGGCGTTTCCTGTTGCGGACAAAATAAAACGGAGGCATTGAAAAATTTAATGAAGAAAGAAAAATTCGACGGGCTGATTATGGGTATACGGCGTGATGAACATGGTATTCGCGCCAAGGAACGAGTATTTTCACCGCGCGATAAAAAATGGAAATGGAATTATAAAAATCAGCCGCTCGAAGCTTGGGGATATAATTCGATAGACGAAAACGCCGATCATCACCGAATCCATCCCATATTGCATTGGCGCGAAATTGATATTTGGCAATATATTTATGAAAATGATGTTCCGATAAGCCCCCTTTATTTTTCGAAAAACGGCGAACGCTTCCGTTCGCTCGGGTGCACCCATTGCACGGTCGGCTTTAAATCGGAAGCAAAAACAATTCCGGAAATTTTAAAAGAGCTTGGGGAAACTAAGCTCGCGGAACGCATGGGCCGCGCGCAGGACAAAGAAGCGCAAGCTGTTATGGAACGTCTGCGCGCACTAGGATATATGTGATGATTAGAGAGCGCGAAATCCCTATTGTTCTTCTCGGTGAGAAAGACCACGGCAAATCAACGCTCTTGGGACGGATAATGTATGAAACTAAATCAGTTCCGGAAAGCCGAATTGCTGAACTTCGGGCGATCGCCCAAAAATCTGGAAAACGTTTCGAGTGGGCGCATCTTATGGATAGCTTTCAATACGAGCGCGAGCGCAAGATGACTCTCGATACAACCCGCGCAAAAATCAAAATTGGAAAATTTCTCTACGAATTTATTGACGTCCCCGGGCATAAATCATTAATAAAAAATATGCTTTCAGGCGCATCAACCGCGAAATATGGCATCTTAATTGTAGCGGCAGATGAGAGCATTAAGCCGCAGACAAAAAAACATTTGGAAATCGCAACATTTTTGGGCGTAGAAAAAATTATAGCTGTAATAAACAAATGCGATAAAATCAAATACTCTCTCCCAAAATTCATAGACGTAAAAGCAGCTGTGGAGAAAAGCGCAGAAGAGGCCGGATTTAAAAATTTTCCAATTGTTCCTGTCAGCGCCTATAACGGCACAAATCTCTTAAAACCTTTAAGCTTTGCCAAAAAAATAGGTGTGAAAACTCTAGCCGAGACAATACTAAGTTTCTTCAAGCCGAGTGGCCCGGAAAAAAATAAGCCATTTTCTCTGGGCAAATTGCAGGCGCAATCGAAATTTGCAAACGCAGAGTGCTTGTGGCTAAAAAATCCTGCGGGAAATAGCTTAGTTCTCAAAAGCGGGCGGGACCAAACAAAAATCTTAAAAATAAGGATTAGAAATTTTAAAATATTGACCCCGCGAATTGCATCGCTTGAACTCGAAAACAAAATCGCGCTTGAGGATAAATTCGTAATAAAACATAAAGGTCATATAATCGGTCTATGCCGCGCATTTTGAAATAAAACAGGATGTACAGGATGTATTCGTACGAATACATCCTGTACATCCTGTTGGGAAAACCACTTAATCACTCCAAATCATACGCGCCTCTCGTATATTTATTCGAAGGATCCCAGATTAGCCATGAATCAAGTCCAGAATCATAAACAGCCTTTTTCTCCTCCCGGATCATTGTCGCATCGTAAGTCGCGCCTAAATCAAAATCCTGAAGCCACGGACGAAGTTTTTCAGGCGTGGATGTAGGCGCAGACAATCTCAAGACCGCGGCCGACATTGAGTGATTGATAACTTCGTATGGGTGGTCGGCCGGATTTTTAAATCCGATAAATGTCGGCGGATAATGCGACGGATAAACCATCGGAGAGACGTAATCAAAGTACTCCGCTACACGCTCCAAGACCTGTCCAATCCCAAGATCATCGGCATTTGTAGTCGTCATTCCAAAAACATCAGCGGAAATCGGAACGCTATCTTTCTCGCTTTTCAGCTCGCGCTCGAGATAGTTGAAAAATTCATCAAGGACATCTGCTTTTGATTTTTCATTTGACAGAGGAAAAACGACGTCTGTCATATTGCCATCCGAAGGAAAACGGATATAGTCAAAATTAAGTTCGTCAAACCCGGCTCTCGAGCTCGCGCGTCCTACTTCCGCGATATAATCCCAAAAATCACGCGCGGAAGGATCAACATATGAAAGTCCTTTTCTGTCTTTCCAAATTGCTCCGTTTTTGCGTTTTACGGCGCTTTGGGGATATTCTTTCGAATAAAATGGATCTTGAAACACAGAAATCCGCGCGATCGCGTAAATGCCGTTTCCGTGCAATTCTTCTATAAACTCGGCCATATCGCGCACTCGTATTTCCTCCGATCCAACTTCTTTTATTTTTTTGTTTTCAGTATCAAATGACACGCGCCCACTGTAATCTTTAACGTCGATCACAATCGAATTAATCTCAGTCTTTTTCACAAAATCGACCAGCTCCGCGCGCCATTTCGGGGTGCCCGCAACCCAGCTTGTCATATAAATCCCCCGAACCGGCTTCGGAGTTTTTAAATGATTCACTTTCGCGGCCTGTTTTTCATTTTGCGAAGTCGAACTTGCGGCTTTTGAAGAAACATATTCAATCGGATTTCCTAATTTAGTCGAGAGAAAAAGATTTAAAGAAAAGATGAAAACGAGTAAAAGCGCTCCGATCGCAAAATATTTTTTATATTCCTCTGTATTCTTTAAGATTTTTTTATAAAACTCCATGCGCTCTCATCTTATCAGCAAACCGGCCCCAAAAAAACGTATATCAATAACTAGGTAAATTTAAAAATATTGCGATCAATTATTTCTCCGGATTCGATCATTTTAATGACTCTTGGTGTATCTTTTTGCGCGCCAAGCAAAAGCGCGCCTATTAATTTCCCGCCTTTCAAAAAAAACCTGCCATATTTTCTCCCCATGTTATCCGCGTCGCTGAATGCTTCTTCGGCCAATTGATTATCAACCGTTCCGATAACTGCGACAGGAACGCCTAAGAAGCTCACAGAATAACTTGCGACGGATCTAAAGGGTTTTTTCGAACCGGTCATGCTAAGACCTGCGGCGTGCCCCGTCAAAAAGCCGTGCGTCCAATTTCCAAAAACCTTTCTGCGACCGGAGTAAGGATCAACATATTCAGCTGCGTCCCCCGCCGCCCATACATTTCCTCCAAGCCCGCTTTTAAATTCGGCTAACATGAATTCATCCACGAAAATTCCGCGCCCCGTATTCAAAACCCCGCCCGCAAAATCAAAATTACGCAGAAGGCCGATCCCCGCCGCAACAATGTCTGTTGCTATTCCTGCCCCTCCTTGAGTTAAAACTTCGAGATCATCTTCCCGCTCGGAAATTTCACGCACTTCATCAGACGTAACGATTTCAATCTTACTATCCCCAAAAATATTATCGAGAAAAGAATGCCCGCGCTCGTCCAAAAAATTGGCCCAAAAAAATCTGTCTCTTGAAAGAAGCTTAGTTTGGATGCCAAAATGCTTGAATATATTCATAAATTCGATCGCGATAAATCCGCCTCCTACAACAAGCGCGCGCGCCGGTTTTCTACGCTCCAAAAACTCTTTTAAGCGAGTCGCGTCCACAAGCGTCTGCAAGCGAAAAACCTTGTCCGGGAAGCCCGCTTCGAATTTCCATACCTTAACTTTTCCTCCGGAAGCAATAAGTAATTTTTCATAAGAAAACACCCGTTCGTCTGCAAAAACATCCCGTCGCCCAAAATCAATTTTTGAGACGACTGTTTCCGGATAAAAATCTATCCGATTTTTTTCATAATTAACTATCGAGCGAAGCATAACTTTGTTTAGATCCACCTCTCCCTTAACAAAATCTGGCAAGAGAACTTTTGAATAAAGAAAGTCTGGCTCCGCTTCCAAAATCGCGATTCTCGCGCTTGCGTCCGCGCGCCTTATGGTTTCCGCCGCGCTTGTCCCCGCTATCCCTCCGCCTATGATAAGATAATCATAATCAAGCATGGATTTATTATAACAAGAAACAGCCCGCCTAAATCCCTTCGACCTTGTCTCCAATTTTAATCCCGCGCGAAGAAGCGAACCCCGCATTCGCCTCTACCACATATTCAATCGCACCCGGAGACGAAACGTAAACTTTGCCGCCTCCCGACTCATTCGGGAGAAAACTGATTCCTGAAACATGCTTATCTCTGATCCAAATCAAATCGAGGTCAATCAGCGTGTTTTTATTCCAAAAAGTCGCGGGCCTTGGATTCGCGAATAAGAAAAGCATGCCTTGCTCGCCGTCCATTTTTTCTACATTTTGCAACCCTTTTTCGCGAAGCATTTCCGTGTCGGCCAAAGAAACCCTTATTTGCGCGTTTCCGATTTTAATTATTTGGAGCTTATCTTGGTTCTCGTTTACGCCCTCATATCCCTTTTCATATCTAAAAAAGAACAAAAGCAGGAAAACAATTGCGAGACAAATTAGCGCGAAAATAAGTGGCTTCATTAAAGCTAAATCCCTTTAGCTTTCCTAGATATCTCGTTCGCCAATTCCTTCGCAACAGGCAGATTCGATCGCAAATATTCTTTAGCGTTCTCAAAACCTTGGCCAAGCTTCTTATCTCCGAAAGAAAGGGACGCGCCAGACTTCTTGATCAATTCGTATTTTATTCCTAAATTAATTAAATCTCCCTCGTAAGAAATTCCCTCATTATACATAATGTCGAATTCGGCGGTTCGGAAGGGAGGGGCCACTTTATTTTTTACTATCTTAACCTTTACGCGGTTCCCAATTACATCCTCGCCTTTTTTTATCTGCGCCGCGCGCCTCACTTCGATCCGAACCGAAGCATAAAATTTAAGTGCCTTGCCTCCGGTAGTCGTCTCCGGATTTCCAAACATAATGCCGATCTGCATGCGAATCTGATTAATGAAAATAACTATTGTGTTTGATTTTGAAACAATAGCCGTGAGCTTGCGAAGCGCCTGCGACATAAGCCGCGCTTGCAGTCCCATGTGCGACTGCCCCATATCTCCTTCAATCTCCGCCCTCGGAGTTAAGGCCGCGACAGAATCTACCACAATCACATCTACAGACCCCGAACGCACTAAACTTTCAACTATTTCAAGCGCCTGCTCACCCGTATCCGGTTGCGAGATTAAAAGATCGTTTATCTTAACGCCGATTTTTTTGGCGTACTCCGGATCAAGCGCGTGTTCCGCGTCAACATAAGCGCATAATCCGCCTTTCTTCTGGGCGTTAGAAACAATATGAAGCGCAAGCGTAGTTTTCCCGGAAGACTCCGGGCCATAAATTTCTATTATCCGTCCTCGCGGGACTCCTCCAACTCCCAACGCCAAATCAACACCCAATGACCCTGTTGGAATCACATCCACATCGACTTTTCGCGCGTCCCCTAATTTCATAATCGCGCCTTCGCCGTATTTCGCCTGAATTTCCTTCAGCGCGCTCTCAACACCGTCTCGCTTCGCATTTTTTTCCTCCGTTTTTTTTGCCATTTTTTAAATTAATTATTAGTAAATAATCTTAAATATTTAACTACATTTGGGGAATTAGCGTAACCTGCCGGCGTAGCAAAACCTTTGCTCCAAATTTGTCCTTGGCTTCTATCACTATGATATTGAGTCCGGGGGCAAGCAAAATATCTTCATTAAAATTCCCGTCGTTATCGATATAAATCGGCCTTCCGTTAAGCGCGATATAGCTCACATTTTTCGCTTTACCATTGACAGATATAAGCGTTTCTTTAAACGACTGTCCATCTTTGGGGCTTTCCAAAACTATGTGCGGCCCTAATATATAATTTCTCGCTTGAAAAATTCCATAAGCAAATACGCCAATAATCACCAAGAACAGAATAAATTTTTTCTGCCTAATTCTCACAGAAATCTCGTCTAAAGTCAAAAACTGTTAAAAAATTCGCCGTCATCATCGGGAAACGCGCCTGACGAATCCCCCTTACGCTCGCGCGAGGCATCTTGGCGTTTTTTTGCTTCATAAAGATTGGCTTTCTCCAATTCATCGGCCGATGGGTCTCGAACAACAAATTTTTCCGGACGCATCAAAACTTCCCGCGGTTTTGCGCCGTCAGCCGGACCAATAATTCCCCTTTCCTCCATCATGTCCAATAACCGCGCCGCGCGCGCGTATCCAACTTTCAAACGCCTCTGCATGAAAGACGCTGAAATCTTTCCCGCCTCAATTGCTATTCTCTTTGCCTCTTCATAAAGCGCCTCATCCGCGTCTGAAAAATCTTCAAGCGAAATAGTCATACCCTCATTTTCATTATCGGAAGACGCAAAAATATCTTTCGATTCAGCGTCATCCGAATGTTCCCGAAGCCAAGATACGACTTTTTTTACTTCCCGCTCGGAAACAAAAGCCCCCTGAATGCGCCGGGGTTTTGCGGAATCGCCCGCCAAAAATAGCATATCGCCGTTTCCAAGAAGTTTGTCCGCGCCCGTCGCGTCTAATATCGTCCGAGAATCGACCCCCGATACTACCTGCAAAGCCATCCTAGAGGTGATATTCGCTTTTATGAGCCCCGTGATCACTTCAACCGACGGGCGCTGGGTCGATAAAATTAAATGGATCCCGACCGCTCGTGACATTTGCGCAAGTCGCACGATAGAAGCTTCAAGCTCCCGCGGATAGGTCGCCATTATGTCCGCGAGCTCGTCAATCACAATAATAATATACGGCATCGGGTCTGCTTCCGGATCTTTCACGACCACGTTTGCGTGATATGACCTGATATCTCTGACCCCAGACTTCTCCAAAATTTCATATCGCCTTTCCATCTCGCGCGCTGCCCACTTGAGCGAAATGATTGTTTTTTTGGCATCAGTTATGACGGGCGCCAAAAGATGCGGGATTCTCGCGTATCCCGTGAGCTCGACTCGTTTCGGATCGATCATGATAAACCCGAGAGTATCCGGAGGATTTTTATAAAGAATACTCATCAGAAGCGAGTGAATCGCGACCGACTTGCCCGATCCGGTCGCGCCGGCAATTAAAATATGCGGAAGGCGCGCGAGATCCGCGTAAACCGCGTTTCCAGAAACATCCTGCCCTAAGGCAAACGGCAAAACCATGCCTGACTTCTGAAACTCTTCTGAAGAAAATAGAGATCTGAGCCCGACAAGCTTAATCGAACGGTTTGGAACTTCGATGCCGACAAGAGACCGCCCGGGTATCGGCGCCTCTATCCTCAAGGGATGCGCCGCGAGAGCCAAAGCGAGATCGTTTTGAAGCGCGGTAATTTTTGCGAGCTTAACGCCTTCCGCGGGTTTGAGCGTATATTGCGTGACGGACGGCCCAACGTTAATTTCGGCCATTTCAACATCAATTCCAAAATTAAGAAGCGTTCGCTTTATAATATTTGAATTTGCCTTTATATCGCCTGATGACGGCTCGCCCTTATCGCTTTCAAGCAAGTCCAAGGGCGGGATAAGCGCGCTTCCGCCAGCGCGCCGCCTAATCGGAGCGGAAATAAAATCTTCTTCACGATGGGGCGGAGCTGGGATACTCCTTTCTTCCTTAGCGGCTGGCTCCGGACGTTTCGGCAAATTTATTTTTGGCTCTACGACTTCCATTGGCAGCTTCTGCTCGCTTATCACCGGCAAGTTTTCATTTTCTTTCTTTTCTTTTCTTGTAACAAGCTTCTGCAAAGACGCATTAAACATTATCAAAATGCCGGAGGCCGCGAGCGCGGAAAGTAAGATTCCCGACACCCAAACATCCAATAATTTCACAAAAGGATACTCAATCGCGAAGCCGACATACCCACCGGCGCGGGTTCCTAAAATAATTTCAACCAAGCCGAGCGCGGAGAAAAGCGACATTGCAGCTCCGATCAATGTTGCCAAAACAAAATGTCTGCGAATCGAGAATAAAAAAGAAAGCCCGGCTACAAAAAACATCAAAGGGACTAAAAAGAAAGCCCCGCCGAAAAGAAACTTGAGACCTTTTTGCAAAGTGTCGCCCAAAACGCCGGCCTTGCCGAACGGGGCAAGTATGAATAAGACCCCAAGCGCGAACGAGAAAATACCAAGAATTGACTGCTTTGTCTCTTGCTTCAGCCCTTCATGCCACTTCCCCCTATTTTTATCGCTATTTTTTTTGCCGTTTTTTACCAATTTTGCCTGATGTCTAAATCTCTATGAGAAGATTATAGCAGATATAAAGATATTTTTTTAGTGAACCCCGTTAGAGAACTCACTCGTGACACTTCGCCCCGCAATTATAATTCCGTAGCCAGCCGCGGGGCATTCTCTAACGGGGGCAAAACAAAAGAGGAGCTCGATTTCTCAAAACTCCCCTAATAGATTACCCCTCAACTCAATTTTCGATCCCAATGCCAGCAAATTCAAGAACTCAGTTGAGGGGGTGTCATCACGACAGCCCCTTTGGAGTTTTTGCGGTGGTAAGCCGCTTGTTATCGATGGCCCCACTCCTGGAGCCAGACGCGGTATTTTTATCCCGCCGCGATTCCCGGGGAATTAGACATTCATTTGTGCCAAACTCCTTTCAACTTTTATTTAGCAAGAAGAAATGAGCTTCATCACATCGGAGCGATTGAATCGCCAGGTACGCCCCGAGCGCTCACCGAGGATTACTCCTCTCTCTGCCAGCTTGTAAACCGTCTTAAGGTGGATTTTCAGTAATGCCGCCACTTCAGACGGCGTCAGAACATCTTCCGGCTTCCCAACTTTCTTTTCATCCATCTTTGCTCCTTTTCTAATCTGATTTACCGCCCTTCAGCATAATGAACATGGCGGCAGTGATAGCAGTTCGCCTTTTCATACGCAGCGTTGACTGCCTCGGTAAAGTAGTTATATTTTCTCGGCAGAGATTCCCGATCTCCGCTCCAGATCTCCCTCATAATGATCTCAGCGGAACCGAGGGATTTTTTGAAAATCGAGAAATGAAATATTTCTACACCTTCTATATTCCGATAACCAGTGACCTCGACCAGCATTGGCATCGAGAAAAATGCATGGTCTCCGTTAGCTAAATGCCCACCCCTGGGAATATAGAAAGGACGAACTTTCTCGCCGATCGTGCTGCAGATAATGCTTGCGTGTCCAGTGTTCGTCATCCCACCGCCACACTCTGTTGTCTCGATTGAGAAACGAGCATAGTGCAATTGATCAGGAATTCTGAAACTGTATGAAGCGGTATCTGCAAATCTCGGTAACTCTGCAATAATCCCGCCTCTCACAAGCTTTGCTTTCACCGAACCTAACCGATTAAGAGAGTCTGCCAATTCCTGATTTTCTCCCTGTAATCTTGCTACTATTTTTCTCATACTTCCCCCATTCGTGTCCGTGGGTTTGAATTTGCCTTACGGCACCCGTGGACGTGAATCACCATTTTTATTACTCAAAGAACTTTCCTCTCAGAGTCTTCCAAATTTTCATTTGAAAAACTCAGTTGAGGGGAGAGAAGGCATTAGAGCATCCTTCTCTCCCATTGTGCCGTCCGGGCGCACCCCGGTGGCAATCACTTTTAGCGCCTGGTATGTATTGGAAAATCCATAATGTAGACATACCTTTCGCGTGAATAATTGAGCGGTGACATTCTCGCTCGCGACATTGAAGAGTACTGGAACACGATGACCAAGTACTTTCGATAGCCATTACTGTCTTCGAAGATGAATCCTGGTATTTTATAGCATCTATAAACTCCCAAAGATTCTTTGATGATTCCACCGTTGCATTGGCTCTCGATGTCTGTCTTGGACTGTTTTTCAAGTTCCAAAGCAAACGAGTCAAGCTTACTTCTTTCAATGCCAGAGCGAAACGTCAAATATATTGCCACGGAAAGCAAGATCATTACTGAAAAAATCCAGTATTTCGTCTTCATCATCTCCTCCAATCCCGATATTTTGGCCGTCGGGGCGGGTTAAAAACAAATCAAAGTTCTAGCACAATTCTTGCTTGATTATACATGAGAAAAAAGCTTCTGTCAAGCTCTGTAGAGATCGCATCTCTACATCAAAAAAGCCTTGTTCTACAAGGCTTTTTTGAGTTATGGCATCTATTCCAATTTTACTGGTAAGCTCTCGCCTCTTCTTCCTCGCGCTCGAGTTCCTTTTGCTGAAATTCTGTTAATGCTTCATATTCTTTGCGATACCCGGTGCCCGCTGGAATTAGACGCCCAATTATCACGTTTTCTTTGAGTCCGTGTAGCCGGTCTTCTTTCGCGTCAAGTGACGCGTTTATTAAAACGCGAGTGGTCTCTTGGAAGGATGCAGCCGACAAAAATGACGAAGTTGTGAGAGCAGTCTTCGTGATGCCCATAACCAAAATAGTCGCTGTTGCTAACTCTCCACCATCTCTTTTCGTGCGTTCATTTTCTTCTACGAACTCCGCGGTTTCAATTACATTCCCTATCGCAAGTCGGGTCGAGCCCGAATCGTTCACGCGCAAGCGAGAAAACATCTGGCGCACTATAACTTCTATGTGCTTGTCGTTAATCGCCGCTCCCTGCAAGTTATAAATTCTCGCGGCCTCGCGGATGATATAGTTTTGAGCTGTAATGGCGCCGGCGAGAGTGAATAAATCTTTGATATCAACCGGGCCTTCCGAAAGCTGGCTCCCGGGGCTTACTTTACTTCCAACGCTTACCGCCAAAGTGCGCCCGAAGGGAATCGTAAATTCTTTAAGATCTTCTTTGCTCTTATCTTTAGTTTTTGTCTTATCAATCAAGATTTTGACTATTTTCTCCTGTCCTTTGTTTTCAATTTCAATCACTTCTCCCGCGACATCAGACAAAACCGAAACTACTTTTGGCATCCGCAATTCAAAAATTTCTTCGATTCTCGGAAGCCCCATGGTTATGTCAGCAGCACCCGCGATGCCTCCAATGTGGAATGTGCGCATAGTTAGTTGCGTTCCTGGCTCTCCGATCGCCTGTGCCGCGACAATACCTACTGCTTCCCCCATATTTACGAGTTTATTTGATCCAAGATCGTATCCATAGCAAATTTGGCATATGCCGCGAATAGTTTTGCAATTTATTGGAGAGCGCAACTGGGCTTCGACGGCTCCAGATTTTTCGGCCGTCTCGGCGTCTTCAACCGTAACCAAATGCCCCTTCTTAAAAATTATTTTACCGTCCGGCCCTTTCATGTCCGCCGAAAGCACCCTCCCGAAAATTCTCTGGGCAAATCCCTTCGCATAATCTTCGGCATCTTTTCTTGTAACACGGAACCCAACCGTGTCTTTGCAGTCCTCTTCACGGACTATAAGATCTTGAGCAACGTCCACCAAGCGGCGCGTCAAGTATCCGGCATGTGCCGTTTTTAATGCAGTATCAGCAGTTCCTTTTCGCGCCCCGTGAGTTGAAATGAAATATTCGAGCACGTTCAATCCTTCTTTGTATGAAGAAATGATCGGAAGTTCAATCGTTTTGCCTGAAGGATTTTTCACAAGCCCCTTCATCCCGGACATCTGGGAAATCTGCGTCCAAGTGCCGCGGGCATTTGAAGAAACCATAGAGTGCACAGCACCATGTTCGTCGAGCGTTTTCGGAACCAGTTCATCGACTCTGCGCTTCACATCAGTCCAAATAGAAATAATTTTGTCATATCTTTCATCTTCAGTTAAAAGACCTTCATTGTATTGCTCAAAAACTTTACGCGCTTCCACTTCCGCTGCCTTGATAATTTTGTCTTTCAAAGGTGGCACGACGACATCATCCATGCCCCATGAGATTCCGGACACAGTCGCGTATCTAAAACCAAACGCCTTGATTTTGTCGACAATCGGGCCAACTTGATCAACTCCGTATTCCACAATGACGTGAGAAACAATTTTCTCTAGAATTTTTTTCTTTACGTCCTCATTTATGTATGGATAGTCATTCGGCAAAACAGAATTAAACAAGAGCCGCCCTACTGTAGTTTCAAAAATATTTTCGCCGAACGCCTCATATTTTTTGTTTGTCGTAGAGCGAACTTTAATTTTTGCTTTTATGTCTATCTGATCGAACTCGTAGGCCAAAATGGCTTCGTTTGGATTTCCAAAAATTTTACCCTCACCTATCGCGCCAGGGCGAATTTTTGTCAGCCAATAGCAGCCGAGGATCATGTCTTGGCGCGGTGTAACTATTGGATCTCCGGTTCCCGGCTTTAGTAGATTTTTCGATGAAGCCATAATTTCCCGAGCTTCTTTTTGCGCCTCTTCAGTCAAAGGTAGGTGCACAGCCATTTGGTCGCCGTCAAAATCAGCATTGAACGCTTCGCATACAAGCGGATGAATTTGAATCGCGTTTCCTTCAATCAAAACCGGCTGAAATGCCTGAATGCCGAGACGATGTAAAGTAGGCGCGCGGTTGAGAAGGACGAATTTGCCTTTGATTATTTCTTCCAAAATTGCCCAAACCTCCGGCGTTGCCTCATCAATCAATCGGTTTGCTCCGCGGATGTTGTGCGCAAGTTCCCGCTCAATTAATTTATTAATAACGAAAGGGCGAAATAGCTCAAGCGCCATGTGTTTCGGAAGTCCGCATTGATGGAGCTTAAGTTCAGGACCGACAACGATCACTGAGCGGCCGGAATAATCGACGCGTTTGCCAAGCAAATTCTGCCTAAACCTGCCTTGCTTGCCGCGAAGCATGTCTGCAAGCGATCGAAGCGGGCGACGCTGGGCTTGCGAAGTTACTGCAGACTGCCCGCGCCTGATCGAATTGTCTATCAAGGCATCAAGAGCTTCCTGAAGCATTCTTTTTTCGTTTCGCACAATAACTTCGGGCGCCTTGAGCTCAAGAAGTTTTTTCAAACGGTTGTTTCGGTTGATAACGCGGCGGTAAAGATCATTAACGTCGGAAGTCGCATGCCTGCCGCCCTCCAGCTGGACCATCGGGCGTAAAGCCGGAGGGCTTACTGGGATCACAGTTAAAAACATCCATTCCGGTCTTACTCCAGAGCGTTCCATCGCTTTTACGACCCCTATGCGCTTGATTATTTTTTTCTTATTTTGCGGATTTGCGTCAATCAAAGCGCCCGAAAGCTCTCGCGCTAGATCATGCAGATTGACATCTTTGGAAATCTTATAGAGAGCTTCCGCGCCGATTCCGGCCTCAAAAACCTCGCCGTAGCGGAGCGATAGCTTGTGATATTCAACTTCCGTTATCACTTTTCTCGGCTGAATAGATTCAAGTTCTTTTTTTGCGCTGTCAAAAGCTTCCTTGAGCGCCGCTTTGTCTTTTTTGAGCTCAACTTTTTTCTCTTTCGCCTTATACTCCTTCTCCAAATCTTTTAGCGCGGTGTCGCGCGCTTTTTCGTTAACTTTCGTTATCACATATCCCGCAAAATAAATTACGCGCTCAAGCTCCGGGATGGACAGGTCCAAAATCAAGCCTATCCGTGAAGGCACCCCGCGCAAAAACCAGATATGGGATACCGGCGTTGCTAATTTTATGTGGCCCATGCGCTCACGTCTTACGATAGAGCGCGTTACCTCGACTCCGCACTTATCGCAAACAATTCCTTTATAGCGGATTCGGCGGTATTTCCCGCAATAGCATTCGTAGTCGTGTTCCGGACCGAAAATTCGCTCGTCAAAAAGCCCGTCTTTTTCAGCGCGCTGTGTCCGATAATTTATGGTCTCGGGTTTCGTCACCTCGCCTCGCGACCAAGATAAAATCTTCTCGGGAGAAGCTAGCTTGAGCAAAATTGATATGAAATCTGTAACTTTTGTTTCCATATGTTTTAGGTTATTAGTCTGTTAGAAAATAGGTTATTAGAAATTTTATTATAAGCCAATTGCTAATTCCTAAATCCTTATTACTACTTCATCCCTGCTTCTTTTCTCGGCCTTTGAAAATCTATCCTGTTCCAATTCCTGTTTGACCCCGCGCAGTTCAACATCGAGCCCCAATGCTTTAAGCTCGTTTACAAGCACATGAAAGCTCGCCGGCAGATTTGGACTTTTAAATCGCTCACCGCGCACGATAGCGTCATACGCGGCGGCACGTCCAACGACGTCATCAGATTTGATGGTCATCATCTCCTGCAAAGTATACGCCGCGCCGTAGCCTTCAAGCGCCCATACCTCCATCTCGCCAAAGCGCTGTCCTCCGCCTTGCGCTTTTCCTCCAAGTGGCTGTTGTGTAATGAGCGAATAGGGGCCGATAGAACGCATGTGTAATTTATCTTCCACCATATGCACAAGTTTCATCATATATATGTAACCGACGGTAACGTCTTCGCCGAATTTCTCGCCGGTTCGCCCGTCAAAAAGCGGCACTTTCCCGTTTTCTGGAATTCCGGCTTTTTTCAATTCTTCCCTTATTTCTTCTTCAGTAGCCCCTCTCAAAGCCGGCGTGATAGCCTGATATCCCAAGATTTTCGCGGCCCAGCCAAGATGCGTCTCAAGAATCTGGCCGATATTCATTCTGGAAGCAACGCCGAGAGGATTCAAAATTATATCTACCGGAGTTCCGTCAGCTAAAAACGGCATTTCTTCTTCAGGAAGAATTTTTGAAATTACTCCTTTGTTACCGTGCCGCCCCGCGAGCTTGTCGCCCACGGAAATTTTTCTAAGCTGGGCAAGCTCAACTTCGATTCTCTTAATCACTCCCGTATCCAGCTTGTCACCTTTCTCGCGCGAAAATATCTTAACTCCGACCACACGCCCTTCCTTTCCGTGCGGCACGCGAAGCGATGTATCTTTCACGTCACGCGCTTTCTCTCCGAAAATCGACCGGAGCAGGCGCTCTTCCGGCGTCAATTCCACCTCGCCTTTGGGAGTAATCTTCCCAACAAGGATGTCCCCCGAGCGCACTTCCGCGCCTATTCGAATGTAACCCTCCTCATCCAAATCTTTCAGCTTCTCTTCGGAAACATTCGGGATATCGTGCGTGGTGATTTCCGGACCAAGCTTAGTGTCGCGCACATCCACCGAAAAATCTTCGATATGGATCGTGGAAAATGTATCTTTCTTGACCATCTTCTCTGAAAGTATAATGGCGTCTTCAAAATTCGCTCCTCCCCATGAGAGAA
>JAHFOJ010000014.1 GCA_023266875.1 Candidatus Giovannonibacteria bacterium | reverse complement strand
GACGTTCAGGAAATCGCCCACATGGTAGTGGCCGGGATCGATCGCAAATACGAGCTCCATCCTTGCTATGAGGCGTATGTCAAATCTTGGAGCAAGGAGAAGGCCGAGGACCTCATTCGTGGTGCGGTAGAGATTCCTGGGGCGTGCGACGTGATCCAAACCCACGAAGTCTTCGAGAAGCGCATGGGTATTGAGGGGTTCGCGCTTTTCGGCGGACTCTCCGAAGACGAAGAGGAGTTCATTTTCTACGAGTGGGGATGGGATGGTCGTGGCCCACGTCCCAGGATGTGGGTCTCGATGACCCATCAGGAAGCACGCGACATCGTCTCCGACAAGAAGAAGTTCGTCCAGTTCCGGCCCTGCACGAGCGCGCTTCGCCATGCGTGAACGCGCCAAGAAAAAACTCCGTTCGCAATAGGGGCGCGACATGAGTATCGTCCCTCACAACCGAGCCCCAGGTGGATTCAATTCTGCTTGGGCTCTTACTTTTTCTAAGATTGAAGTCATTGTTATTTTTATAAAAATGAATTATTATTTATGTATTCGCTTTGCGAATTCTTGAATTTGCCGCCAAAGAAAAATTGGAAATTGTTAAATCTCGCGGCGAAGCCGATCCGAATTCGCGGGGGGTTCCTCGCCGCCGCAGGCGGCGAAATGCGTTCGGACTAATTCAAGAATACTGCACAATTCATATTAAAAGAAATAATTCTTGATTTTTAAAGAGAAATATGCTACTGTTTGGTAATCATGAAAAGTAAAAGCAAAGAATACGAACAAAATCAGATAAAGACTACGCTCGCGTCTTTTCTGGAATCTTATAATAAAAGCATTCCTCAAGATTTTCCTCACGCATCAGAAAAAATTCTTAAAGAATTTCAAGCGGCCCACGCTTCGCTTTTTCAGAATGTGCATAAAGAAGCATGGTCAATTGACGTGCACCGCAAAAAACTAATGGATTGGTTGCAGTCATACCGCGAGGTCTAACAAAGTTTATAATTTGTTTTAGCCCATATTTTTGTGTAAGATTATAAGTAAAGGTCCATAGCTTAAAGGAGAATCTATGGCGGAAAAATCAATTGGTAAAGTAATTCACTATTTTGATAAAGCGATGGTCGCGGTCGTTAAATTGACTGACGATCTTTCGACTGGCGATTCTATCAAGGTGAAAAAAGGCGAAACTGAATTTACAGATGTAGTGGGATCGATGCAGATTGATAAAAAACCCGTTTCGTCCGCGAAAGCTGGGATGGAAGTCGCCGTGAAAATTTCGCAAGTGGCTCGCGAGGGCGCAGAAGTTTTCAAGACAGAGTAGAATAGGTCTATTAAGTGTTTTGTGGAATTAATCCACAGAATGGCGCTTTGACGTAGGGGCTGAATTTGATATAATTTATGAATGCCTGATGTAAAATGCAGATTTTGCCGGAAAGTATTCTATGCAAAGCCAAGCTGGATAAAATACGGGCATGCCAAATACTGTTCGCAGAAATGCCAGTTCGAAGGTCGAAAAAATGGCAAGATTGTCGAATGTTTTATTTGTAAAAAGAAAGTTTACAAACAACTCAAAGCGCTCAAGCATTCAAAAAGTGGCAAGTTTTTTTGTAGTAAATCCTGCCAGACAATCTGGCGAAACACCATAGAATTTATTGGCCCCAGGCATTCTAATTGGAAGAATGGAGAACATGTAGAATACAGAAATGTAATGAGGAGGCACCGCATTAAACCAATCTGCAAACTTTGTAGGCAAACAGATAAACGGATACTGTGCGTTCATCATTTAGATAAAAATAGAAAAAACAATAAAGTTTCAAATCTTATCTGGTTATGTTATAACTGTCATCATCTGGTTCATAATTATAAGATCAGTATTTAAAAATTATGGTGGACGTAGCTCAATTGGCAGAGCTCTCGGTTGTGGTCCGAGCGGTTGTGGGTTCAAGTCCCATCGTCCACCCAAATAAGAAATGTTAATTTATCTCTCCCAGAAAAACCGGAATAGCTAATCTCTTTCGTGTAGTTTCTCCTTTGAGTAAAAATCTTTTTCGTTCAGGCAAATCGCCTCGTTCTCCTAAATGTTGAGCAAATTTATTTGCCTGAAAACTCGAACCAAAGAAAAGTGTGTATTTGCCATATTTTTCACGGATTGCGTCAATGCTCTCGTAAATCTTCGCCATCCGCTCTGCTCTGATTGTTTCGCCAAATAAATCCAATTGTGAATTGTCCATTTCTTCAAGTCCAAAAAGCACAATGCCAGTTGAGCGATAGAGTATGTTTGGATTGAAAATATCTTTAAAAGCCAAATTTGCAAGTCCTATGATTTCATTTGAAAAAGCAGTCTGCCGCGAGAACTTAATCTCAACGCCTCTATCTTTAAAATCCTGCGTTCGCAAAAAAACAACTGCCCCTTTAGCCGCCAGTCTATACCGCCGCGCTTTTATGCAGGCGTTTTCGATATTTTTTGAGAGCTGGGCAAACACAAAATATTCACTATTGGAGGCTGGAGAAAAGGTCTTCATTTTCTGAATAGACTGAAAGCTTGTTTTCTCGGCAATATCAAGCGGCATAACTGATTCGCCATTCAGTTCTTTCCATATCTCAATATGCGGTTTTGTTAAATATTTTTTTACCCATTCTTCTTTACGAATAGCAAAGTCATACGCAGTTTTAATGCCGTGTTTAAGTAACAGTGCTGAAGTTTGCGCTCCGATTCCCCAGACTTTTTCTGTGGCCAATTGTTGCAAGTAGCGGTGAATGTGTCTGCCCGGTATCGAAGTGAGACCGGATGGCTTATTCCACTTAGAACCAATCTTCGCTAGGACTTTAGAAGGCGCAAGGCCAACTGAAAATGTGAATCCCAACTCAATATCTAGGTCGTGCTTAATCTTCTCCGCAATATCCTCGTAAGACATATGAAATGGCCTTCTAAGCCCCGTAATATCTGCAAAGCATTCATCAATGCTGTATTCCTCAACATCTGGCGTATAACGGCGGACAATATTAAACATGCGCTTTGAAAGGATGCTATAAGTCTCATAATCGGAGGGAAGCATCACTAAGCTGGGGCAGAGTTTTTTTGCTTCCAGAAGTCTCATTGCTCGCGTTATTCCTAATGCTTTTGCCTCATAGCTCATAGAGGCAACGATGCCCCGTTCCTTCCCCGTTATTACTGGTTTGCCCTTCAGTTTGGGATTTCGTGCCTGTTCGCATGATGCAAAGAAAGCATCGCCGTCTATATGGAGAATGGCTTTTGGAAATGAACGCAGATGTAACGGCTGATTATACATCTTAGTATTTTCTTATTACTGCTTTAACAACCGCGGAGATTTTTAAATCTTCTTTAGGAAAAATCTTTTTATATTTACTATTTGCTGGCTCAAGATAAACCTGTTTTCCTCGCTTTCGCAAATATTTCATCGTCCAGTTGCTGTCTACTTCAGCCACAACAATATCTCCATCCTTCGCCTTGTCTGCTCGTTCAACTAAAACTAAATCACCAGCAATAATGCCCGCGTCTTTCATTGAGTCTCCGTTTACAGTAAGCATGAATGTCGCTTCTTTATTGGAAATTAAATACTCATCAAGTGTCATTGTGTCTAAAAGTTCTTCTTCTGCGGGTGATGGCCAGCCTGCTTCAACCGCGCCCAGAACCCTGACTGAATAGAACAATCTGCTGGGTAATAGTCTGCCATTTCGGTCTTTTTTGAGAATCTCTTGGTCAATCAGTTTTTGAACAAACTTAAATGCTGGGCTCTTGGATGCAAAGCCTAGAAGCTTCATTATCTCGCCATAGCTAGGCATCCTTTTTCGCTCTCTGTAGAATTGGACGATTTTATTTATATATCTTTCTTCGCGCATAAAGCTTACTATAAGAGAACGTTCGTTCTCCTTCAATAGTTTCTTGTGCATATCTTTCAGAACGCCTAAAATTTGGATATGTGTGGCAGATTTACCATAGGGACAAAGCAAGAAATGCTCGAGGAATACTTCGATGCTTCATTTGTGGAGCCTTTCAATCCAAATTACAACGCCGCACCATCCCAGAACCTCCCTGTGGTTTTGAATACTGACCCCAAACATATAGTGAATATAAAATGGGGCATAACGCCAGTATGGCTCAAACAAGAAAAAGGACGCAGAGACGGACTCATAAATATCCGCGAAGAGAATCTCAAAGAAAAGCCAACTTTCAAAAAAGATTTAAACGAGCGAAGGTGTCTGGTCATAGCAGACGGCTTTTATGAATGGAAAAAAACAAAATTAGGTAAAATCCCATACCGATTCATCTTGAAAGATAAGAAACCATTCGCGATGGCTGGGCTTTGGGAAGAGCATGATGGCTTAAAGCAGTTCGCAATTATTACAACAATCCCCAATAAACTTGCGTCTAAAGTTCACAATCGAATGCCGGTAATTTTATCTAAAAAAGAGGATAGAATTTGGCTGCAGGATGGGCTGGATTTCAATAAGGCACTTAATATCCTAAATCCATATGCAGATAAAGAAATGTTACTTTACGAAGTTTCAAAGGTGGTAAAGATTTGAGTAAAATGATACCAAAAGAATTTCACGTTATGCGTGGTTGGTATATCGCACGAGGATGTTTGGCAAAAATAGAATTTTAAAATAACATTAAAAAATATATGAAATTACACTTGGAAAAATTTGGCAAAACATTGATATCTCGGGAATTGGGTAGTGAGGCTTTCAAGGCATTTCAGGTGACTTTGCGCGAATTGCCCAAAGACGAAGATTTGGAAATAGATTTTTCCGGAGTGTTGATGTAGTCGCCGTCATTGGCAGATGAATTTTTTGAACCCATTACTTACTGAATTTGGAGACTGCCTCATTCTCTTGCCTAGTGACAACCTTTCGGTACACGCAACTCTTAGGATTCTCCAAGAAGCTAATAAGCGACCATTTAAAATCAAATCCTAAAGTGTATGCCAAAGGTTTATACTGAGCGACTTTTGGTGAGGAGGGTCGAACCAAGTCGAAGTGAGATCGCCACTAAGTTATAACTGTTCCCGTGGCGGAAAAAGGTCGGGGTGATTTCACAAAAGTGATATACTTCGAGTAATGTCATTTTTATACGCACCAAGCCCTTATAGCAGAGATAGCAAGAAAAAAGCGGTCGCCGAGCTTTTGGAAAATACTGTTCCGGACAGAGATTTTTATCTTCTGGTTATCGGCGCCATTATTCTGGCCGCTTGCGGAATACTTACCGACAGTATTCCCGTTTTAATTGCGAGCATGATCGTCGCTCCGCTCGCATATCCGATTCTTTCGCTTGGACTTTCTGTTATCGCCCGCGACGGGAAGCTTCTGCTCCGCTCGCTTTTTATGCTTTTAATATCTGTCGCGCTGGCCGTTATCATTGGCGGAATTTTCTCACTATTTGTTAAAAGCTATTTTGAAGTTGCAGAGCGCGTGTTCATCTCATTTTTTCCAAATGTATTTTTTGATATTTTAATCGCTGTTGTTTCTGGAGCCATTGCTTCTTATGGACTAATAAGGTCCAAAGTCAGCGCGGCTATGACGGGCATCGGAATCGCCGTTTCCCTTATGCCGCCATTGGTCGCTATGGGCATTGGCTTGTTTGACCCGATAAACGACCTTGCCCTTCGAGCTGGAAGTATTTTTCTTTTGAATATTTTCGGCATTCTTGTCGGAAGTATTATTACTTTTTGGATTTTTGGCATTCATCTCGAACATCAAGCAATTAAAAATAATTTGAAATAAATATGTTTAAAGAATTCGCCAAATTTTTAAAAGAGTTCAACGTCGTTTCTTTGGCAGTGGGTTTTGTGATGGGTACAGCTTCGACAGCACTCGTCGGATCAATGGTTAAAGACATTCTCATGCCTGTCGCCGCGCCGTTTATGGGCGCTGAATCATGGCGAGAGGCGGTTTGGAACATCGGTCCGGTGCATATTGCCATCGGTTCATTTACCGCCGAGCTTTTTAATTTTCTTATCCTAGCCTTAATCATTTTTATAATCGCCAAAAAGCTTCTCAAAACGGAAGCCCCGGCGAAGAAATAAATTTCTTTTTATGCCAACAATTGACGATTTACAAAAAGTAGATATTAGAGTAGGGAAAGTTATAGAAGTTAATGATTTCCCCGAAGCCAAAAAACCAGCCTATAAACTAAGAATTGATTTCGGTTCAGAGATAGGTATCAAAAATTCTTCTGTGCAAATAGCCCCCCTCTACTCAAAGGAAGAGCTGTTAGGAAAATTTGTGCTAGGGGTTGTGAATTTTCCTTCACGAAGAATCGGTCCGTTCGAATCAGAAGTTTTAACTCTCGGCGTCCCAGATAAGGAAGGAAAAGTTATTTTAATCACCCCGGATAAATCAACACCATTAATTGGGGGCAGGATGTTTTAATTGTTCTAAATTATATGAATTATTCAGCACCTCTTTCGCATAAAGCCATGAAGGATCGCGTAAAGCTTCGCATGACAAGAAAAATCGTCAGTATTTTAGCAATTATCGCGCTCATGTTTTCGTATGGCGCTTTTGCTGTTGCTCAGACACTTGATACGGGTTCGACAAGCTCACCGCAGGCCGGCACGCCCACTGCCGATACTACTGTTCCAGTCATCTCCGGCGTGGCCGTAACCTCTGTTGGCATAAATGAAGTTACGATTGTCTGGTCAACCAATGAGGCCGCTGTTTCCACGCTTGAATACGGTACCAACACATCGTATGGCCAGTCTGCCACTCTGCCAGCAACAGCACTACTCGCGCACACTGCTACACTTACCGGTTTAACGGCCGGCACAACATACCACTACTGCATTCATGCCATGGACGCCGCCGGCAATAAATCCAGTTCATGCGGTCATACGTTTACGACCGAAAATGCCCAAGCCACCGAACCTATTGTTGCTGACTCCGACAGCGACGGCGCTTCGGATACCGAAGAAATTGGCACTGAAGTTGCCGAGGAATCAAGTCCAGAAGTCGATGTTGCTGATCCAGAAAGTTTCCCGGACACGGATAGCGATGGTACTCCAAACTATCTGGACGCCGACGATGATGGCGACGGAATACCGACGACTACTGAAGACACTACGGCAACCGGCGAGAAAGCCATTGTCGATAGTGACGCAGATTCCATACCCGACTATCTCGAACCAAATACCACGGACACGGATCACGACGGCATAACCAATAATCTTGACCCGGACGACGATGGTGACAGTGTTCCTACCATTGACGATGGTACGGTTACGAATGACCCAGTAGGGTCGGTTGATACTGACGGCGACGGTACTCCAAACTATTTGGACACGAACGATGACGGAGATGGTACTCCGACTTTAGGAGAAGATACTAATCATGATGGTATTCTCGCGGATGATGATACGGATCACGACTCCATTCCTGATTATCTCGAACCCAATACGACTGATACTGACCACGACGGTGTGGCCAATGTGGCCGATCCGGACGATGACGGTGATTCCGTTCCGACAATTGATGAAGTTATTACGGACACATCGGATATCGACGCGGCGGTGGATGAGGCTATTGTTGATACCGACAGCGATGGTATACCGAACGCTCTTGATCCTGATGATGATGGGGATGGCACGCCGACTGCAAAAGAAGACACAAATAACAACGGGACCGCACTTGATGATGACTCTGACGGAGACACCGTCCCTGATTTTGAGGAGCCAAACAATGTAGACACTGACCACGATGGTCTTAATAACAACGTCGATAATGATGATGATGGGGATACCGTGCCGACAAAACAGGAAGTTGTGAATATTCCAGCTCCAGTGAGTTCCGGCGGAGGTGGTGGAGGTGATTACTATTATGTTCCGCCGCTTGACTCTGATGGTGACGGTATCCCGGATTATCTTGATACTGACGACGACAAAGACGGCACGCTGACAAAAAATGAAAAGGGTGACAGTGATAAAGACACCTTGCCTGACTACAAAGAATCAAACACGCGCGACTTGGATAAAGACGGCAAAAAAGATGTAACTGACAACGAGGATGACGGTGACGGTATTTTAAGCAGGCTTGATTCCAACCCGTATTCCGATTCCTGCTACGCTCCGGCCGAACTCGGCTATGCTTTGTATGTCGTTTTACCCAACGGCACCAAACGCATGGCTGGAGAGTTTGCCAAAAAGATCGTGCTTGCAGACAATGTCATCCGCTATGATTTTGAATTGGGCACAGATAATGATTTCAATGATCTGTCTGTGCGAGTAAACGACGAAGGTCACCGCTCATTTATAGCCACTGTTATGAGCTCGGAAGTCGGGAGCGGTTACAAAGTGCATTTGCAGATTCTTGGTAACGGTGAAGTCGAAAAAGATTTAACGCTTTGGACAAATTCGAAATCATTTGTAAACATTCCAAACAAAATTGTACTTAACCAGTACATTACGATCTGTAGCGATAGCGAAAATTTCTGCCGCGCTCACATTACGCAGTACTTGAGAAAAGGCGCGAACAATGACCCGGTGGAAGTGAGCAAGCTTCAATCGTTCCTAGTTGACCAAGAAGGATTTACTAACTTGCAGGTGACCGGCGTGTTTGAAGATACAACTGATGCCGCCGTCCGAGCCTTTCAGGAAAAGCATTTCGGCATCGTGCTTGGGCCGTGGGCTATTCAAAAAGGTACGGGCTATGTGTATCGCACAACGACAAAGCGCATCAACGATCTGTATTGCGCGGCGAAATCGCCTTTTCACGTACAGTAATCATTTATTGTTTATCTTCAGGCGCCGTTATAAGTCCGGACTGTGCCTGACCCCATTTAGAGATCTCTTTTTACTATGAACTTCTTTATGAATGTTTCTATCGCAGAGATTGTTTCTGCTTTAGCGAGAGGTGGGCTTTCAGCAACCCAGACCGCAAAATTATAGATAAATGTATTGTCTGTCTTCAGCCACTTGTCGTTCTTAAATAGAAAGTAGAGCAGAGTTGTAACTGCGATTCTTTTATTCCCATTTTCAAACGGATGATTTTTTATCATCAAATAGAAAAGGACTGCTGCCTTGGATATTAAACCTTTATATAATTTTTTACTTCCAAATGTTTGAAACGGAACCAAAAGACAACTTTCAAGTACATTGGGGAAACGGGAATGAAAATCTGGAATTTGTTCGTGCCAGCTCAAAAATTCTTGAGCCAAACTATGCGCAACAAATTTTACCTCTTCCACATTGAGTCCTTTCATTCTCTTCCAAGCATTTTTAGCGCTTCTCCATAATCTTCCACAACTTTTTTTACCGCCTTTTCAATTTGGCGAGTTATATCTTTGGTTAATTCTTTTCCTAAAATGGACGGCAGCTCTTTTTTATATATGACAAAATTCCGGCCAATTTTTTTAGCTTTTATTTTCCCGCCTAATATTTTCTTATAAATTGCCACGTGGCTTAAATTTAAAAGTTTAGCCAACTCAACCGATGTAACATAATCTTTATTATTCATAGCCTTAATCTACTCCATATTAACTTAACAGTCAACAGTTAATATAATATTACGAGTTTTAGCTAGTCCGCCCTAGCAAGAAATCTTTTTTTTCAATACTACTAAATAATAACCGCTTCGTGGAGTTGGGAGTTATTGATATTTACTAAGCGTTGTGCTAATTTGTAGTCTAAACAGCGCTTAGCTCTTTGGAGGAAAAATGAATATAATTCGGAATAATCTCTGGATCATTTTCGCAATCTTACTTTCAGGCTGCATGCCCATACCAATACCAATATGGCTACCTGGTTCTGTGCCGGAGATCCGCACTGACAATGAACGTGAGTCCATGTATGTTACTCTGCGCGGTAAGATATGGCATATCCATGTAACTCAACCGGAGCTCGTGAGAATAGAATGCCTTAAAGGCGCCAAGGAACAGTTGGAACAGTACAAAATTCGCGGGGGCTCACATGAAGAGATCGCCAGTCTTCAGGCCCATATTAGTCTGCTGGGGTTTGCTCAGGGCTGTGTTATAGTCGATACCTCCGGCGGGGTCAGCCATATGTGGACGGTCGATAACGATGTTGTCGCCAAGCACGAGTGCGAACATATCGCGACGTTGGACCAGGATAGGACAAATGAGGCGATAGAGCGCGAGAAAAAAAATGATTCCGAACGCGAGCATCGCCTGCTCACCAAGCGTTATCGTCTGTCTCCAAATACACCGGCGGATTATTGGCCTTGCGGGCAATCGGCGGAATCTAACAGTCTGAATAAAAAGGAGGAGAGGTAGATGCTTATATTTATTATCCAGCTTTTATTTGGGTTATCTGTCAGCTTCGCGCATGCCGCAGAAGTTTGGAAGGGTTCCAGAATGCCGGGGCCGGAGCCGCATGTAGTCATTGAAGACTACAATGAATCATGGTTTATCACGGAGAAAGGATTTCATGAAATTATCGTTGCCGCGCCGAAACAAGTGGAGAGGATATGCGGGAAACCCGGCGCGCTTTGGTGTATAGGCATTATCGGCGATAAGAATAAGAAGGAAAATCCTTTAAGGATCCCCACCGCGATCCTTGTTAAAAAGTTGGCCGTTGCATTGCATGTGTGCGCCAGGATTCTGGCGATGGATGCAGGGTGGTCGGAAGAGACTATTGAACGGGAGCTCAGCAGCGAACGGCTAGGCGCCTTATCGCTCGAGAATTTACTGTTGGTTTATGGTAATGAGCCTGCCGCGGAGAAGCCGTGCGGGGACGGCTCATACTTTACTGGTTTAGGGCTATTCAATAGAAATTGGACAAAGTGGGGAAATCCGAAAGGCGGGCGACTTCTCACGCCAAGAGAGTTTGGAGAATTGTTGCAAGAAAACGAGAAGGCAGATTGATTTAGAAATGGCCTGTTCAGGTTCTATCCCTGACAGGCCATTCTTCGTATTAGCAAATTTCCAACTAGTTCTAATTACACCTTGTTGTCTTTTTTACCATTTTATGCTGGAATACGGGCTAATGAATGAGCCAAATCCCAACTGCCCATTTTGCTTTTCTAATCTTGGACTGAAAAACGAATTGCTTTTTTGTTCTGCCTGCAATTACTTCATCGGGCATCCGGAGACATTCGCAGAAAAACTAAAGAGGCAAGTCCGGCTTTCGTCTAATTTGAATCCTAATATTATTTATCGTGAGAGATCGCGGCACATGAATTCAAAAATATTCGCGAGGCTTTTGGCTGCCATCATAATTCTGATTTTTATCGTTTTCTTTTTTTCGAATTAGATTTAGAATATCATCACATGAATAAATTTATCCAATTATTAAAGCGTAGCCCGTGGCTTACCGGGCTAATAATAATCGCAACAATTATTTCCGGATATTTTTATTTTTCACGTCCCAAACAAACATTTAGTTTCGAAATTGCCAGGCGAACAGGAATTTTGCAAGAGGTCAGCGTAACTGGTAAGGTTAAGGCCGACCAAAATGTTGATTTGGCTTTTGAGAAATCTGGCAGAGTCGCGTATATCCCGATAAAAGTTGGCGATAAAGTTTTTCAAGGCGAAACGTTGACTAGTTTGGATAATGCTGATCTTCGGGCCCAGCTGGACCAGGCTTTGGCAAATGTAAGATCGGCCCAAGCTAAGCTCGATGAGTTGAATAAGGGCGTACGCCCCGAAGAAATTCAAGTGAGCCAGATTAAAGTCATGAATGCTGGAGCTTCTTTGGAAGACGCCAAGAGAAGTTTTGTTGCAACTCTAAATGATTCTTACACAAAGTCGGAAGATGCGGTCAGAAACAAGGTGGATTCATTTTTTTCAAATCCGCGCGGTTCAAATCCTCAATTGGCTTTTTCGCTTTTTGATTCTCAGCTCCAGATTAACTTACAATCAGAGCGGCTTTCAGTAGAGAATTTATTGAACAACTGGAATTCTTCACTTACAGGTCTTTCTGCTTCAAGTGATTTTTCCTCTTATGCGAGCGCTGCCGGCAAGAATCTGGATTTCATAAAGAATTTTTTAGACAAAGCGGCTTTGGCGGTGAATTCTTTGACCCCAAATTCCAGTTTTTCGCAAACCACGATTGACGGCTACAAATCCAATGTTTCAACCGGGAGGACGAATGTGAACACAGCCATCTCGAGTCTTTCTTCGGCAAATTCCAGCTTAACTTCCGCTAAGTCCTCACTGTCATTGGCCCAAGAGGAACTTGCCTTAAAAAAAGCAGGCTCGACTCCGGAGCAAATATCTGCCCAGTCCGCGACAGTCGACGGATTGAAAGCCGCCGCCGACAGCGTTCGCGCACAAATTTCAAAAACAGTTATTTATTCGCCGATTAATGGCGTTGTTACAAAGCAGGATGCAAAGGTGGGCGAAATTGCTTCCCCAAATGCTAGCATGATCTCTTTAATATCAGAGGCGGAGTTTCAAATCGAAGCTTTCGTTCCGGAGGTCGATATCGCAAAAGTTAAGCTTTCAGATACTGCAAGAGTCACTCTCGATGCTTATGGGGAGGATATTTTCTTTGAAGCTAAATTAATTCAAATTGACCCTGCCGAAACTATAATTGAAGGTGTAGCCACATATAAAATTACCTTGGAATTTTCAAAAGAGGATAAGCGCATTCGATCTGGTATGACTGCAAATATCGATATCGCGACCGACAAACGTGATGATGCTATTGCGGTTCCGCAGCGCACTGTTTTCATAAAAAATGATAAGAAATTTGTCAGTATTCTGGGCGATGGAAATAAAATTGAAGAGCGTGAGGTTAAAGTAGGTTTAAAGGGATCCGATGGTAATGTTGAAATCTTAGAAGGAGTTCGCGAGGGCGAAAAAGTCTTGATTTCTGGCCAGATAAAATAAAAATGTCCTTAATCGAGGTTAAGAATTTGGAGAAAACCTATACGGAAGGGGAATCTGCGACTGCGGCGGTTTGCGGCATAACTTTTTCGATAAAGAAAGGCGAATTTGTTGCGATTATGGGCCCTTCTGGCTCTGGCAAGTCTACGCTTTTGCATATTTTGGGATTTTTGGATCGTCCTACTTCCGGCGAGTACCGCTTCGACGGAAAAACCATTTCTGAATTTTCAGATGATGAAATCGCAAAAGTGCGGAACGAGGAAATCGGATTTGTATTCCAAGCTTTCAATTTGCTAGCGCGGACTTCGGTTTTGGAAAACGTAAAATTACCGCTTGCTTATTCCGGAGTCAAAGAAAACTTGTGGAACAATTTGGCCGAAAAAGCGATTGCCTCGGTCGGCCTTACACATCGACTTCGACACGAACCATCCCGTCTTTCCGGTGGAGAAAAGCAGCGAGCCGCTATTGCGCGGGCACTTATTAATAATCCGAAGGTTATTTTTGCAGATGAGCCGACTGGTAATTTGGATTCCAAATCTGGAGAAACGGTGATCAGTATATTGCAAAACCTAAATGAAAAAGAAGGGCGCACTGTTATTTTAATAACTCATGAAGTGGATATCGCCGAACACGCCGAACGGATTATCCATATTAAAGACGGCAAAATTGAATCAGATTTACCAGTCGCGAAAAGACGTAAGGCCTCGCATATCTAACCATGAGAACCAGCCACGCTTTCAAACTTGCGGCTATAGGACTAAAGGCGAACAAATCTAGAACTCTTCTCACTATTTTGGGCATTGTAATCGGCATTGCGGCGATTATTTTGATAATGTCCCTTGGGCAGGGCGCGCAAAATTTAATTTTAGCGCAAGTTCAGGGGCTTGGATCAAATACTGTGGCGGTTATCCCGGGCAGGCAGCCCTCCGGTCCTTCCGATTTTGCTCAAATTTTTTCTGATTCGCTGAAAGAAAAAGATTTCACCGCGCTTAAAGATAAATCTAACGTTCCGACTGCTGCGACGATTATGCCTGTTGTTTTCGGATCACAAGGGAGTTCGTATGGCGACGAGACTTATCGACTGACCATTTTTGGCGTTTCGGATGTTTTCCCTAAAATTTTTAAAATTGTTCCCGACAAAGGCGCGTTTTTTACGCAGGAGGATGTGCAGGGATTATCCGAATCGGTCATTATCGGATCGAAAGTGAAAGATGAACTTTTCGGAGCGTCTGATGCTTTAGGAGAGCGCATCAAAATAAATAATCGCCCTTTTCGCGTAGTCGGTGTATTGCCGAAAAAGGGGCAAGTTTCTTTTTTCAATTTCGACGATATGGCTATCATGCCTTATACCACTGCCCAAAAATATATTTTAGGCATCAAATATTTTCATCGCTTTATTATCGAAGCTGATTTGCAGCAGAATATTGAGCGTACCGCCGCGGACGTTAAATTAACATTGCGTGAATCCCATAATATTACAGACACAGCCAAAGATGATTTCTTTGTGCAAACGCAGGCTGACTTAGCCTCGAGCTTGGGGCTCATAACCAGTATTCTCACTTTGTTTTTAGTTTCAGTTGCATCAATTTCCTTGTTGGTGGGGGGCGTTGGAATTATGAATATCATGCTGGTATCGGTGACAGAGCGGACTCGCGAGATCGGGCTTAGAAAAGCAGTGGGAGCGACTGAAAAAAATATTTTGACCCAGTTTCTATTGGAGGCGATCACACTTACATCGCTTGGCGGCGTTGCCGGCATTTTTGTCGGGGCTCTTTTGTCTTTCCTAATTTCTATTGTTCTCTCACGCGCCATTGGCGCGGACTGGCATTTTATTTTCCCATGGTCCGCGGCTTTGGTGGGCCTCGTTGTATCGGGCTCGGTGGGTTTGATCTTTGGCATTTATCCTGCGCGCCAGGCCTCGCGAAAAGACCCTATTGAGGCGCTTCGATACGAATAACTTTATAAACAGTTGTGCGCTTGGTTGGTTTCAGGTAGAATATTTTTATGAAAGAAGTTTCAATTTATACCACACCATCCTGCGTTTATTGCCGCATGACCAAAGATTTCTTTATAAAGAATAATATTGAATATAAGGAATTGAATGTAGCTACGGATATCAAGGCTCGGGAAGAGATGATAAAACGTTCCGGACAGTTCGGAGTGCCAGTTATTACAATTGGAAATGACGTGGTCATTGGGTTTGACCAGCCAAAATTGACGATGCTTTTAGAAATAAAGCAAACAGCGGCGAACTAATCAAACTTCCTTGCGGAATTCTCCGAGCGTAACCTTGAATTCACGCCCTTTTCCTTCTCTGAATATTCTTAAGGTAACTACATCGCCGATTTCGTGGGGAGACAGCATGTCTTCAAGAGATTCTTTCTCGTTTATCTCTTTTCCGTCGCAATGGGTGATGACGTCGAATTCTTTAATCCCAACAGCGAAAGCGGGAGAGTTAGGCATGACCGCAAAATCTCCCGGGATCCCTTCATTTACAACCAACGCGCCATTGCTTATCGGCAGGCCGAAGCGATCTTTTAAAAATTTATTTAAAAGCATATAACGCACTCCTAGATATGGGCGGCGGATGCGCCCGAATTTTTTTATTTCTTCCAGATCTTTCTTTGCGCGTTCAATTGGAATCGTAAATCCAATGTTTTGCGCTCCGAAAATGACCGCAACATTTATTCCAATTACTTCGCCGTCAAGATTTACGAGCGGGCCTCCGGAATTCCCGGGGTTGATCGCGGCGTCTGTCTGGATTAATCCGCGAAGGCGCTCTTGGCGGCCCATCATGTCGCCTGAAGCGGAGATAAAGCGTGATAGGCCAGAGACGACACCGGTCGAAACTGTGTTTTGGAATTCGCCTAAAGCGTTGCCAACCGCGATCACGGTCTGCCCAAGGCGAAGATTTTTTGTCTCTCCCATTTTTATAGCCGGCAATTTTTCTTTAGTTTCTACTTTGAGCACGGCCACGTCATTTATAGGGTCGCGAGCGAGAACTATCGCTTCAAATTTTTTTTCACCTGACGCAATCACACTGTATTTTGCGTAGTGATCGGCCACAACGTGACGGTTTGTGAGCACTAAACCCATGTCTGATACAAAAAAACCGGAGCCGCCGCCGACTTTGATTCTTCCCTTGTCATCTTTTGGCGCATGTTCTATTTCGTGCTCTAAAAATTCTTGATAATGCGGCAAGCGGAAAAACTCAAGCGGAAGGTCGCGCGTTATGTCTTTTACGTCTTTTGTAATTGTGATCGTAACGACTGCGGGCAGAACTTTATCCACCGCGTCCATAATCTTTTTTTCGTGTTCGGTCATAAATTAAGAATATCAAAATGTTGTGTTATAAATAAAGGGATAAGCCCCTATAGTTCAATGGACAGAACAATTCCGTCCTAAGGAATAAATCTCCGTTCGACTCGGAGTAGGGGCGCCAAAGGTCGGTCGGCATTAAAAGTTAAGTTTCATTAGGAAAATTATGATGTATAACAGTTGGCTTCAAAATAATTATGGGCATTGGGTCACGCCCTTTTGGGGGCCGTTGCCAGTTTTTGTGGGGCTGATTCTTGTAGCTGCAGTTGTGTGGACTTTAGTTTGGAAGGGGATGGCTTTGTGGCAGGCGGCTCGGCGCGGCGAGAAAATATGGTTTGTTGTTTTACTTGTCATAAACACGCTCGGTGTTCTCGAAATTCTTTATCTATATGTATTCTCGAAAAAATCGGAATCGGTTGAAAAAGTTTAAAATATTCAATACAATCTGAAAACGCATAGCCAACTTTAAAAAAAAAATAAGTTGGCGTTGGGCCTATAGTTCAGTGGTAGAACGCATCCATGGCATGGATGAGGCGGGGTTTCGATTACCCCTAGGTCCACTGCTACGTCGAGATTTATCAGTGTGGGGCGCTCTAACTTATATTGGAGTCAGACTTCAATATTTTTGTGTTTTTTCCTTATTCGTGGTATAGTTTCAAACAGATTGATTTTTGATTTTTAGCGCTTACCAGAGAAAGGAGGTGAGTCTAATTATGGGATCGCCGCTTTTGAGTTTCCCATGGCCGGCCTTGAAGGCGATTATCTTCAGCACGTTGATCGTTTACTTTGTTGGCGTATGTTTGATCGTGTCTTGGGTCGCGTTTGTGGCAGAGTCACTTTATCCAACGGGCATTCCAGACGTCGATTATGATGAGATAGATAAACCGAGCTTCACTTATTTTATGTCAATTTTCTATCTCTGCGTCTTTTTTGTTCTATCAGCTTGCATCGCCGTATTCCACGTTTATTTCCCGGACTGGAACCGCGCGTTCATTGTGGCCTTGGCCGTTCTTTTCTGCGTCGGATCTTATTTCGCATACGATCTGATGCAGTGGGACTTCAGAACCTGGCCGTGGCGATTCAGAGAATTCGCCGCCCGGATGAGTAAGGCATTTTGGCGCCGTTCAGCGCCCAAACTGCGCTTGAAAAAACGTTCAACCTGACTTTCAATGACTAGCGCTTGCCTAAGAAAAAGGCTAGGTTTCTACCGACGCCTTTTTCTTGTTTAATGGGCAAAAAATTGTTAGATTAGAGATACTTTTATCACGACCCTCCTTCCTAAAGCGGAAGGGTGCGCCGAATGGTAAGGCACCGGTCTCGAAAACCGGAACCCTGAAAGGGGTTTGTGGGTTCGAGTCCCACCCCTTCCGCTTTGGGCGGGATTAGTTATCTTAATGAAATTATGAACCCCGTTAGAAAATTACTATTTATTTTTTAAACTACTATGATTAAATTTATAACTTTTGGTGGAAATTTATTAGCTTATTTTTAATTTTCTAACGGCGTGAATGACAAAATTTTAATTTATGTGGTCAGCGTAGTTTCCATAGCCGAGCTTATCTGGATTATTTTTTTTGAAATCCGCATGCGGCGCGTTTTTGGAGGCAAGAGCGCGAAGGATTTGGAGGGGCTTATGAAAGAGATTTCAGCGGAAATCCAGAATATGCATGAGTCGCGGGAAGAAATAGAAAAATATCTTGCGGGTGTGGAGAGGCGGCTTTTGCGTTCCGCGCAATACGTGGGCCTTGTCCGCTTTAATCCGTTTCATGACGCGGGATCGGATCAAAGTTTCGCTTTGGCTTTAATGGATGAAAAGAAAAACGGGTTTGTCATTTCGTCTTTATACGGACGGGAAACGTCGCGCCTTTATGGAAAGCCTTTGATTGGCGGCGTATCGACTTACCAACTTTCAAAAGAAGAGACACAGGCAATAGAGCTTGCTTTGAAGCGATAGAAAATAGATATGAACCCCGTTAGAAAATTACTATTTATTTTTTAAACTACTATGATTAAATTTATAACTTTTGGTGGAAATTTATTAGCTTATTTTTAATTTTCTAACGGCGTGAATGACAAAACTGCGGAATTGAATAATCGTCAGCCAATTGTTGTTGTTTTGGGTCATATTGATCATGGCAAAACAACGCTTCTTGATAATATCCGCAAAACAAATGTGGCTGGCGGAGAATCAGGCGGGATTACGCAGCATATGGGCGCGTACGAGATAGAGCATACAAATAAAGAAGGCGAGAGAAAAAAAATAACCTTTCTCGATACTCCCGGTCACGAAGCATTCGGACTCATGCGTTCGCGTGGGGCGAAAGTCGCGGATGTGGGAATATTGGTTGTTGCCGCAGATGAAGGAGTTAAGCCGCAAACAGTGGAAGCCCTAAAAACTATAAACGAAGCAAAGCTACCTTATATTCTAGTTTTAAATAAAATTGATAAAGATTCTGCAGATCCGGAGCGGGTAAAAAAAGAACTCGCGGACAAGGGGATTTTGTTTGAGGATTGGGGCGGCTCGATTCCAATTTGCAAAGTTTCCGCAAAGTCGGGAGAGGGCGTTTCCGATCTGCTCGAGATGATTTTGCTTGTCTATGAACTCGAAGCTCAAAACGGGAATTTTGATAAGCCGGCCGCGGGCGTAGTTATTGAATCTCATCTGGACCAAAGGCGGGGGAATGCCGCTACGCTTCTATTGACTCTTGGCACGCTGAAAAAAGGAGATTTTATTTTGGCCGGCGACGCTCGAGCAAAAGTGAGGATATTGGAAGATTTTAAGGGAAGCGCCAAGAATGAAATTTTTGCTGGCAGTCCGGCTAGAGTTGTTGGGTTTGACAATATTCCAGCCGTTGGGACCGAATTTGCGGTATATAATTCTGAACGAAGTATGGATGAAGCTCGCATGGCAAAAAAGGATTTTCAAAATGTCCGGGAAATTTCAGGACTGGAGCATAATGATATAAAAGTTATTTCAGTTGTGATTAAGGCGGATACTGCAGGATCGATTGAGGCAATTGAGCACGAACTCGGAAAATTAAAGTCAGATAAGTTTTTTATGAAAATTATCCGCCGGGAGGTAGGCAATATTGGCGAAAATGATGTGAAGTTTGCATCGGGTGCAAAAGGCACATTGCTGATAGGATTTCGGGTGAAAACCGATGCGAATTCAGAAGAATTGGCTTTAAAACTGCAAGTGAGCCTCAAGGTATTTTCAGTAATCTATGAGCTTAGCGACTGGGCAAAGCTCGAGATAGAAAATCAGCTTCCTCGAACGAGCGAACGCGTCGCCCTAGGGCTTGCTAGAGTCTTGAAAATCTTTAAGATTGATGGGAAAAAGCAAATTGTTGGAGGCAAGGTTGAGACTGGAAAAATAATCGATGGCGCGAAGTTAACCTTGAAAAGGCGCGAATTTAGCTTAAACGAATGCAGGATTTTGGAATTGCAATCTGGAAAATCTAAGGTTAAAGAAGTATCCGAAGGGCAGGAGTTTGGGGTTATGCTTGAAAGCGCGGCAGAAATTGTGCCCGGTGATCAATTGGAAATTTTTGAAGAAGTAATAAGGCAGCCTAAGCTATGAGTCCCGTTAGAAAATCTGCAAATTTTGAAAATCTTATGAGAATTTTTATTATGATTTTGAACTTGCTAATGTCGAGCGAGCCGCATTTAAGTTTTCTAACGGGATGAGTCCCGACGCGCGCAAGCGTGAGAAATTAACATCGATATATTTAAGAGTTGTTTCCGAGTGGGTCGAACTTAATATCAAAATGTCCGGGTCGATTATTTCTGTTACAAACATATCAATTTCCGAAGACTTAGGAACAGTTAAAATATTATTTTCTGTTTGGCCTGACGGCAAGGAATCGGATGTGTTAAAATCTCTAGAGAATTCGAAGCGCGAGTTAAGAGGACATATTGCCGAAAAAATAAAGTCGAAATTTGTACCAAAGCTTGAATTCGAAATTGACGAATCGGAGAAGCGAAGATTGCATATTGAAAAGCTTTTAAAAAATCAAAATAAAAGTTAATATGATTTTTCTACGGCCGAGTAGCCAAGTGGTAAGGCAAGGGACTGCAAATCCCTTATACGGGGGTTCAATTCCCCCCTCGGCCTCAAGAGGCGTCGATGAAGAGCGAGCTAATTGTTTGGCTCGCGCGGGGAATTGAAAGCCGGAGCGATGTCGCGTAGCGACCGCGAGGCGGGGCCACAACTCTTTGCGAAGCAAAGAGTTGTGGCCAATTCCCCCTCGGCCTCCGAGTAAAGATTTTTGACAGTTCGCTGGTATTTGACCTTTAGTTATTTTACAATAAAATAATGGTTGACTTAAGTTTAATAAAACCAACTAATTTATGGTATGTTGTAGGATTTATAACGGCTGATGGAAACCTAAGTTCTGATAGAAGGCATATTAATTTTACCTCAAAGGACAAAGAACTTTTATTTCAATTGAAAAGATCTTTGAAATTAAATAATAAAATTGGCTGTAAATATAATTTTAAAAAAGATATTTCGTATCAAATTCAATTTGGCAGTGTCCAATTTTATAGATTCTTAATGGGCGTTGGGCTTACTCCTGCGAAAAGTTTATCACTCGGTAGATTAGAAATTCCTGGCCGTTACTTCTTTGATTTTTTGAGAGGAGTTATAGACGGCGACGGCAATATTTCACAGTGGGTTCATAAAACAAATCATACTGAGCAGTGGTCTTTGAGGATAGTTTCTGGAGCAAAAAAATTCATCCTCTGGCTTAAAGAGGAAATTGAAAGGAAATCTAAAGTGCGAGGGAAGTTTTATGGGTATAAAAACAACAACAGGAAAAATTTTATATACCAAATCAAATTCGGTAAATTAGCAGCTAAAATTATATTACAGAAGTGTTATTATAAAGATTGTTTAGCTTTAAACCGCAAGTTTAAAAAAGCCACGATTTGCTTACAATCTAAAAATGGATTAAGTAAGTACGGTGGCGTAATAGAATATTAGGCTCGGGTGGTGAAATTGGTAGACACTCAGGACTTAAAATCCTGTGGAGGTAAAACTCCGTGCCGGTTCGAGTCCGGCCCCGAGCACCAATATCAAACTTTCGGATTTTTGCCCGACCGATTCGGCCGCGCGAAGCGCGGAAAGGTATGGAAACACTGGCTCGCCGCGCACGGCGCGGCTCGCCAAGCGCAGGTTCGAGCCAAAGATTTCTTTGGCAGCAACCTTTTTCTCCAAAAGGTTGCTATCCCTTGCGATTTTGACGAGGTTTGTAGCGACTTTTATCCATTCTTTCATCGGTTCGAGCCAATCATTCTGCTTTTGTTCAATCCGCGCCATTTTCTCGTCCAGCGACTTCTTTTCTAAAAGAAGTTTTGTTTTTTGTTCGCGGTATATTTCGCGTTCAATATCCTGCTCTAAATAGCCGTCCAGAAGTCGCTGGAGCTTTGTTTGGATGGCGCGGATTTGATTT
>JAHFOJ010000025.1 GCA_023266875.1 Candidatus Giovannonibacteria bacterium | reverse complement strand
CAAACAAATATCGAAGCTGTCATTATAGGACACGGCACACCTAGTGAAGAAAAAACTTTATATGCCCAAAAAAAACAAATTATGGGGACTCTGCCTATAAAAATAACACCATCTTCACCTGATTCTTATAAAAATCTAAAAGCATTTGATATTTTTGTAATGCCTTCGCGAAAAGAAGGACTTTCTTACGCGCTAATGGAAGCAAGCCTTGCTAGTCTTCCCATCATTACAACTTCAGTCGGAGGAAACTCTGAAATTATTGAAAATGGGAAAACTGGCATTATTATTCCGCCGGAAAATATAAACGCGCTTGCATCCGCAATAAAAAACATTCTCGCGATGCCGGACTTGGGGAAAGCTCTTGGAATTGCTGCAGCAGATAGAATTAGGGGAAACTTCGCAATATCAACTATGCGCAAAAAAACTTATGCCATCTATGGCACCAATTAATTTTTATCCTTTTCTGCAGGCACAGCTTCTTTAAGAGCGTCCCTTAATCCAGCAAGATCAGGGCCTCTTTTTTGTTTTTCAATCTGACCTACAGGCACTTTCAGGGAATTAAGTGAAATTGTTTCACTTTGCTTTTCAACTTTTAAGACCGGAGCCCCCTCTCGAAATGACGGCGGACGATTAAACCGTTCACGATCATTGTTACGGCCCGGAAACGGAGCTGGCCGGTTTTCGCGTTCGCGGGGTGCTTGAGGCCGCGACCTTGTTCCTTCGCGCCTTTCTTCCGCTTCGACTCTTTCTTCAGGGCTAAGCTCAATTCCTAAATCTGAGAGCGTATCGCCAAAGCGCCCGCTTGCGCGCCCGCCGCCAATAGGCCGTCTGGATGGAACCGGCGGAATCGCGCCCGATTCCACTTGCTTCAAATGTTCGGGACAGTAAATAGGCCTGCGGTCGTCCGGCTTGAAATTCACAGTAACCTCTTTCCCGCAAACCGAACAGCGCGTCTTATATTTTTCTTTTGTTTCTTTTGAACCCTCTTCTTCATTTTCAAACAATGCCGAAGACCAGCGCTCAATTTTATCCTCGACTTCGGTTCTGGACAAACTGTAACGTTCGCGCGATACTTTGATTATTTTTTCGGAATGATCTTCGTCATCGCCCCAACGCATTGGCGGTAAAGTTACCGCGGAGAAAGGCCTAGAAGATACACCGCTCACCATCAACTTCAAATAAATATGATAATTCGGCAAATTGACTAAATCTTGAATCATAAATTCCGGCTCGCATTCCGGCTCGAGCGCTTCGGCATCCGCGGCGCCGACACGGAAAATGATCATTGTCCCGACATTCCCAAAAATGGCGTCGCGAACTTTAGTAGATGTGTCCGTAACCAATTGCCCTATATATTGGTGCGCCACAATCAAATTGAGCCGATATTTTCTAGCCTCTGAAAGAATAGACGCGAAAGAATCCGTCGCAAAATTCTGGAACTCATCTATATATAAATAAAAATCTTTCCGTTCATCCTCTGTGATCCGAACGCGCTCCATTGCAGCAAGCTGGATTTTTGTAATTACCATTGCTCCAAGGAGTCCGGAATTGTCTTCTCCCAGCTTTCCCTTTGATACGTTCACCAAAACTATCTTCCCCTCGTTCATGATTTGCTGAACATTTAGCGTGCTTTTCGGCTGACCGACTATATTTCTGATCATTGGAGTATTTAAGAACTGTCCAACTTTGTTCTGAATTGGTACGATCGCCTCATTTCGAAATTGCTCCCGCCAGGATTCATACTCATGAATCCAAAAAGAGCGGACAACTGGGTCTCTAATATTTCGTACAATGCGCTCACGATAATTTTTGTCAACCAAAATTCGCGGTATACCTAAAAGCGTAGTCCCTGGCGTGTCGAGAAGCGCCAAAATACAGTTTTGTAAAATATACTCCATACGAGCGGACCACACGTTCGCCCAGATTTTCGTGAAAATCGCCATCAGATCCGAGACAACAATATGTTTGAATCTAGGATCGGGAACTTCAAGCACATTAAAACCGACAGGATGTTCCATATCGGAAGGGTCAAAATATATTACATCATTAATCCGCGAAGACGGGATTTTCCGCAAAATATCCTCGACCAGCTCCCCGTGCGGATCGACAATTCCGACTCCCATCCCATTATTAATATCTTGCAGAACCATGTTTTTTAGCATTTCAGATTTTCCGGTACCGCTCTTCCCTACAACATAAAAATGCTGGCGGCGGTCCCGCTGTTTTATGCCGAAAATTCTGTTTGCCCCGCGGAAATTTGTTTTCGCGAAATAAACTATTTTTTCATTCTCGCTATTTTGCGCATCTGCCATATGTCTATTCTAACACACCCGCCTGCCGGCAGGCAGGCTAAGCAAGAATTCCGGTTAGCCATTCCTTGTATTCGCGATTAAGACGCGTAAGAGAAATGGTCCCGACAAAAGGAACTTTGTATGAGTGGTTTTCCCGAATAATATCCTCAACACTTTGTACCTTTGAATCAATTGTTTTCGCAATAACCACATATTCAGCAACTTCTTTAAGAGATCCATTCTCAGAATACATTGATTGAATAGGATAAATATTGACGCAGCCGGCAGCTTTTTTCCTCAAAAGTATTCTGCTAATTTTCTTCGCCTCTTCTTCGGAGGCACAAGTTATATAATTAAAAACCATAAAATCTTATTATAATAATTCGACCCCTGCCGGCAGGCAGGTTTATACCACCTCCCCAAGATAACACCTCTCACAATAAACAATCTCTGGTCGTTCAGGAGCATATGAAGTCTCAAATTCATTAGGGCAATCTCCTTCGTGTTCGTGTTTGATTGTGTTTTGGTAG
>JAHFOJ010000013.1 GCA_023266875.1 Candidatus Giovannonibacteria bacterium | reverse complement strand
AGCTGTTTGACTTTAGAGTTAAAGCTTGCTATAATAGATAGATAATCAGGTCGAAATTGTAGATTATTACAGGATAACTTAACGAAACATGGCAGAAAAATTCGGAGATCAGGAGTTTCTTGAATTCACAATCAAGTCACTCGTTGACAATCCGTCTGATGTGAAAGTTGTTCGCGCGGTGGACGAAATGGGGGTACTTTTGACTCTCAAGATAAACCCCGCGGACATGGGCAAGGTAATTGGACGGAACGGCAACACCGCAAAAGCTATTCGGACGCTTCTTCGAGTCGTTGGCATGAAAAATCATGCCAGAGTGAACTTGAAGATTGAAGAGCCGGAGGGTTCTACGCGACCGGAGCGAAGAGCTACGCCGCCGGGATCCAGCATGGATCAAGTGATGGAAGATTTGAAACTCTAAAAAATAAATCAGTATAAGTACGAAGCCGCCCTTTGATTAAATCTTGGGGCGGCTTTGTTATTGATGCCATTGCGGAGGCTTGCGTTTTACTTTTGACCAAACGAGCGGAGCTATCACTAACGATGTGATTTTGCCGAATATTCCTGCAAAAACCCCATGAATGCCGGAAAAATATAGAACGCAGAAAATATAGGTTCCACAGCCTCCGGCGATTAGAGTCGTGAAAATCTTTGCATGAATAGCAAGACCGCGATCAATTCTCCGGAGGGGCATAAATCGAGGCGCGCTCATGGCTCGACTCCCTTTTCTCTAGGTTCTCCGAGCTCCATTTTATCGATTGCATCGCAGCGCATTTTTCGTTCATTTTCTTCGGCATCGAATCTCGCTTTCTCTTTTTCCTTTGAGCGAAAGGCAATCATCTTGAAGAAAATAATTATAAGCGCGACCAATATGCCGCCAATCACAATATGGCGCGATGTATCCATAATGAAGCTAGGTGCGGGGAAATGTGCGTCGTGCCATCGTTGATACATCAAGAAAACAAAAAGAATGGCTGCGACAATAAAAAAATCAGACTTTAAAGAACTTTTGTCCATGGCAGTCTCCTTTCCCATTCTGTTTTAGCAGAAGTCGGCAGAAAAAACAAAAGCCGTCCGCGTCGCGAATATTCGCAACAGGACGGCTTGTTAGGGGTCACTTGCCAGGTTTTACCATCTGTTTATAGCCGCTATGAAGCCGGCGGTAGCAATACAGAGTAACCCAATAGCAAGTCCAATCACAGGGAGAATTGAAGAGGGGGCGTAAAATGCGCTAAATGCACTCCCGATGCCAATAGTCCCGCCAAACAAAAGAATTTGGCCACAGGTTTTTTTCGTCATAAGTACTCCTTTCTTTTAAAAACATCTTACTGTATAATATCCATAATGTCAAGGATTAGATTCGATATCATCACAATCTTCCCGAAGATTTTTGATTCATATTTTTCGGAGTCTATCATTAAGCGCGCACAGGAAAAAAAGAAAGTTGAGATTAAAATTCATAACCTCCGCAATTCCACACGCGATAAACATAAGAAAGTCGATGATCGGCCGTTCGGCGGAGGGGCGGGGATGGTGCTCATGGCGGAGCCAATTTTACGCATAGTTAAATCACTTGGTAACCCGGTTACCAAGTCGAAGATTATTGTGCTGTCTGCAAAAGGGAAACAGTTTAATCAGAAAATGGCTTACGATTGGTCAAAAAAATATAGCAACTTTGTTTTTATCACAGGTAGGTATGAAGGCATCGACGAGAGGGTTACGAAAATACTTAAGGCCGAAGAGGTTTCTATCGGGCCGTATATAACGACCGACGGAGATGTGGCAGCAATGGTTGTTGTTTCAGCTATCACTCGGCTAATTCCAAATGTAATAAATTGGTCTTCTCTCGAAGACGAATCCTTTCTGCGGCGCGAATTAAAAAAGGAGGCCGATTCGACGGAAGGCGAGTTAGAATATCCGCACTACACCAGACCGGAAGTTTTGATCTGGCGCGGAAAAAAATATACTGTTCCGAAAGTTTTGCTTTCCGGAGATCATAAAAAAATTAACGAATTTAGACAAAAAACAAGAAAGGCCAGCGAGTGAGTACTGGCCTTCTTTGAAGTAGAGGGTGTGGTTAGAGCTAAGGGCGCAAAAGTTCTGGTGGGCCAAGAAGAGTGTGGGCTGGACTGGAAGTGGGACGACATCCCGGATTTAAGACAATGAGTTGGTCTATCTTTTCTCGACTCTCACCGTAAAATGCGGGAGACCAGACTTCTGATTTCAAAAACATTAGCTGGACTATGCGTTTGTCACTTGCAATTTGCCAGCCAATTTCGATTCTGCCATTTTTAAAATCTTCTTGAACCGAAACCATCTTCCCTCTTGTCAAGATGTGGTTGCAATAAAGGAAGGATTCGTCAGCGCCATAAATAGCCGAGTCGGGTCCGTTAATCGCCAAATAGATAGCTAAGGCCAAGAAGATCAACAGTAAAACCCAACGCCAAAGGACAGGATTTTTAAACAACATAAGCACCTCCTTGATGAGGACTTTAAAGGATAAAATCCTTCTTGACAAGCATTAGGGTCGCCCTATAATGGGACATAGTTATGAAAAACTCAAGATAACAACCTTGAAAGTCTAGCTGTGCTACCGCTCCGACGCCGTATTGAAAATACAATAAGTGGTCGGAGCGGTTGCATTTTTACCCAGCACCTCTTATGGATCAAAAGGTGCGGGGTTGATAGATTCAGAACGCGCGAACATTGAAAATTTAATAAGAAACAGTTAGTAGAAAATGTCCCGATTTTCATAAATGAAAATCGCGGATCCTCGATTTTGTCCCAATAAACAAATGGAAATTTGTTTATTGTGGATTCCTAATATGCTTTTGGCGTATCGGAATACAAAATCGGGGCACACACAAAATTCCCGCCAAGAGGCAGGTAAAAAAAAGCGACAAAAGAATTTTCTCTTTTGTCCCGTTCACAAATTGCCGCGCTTAGGCGCGAGCAATTTTAAGAGAGTTTGATCCTGGCTCAGGATGAACGCTGGCGGCGTGGATAAGGCATGCAAGTCGAACGCCCCGATTTCGATTTATAGCAATATAAATTGTTATCGCGGGAGTGGCAGACGGGGTAGTAACACGTAGGAACTCACCCCAGAGACGGGTATAACCCATCGAAAGATGGACTAATTCCCGATAGTCTCCGATCTCGTAAGAGCGTCGGAGTAAATCACTTAGATTGGCTCTGGGAGAGGCCTGCGGGCTATCAGCTTGTTGGTGAGGTAATGGCTCACCAAGGCTATGACGGCTAGGGGGCGTGAGAGCGCGACCCCCACCAATGGAACTGCGACACGGTCCATACACCTACGGGTGGCTGCAGTCAAGAACATTCGACAATGGGCGAAAGCCTGATCGAGCGACGCCGCGTGCATGAAGAAGCTCTTCGGAGCGTAAAGTGCTTTTATGAGGGAGAAAGCTTCGGCTGATTGTACCTCATGAATAAGGGCTTGCTAACCTCGTGCCAGCAGCCGCGGTAAGACGAGGAGCCCAAGCGTTATCCGGATTTACTGGGCGTAAAGGGTGTGTAGGGGGCATGGTTAGTCTTCGCTTAAATTTTCGGGCTTAACCCGAAAGCTGGCGGAGAAACGGCCAAGCTTGGAGAATGTCAGAGGCAAGCGGAACTCTAGGTGTAGGGGTGAAATCCGTTGATATCTAGGGGAACACCAAAGGCGAAGGCAGCTTGCTGGGACATTTCTGACCCTGAAACACGAAAGCGTGGGGATCAAAAAGGATTAACAAAGGCCACAACAAGGATACGATTATTTAAAAAATCGTATGTGGCGCTAGTCCCCCAGCCGTACTTTTGTTTTTAAATCAATTTTAAAGCAGCGCTTCTGGAATTATAGATTTGCTGGTTAAATTGAAAATTTAAATGCAAAAGTACGGCTGGGTTAAAAAACTTGGCTATATGTTACCGATTTATACAAAATTTCGAGCATGGCGATGAAATTTTGCGAACAAATCGCAATCCCGTTGCCTAGGCGCGGAATTTTTGCAAAAGTCGGTAATCCGTGAGTCACGTCATCTCGAATAGGTTGAGATGGGGGAAGGCTTGCGGGACTGGAAACTCCGGAGGAATCCGGCACTACCACTAGAAAGGAGATTACAGATGCAGGAATATATACTGACATGTCGGCATCCGAATTATGATCACGTCCCTGGAGGCGTGGTAGGGCAATGGACCGACCATAATTTCAAAGCAGATTCTGATGAATCGGCTTTGAAGTTGGTGGGAGGACATGTCAAAAAATCGGAATGCATTACACAAAATGATCGCAAAGTTTATTGCGAGCCTCAGTTACTCATAAAGCTAACTAGAGAAACGATAAAAAAGTGGTAAAAAAGTGTCCGGTGCGGACAATCAGCAGGGAAGTCGCCTAAGGCGACCCCTCAACGACTATACGCCGAGGAGTAGAAAGGAGGAAAAGGAGGCATAGAAGTAAATATTCTTGCCTCCAAATTCCATTTCTACTTATGATATAGTCTGAACTTCATGGCGACATGGAGAAGTGAGCAGAAATGTCTCGCTCAACTCAAGAAAAATAAATCGGTGCTAATTTTTGGAAAAAAGAAAAGAGACCAGGGTTTGATTCCTGGTCTCGATTTGACGCGGATGCCCGCGATGGGTGGATGTCCCTGGGGGTAAAATTGCTACCCCCAAAAGAACTAGAAGCAGTCCGATGACCGCGGTGATCATGGCGAATTCTCCGCTCTTATCATGACCTGCCATAAATGCTCCCGCAATTATTATGATTAATCCAACCATCATTAGGATTTCGCTCATATAACACCTCCTCTAATTTCTTTTCACATTATAGCAGCTCTAAATCTATCTGTCAAGCCCAAATCTTGACTCCAAAAATTAGCACCGATTATCAAAATTCTTGAGCACTTGGTAACCGGGTTACCAAGTTAGTAACAAAATGTAGATACCCTTGTAGTCCACGCCCTAAACGATGCACGCTAGGCATCCGAAGTATCGACCCTTCGGGAGCCCGAAGCTAACGCGTTAAGCGTGCCGCCTGGGAAGTACGAACGCAAGTTTAAAACTCAAAGGAATAGACGGGGACTCGCACAAGCGGTGGAGCATGTGGTTCAATTCGACGGTAAACGAAGAACCTCACCAGGGCTTGAAATGTAAACGAAATTTTCCCGAAAGGGAAAATGTCTCACAAGGACGGTTACACAGGTGCTGCATGGCTGTCGTCAGTTCGTGGTTTGAGCTGTTCCCTTAAGTGGGGTAACGAACGCAACCCCTATCTCGTGTTATAAGTGTCACGAGAGACTGCCTCCGTACAGGGGGAGGAAGGTGGGGATGACGCCAAGTCAGCATGGCCCTCTGATGCCCTGGGCTACACACGTGCTACAATGCCGGCCACAATGGGTCGCGAAGCCGCAAGGCGGAGCCAATCCCATCAAAAGCCGGCTCAGTTCGGATTGAGGTCTGCAACTCGACCTCATGAAGTTGGAATCGCTAGTAATCGCAGGTCAGCTATACTGCGGTGAATACGTTCTCGAGTCTTGTACTCACCGCCCGTCATTGCAGGGAAGCCGGGAGTACCCAAAACGGTCGCGTAAGCAACCACTAAGGTAAGCTCGGTGACAAGGCAAAAGTCGTAACAAGGCACGGCTAGCGGAAGCTGGTCGTGGATTTTCTCCTTTTAAGGATTTGAATTTCTTTCTGTTTGTCACAAGCAAACTAGAAAGACACTCGTCCCGCTTTGAATTTCAAAGCGGGGTCCTGAAAGGTCGATCTGCTAGTCAACTAGTAGAAATAAGTATTGGTCGAGGAGCTTCAAATTTCGACTCCTTCTATCCGGAGGTAATCGGGTTCTTTCTAAAGCGCAAGTTTTAGAAAGCAATGAACGGGACAAAAAAGAGAATTCTAGTGCTAACCCGGCCGCGGACATCGGTCAGGGTGTTTTTGCCTTCAAATTTTCATTAGGATATAATTAATCTGGGGTAATGCCAAAGGTCGAATAATTTAAAAGCAATCAAATTTTATAATGGCAAAGGATAATAGTTCAAAGCCCGAGATTCAGTTCTTCGACTTAAAGAATAGGAAAAACAAGGACAAGGCATACTTCAAGACGACAAACTATGAAGTGCGTGAAAAGAGCGGGAGATTTTTTGCAGTCACAAAAGCTCCATCTGGCGAATATGAATGCTGGAAAGTTTTGTCGAAGATTCAGGCCGCGGAAATAAAGAAGGCTTCTTAATTAATTTCAATATTAGGAAAAAGCATTTTCCAGATGCTTTTTCTATGTGTAGAACTTTAACGGCGTCTAAAGAACGAAGATAGATCAATATTATTTGGGCGACTAGTTCAGTGGCAGAACGCTGTCCTGATAAGACAGAGGCCGATGGTTCGATTCCATCGTCGCCCACATTTTACTAATTATTATAGGGGTTTTAGCTACACCGTCTCTTGCAAATTCGGCGGGTTCTTGCTATTTTCATTAGAGTAAAAATCTTTGTCAGGAGGTTAAATATGAAGCATGTCAGTTCTTTCATAGTGGTAGCGTTTTTTTCTTTTACGTTTTCGTTATTCGCTCTTGCGGGCGAGTCTAAACTCCCGCCGAAATATCAGGCTATCCCGATTCCCAAGGGGGCGACTTTAGGAGAATTGGCTGAAGCATACAATAAGTCGTCGGAGGAATTACTTGCGCTCAATCCCGAACTTAAGAAATTTGGTTTAATCGCAGGCAACTCCATCATTATCCCGGTTTATTCCAATGCGTATGTGACAGCGCTAGAGCAGGAGAAATCTCGTTGGGAAGGATTTGAAAAAAAATACCTTGAGGAAATATCTGGACAAGAGAAGGAGATTAGAAAGCTAAACGAGACGGATCTCTTGCGTAGTTGGATAGATGCTTTACTAATTCTGGGGAGCATAGGATTCGTTTTTTCCCGCGTTCAGATCGCAAGGATGCGTGCCAAGAAAGCGAGGCATTATTCATTGGACGTCAGGCCACAGAAAGGCTATTTTGCCGAACAGGAGGCATGGGTTAAAAAACGTTTTGGTTCAACGCTCTAAGAGCAAAACTTTCGGTAGCTGAAATGATAAGGCGGTTGGTAACCAACCGCCTTGTAAGATTTTTTCAGATTTCAAAGCGTTTCATGGAGATCTAGATGAAGAAAAAACCTTTTCGACTGGCGTTTGGCGAAGAGGATGCCAGCGGCATTCTCTGGTTAAATGAGTTGATTTCTAAGTGGGGATTTTCGATCGAAGGAAGTCAGATCTTTGATCATTTGGTTCAGGTGGCTGGCCGAGTTATGTTGAAGGATCATCTCTCTGGCGAGATACTGCTCGACAAGAAAGGGGCAAGGAGCTTTTATCGATGGTGCCTCAAGGTTTCAATTAAGTGCGCCATATGCCGGAAGCAAATTCCGCCTGGTTGGATCATAAAATTTTTAGAGCACCTAAGGCCGCTTGCTTTGACCCAAAAAGAGTTGGCCGAAACATGGATGAGGGTTAACGAGCTTAAGAGCCGACTCATCTTATCGATGGGTAAAGTGAACTTGGGTGACGAGGCCATGCTTAATTTGGCGGTATCAGCATTCAAGAAGAGTTGGAGATAGTCTCGAAGCGCAAAAACCACCAAGTAATTCAACAGAACTACTGCGGGAAGCAACCTTCCCGCAGTTCTGCTTTTTACATATAATAAGTTTAGTTTTATTAGGGTCCATAGATAGTGGATTAGTGGGAGTTTCTATAACTCCAAGCCGAACGAAGTTGTGACTGTTCGCAGTAGAAGCGGACGGAGCAGACCGGATTGCCTCGATTTCCTATGTTAATCTAAAATGAGAATCGGGAGATTCTCGATATGTAAAGGTGGGCCCATAGCATAATGGCAGTGCGCTCGCCTTGCACGCGGGACGTGGGAGTTCGATTCTCCCTGGGTCCACCTTTGCATATTTGGAACTTCAACAAAGTTGTATCTGCTTCCATAACCGGTCTTTTAGTTTTTGGAAAGCCGGCGCATCTAAATATGAACGGTTTGATAAAAGATGCATTTACCCTGGTTTTCACGACCTTAGCATGGCTTCTATTATTTCTCGGGGTGGTTGTGATCGTGCTTTTAGTGTGATGGCGGTTTCTCGATAATAAAATTAAACCTCGCCCGTTAGCTGCCGGGCGAGGTTTATTTCCCCCAAAGTAGGGGAACCATAATCTTAATACTAAAACCAATAATTTAGACCTTTACTTGGCGTACTTCTAAAATATGTAACTATGCGCTCTAATTAAAAGTTTCTGAGGAAACCAAACACTGCCGAAAAACGTTATAAATGGCATAAAGGCGAAAGATTAACTTATATTGAGAAGCGTGGTATAATATTAAGATGAGGTCAAAATCCTATTTTGAACCTAAGACAAATGTTGCGCTCGAAGAAGCGGCGGACGAAGCCGTGGTTGTGGCGGCTAATGAATACCCAGAGCTTTTTTCGATATTAGTTGATCGCTATCAAAAGCCTTTTTTGCGCCTCGCCGAGCGGATTTTAAATTCTAAAGAAGAGGCCGAGGATGCAGTGCAAGACGCATTCTTAAAAATTTACCGCTTTTCTGGGCAGCTTCGACAAGAAAAGGATTCCAAATTCAAAAGTTGGGCGTATAAAATTGTTTTTAATACGGCTCTGACCAGATATAGAAAAGCAAAGAAGCGCTTGGGGGACATGGAATATCTTGATACATTTTTATATGAAACACTTAGGGACGAAGATGTTGAAAGCGAGATTAATTCCAAAATACTTGTTAAAGAGATAATGGAGCGTATGCCAGAAGATTTCCGCGAAGTCTTAGAGCTACATTATTTGAAAGATTTGTCTTATGCTGAAATTTCTGCAAAAAAAAATATTACGATCCCGGCATTAAAAATGAAGCTGTTCCGCGCCCGCGAGATTTTTAGAAAGCATTTAAACAAAAGCGCGTCAGAAAGCAGCGTTATCAGCCCTAAATTAAATTAAAATTGTTATGTCAAATATAAATCAACAAGTATCAAAAAGGCCGGAATGGAGTCAGGGCGAACTGGATGATTTCAAAAAGGCGGTAATGAAAAGGATTTATTTAAGCTGGTTTTTAAGAAAAGTTCTTTTGCCGGCTTCCTTGATATTGCCGGCGGCCATTTTTCTCTTGGTTAAAGAGATTTCAAACATAGCGGTGAGTAATGTAATAAACACAGCTCTTATTAAGTTATCACATTTGAACTTGATAGGCCTATTTAATTTCATTATAGCTGCAATACGCTTCACGGAAATCGATGGCCTATTGATAATGATTTCCTCATTTTTGCTTGCCCTATTTTTCGGACGGAAAATTATACGCGAGTTTTATTCTTACATTACGTCCAATCCGATGCTTTTGTCCGGAATTATGCGTATACGTAGGTAAGAATATCATCCAGAGTTATTGCCATAACCGCCTAGCTATAGGCGGTTATTTATTTTATACTATTAATACGCAAAATGCTGGACATTAAATTCGTAAGAGAAAATAAAGATTTGGTGGCAAATGCGATCCGAAAAAGGCATTGTGATTTTGATTTGGAGAAGCTCTTGAAAATTGACCAAGAAAGGAAGGCAGTTCTGGGCGAAGTAGAGAAGTTAAGGGCGGATCAAAACAAGGCCTCCGAGGACATCACGCGCGGTTCAGCGAAAGAGCGCGAGGCAGCGCTTATTGCAATGCGATCGCTTAAAGAAATCCTTTCGAAAAAGGAAGACGAACTGAAAAAATTGGAGGAAGGGTTTGAAAAATTGATGCTTACCCTACCGAATATCCCCGATCCTTCGGTTCCGGAAGGAATCTCCGAGGCAGATAATGTGGAACTTAGAAAGTCGGGCGAAATTCCAAAGTTTGATTTTGAAGCAAAAGACTATGTGACACTTCTTTTGGATCTCGATATTGCCGATTTTGAACGCGGCGTGAAAGTCGCGGGATTTCGCGGTTATTTTTTAAAAAATGAAGGAGTATCTCTTTCTTTCGGGCTGTGGCAATTAGCTCTTGAAGTTCTGGTGAAAAAAGGGTTTGTGCCTTTCATCTCGCCAGCGCTCGGTCGGGAAAATATTTTTATGGAAACATGCAAACTCCCTCAATTTCGGGAAGATTTTTATGCGACCGATGACGGGCTTTTTCTCTCGCCAACAGCGGAAGTGTCCATGATGGGCTATCACGAAAATGAAATTTTGGCTGAGTCCGATCTCCCCAAAAAATATGCGGCTTTCTCTCCATGTTTTCGAAAGGAAGCAGGATCATATGGCAAAGATGAACGCGGACTTTTTCGCGTGCATGAATTTATGAAAGTTGAGCAGATTATTTTATGCAAGGCGGAACATCAGGAATCGATCCGCTTTCACGAAGAGCTTACGCGGATATCGGAAGAAATTGTGGGGGCTCTGAAGTTGCCTTATCGGGTTATAATAAATTCAACAGGAGACTTGCCGTTTGGAGCGGTTAAGATGTATGACATCGAGTGTTGGGTGCCTTCGGAAAATCGCTATCGTGAGACGCATTCTTCTTCAATTATCCATGATTTCCAAACACGGCGCCTGAAAATCCGCTACAAAGGAGCGGACGGGAAAATCCGCTTCGCGCATTCTTTAAATAACACTGCTATTGCAACACCGCGCATCTTGCATTCATTGCTCGAAGTCCATCAGCAAGCCGATGGGTCGGTTTTAATTCCAGAAGCGCTGAGAAAATTCGCGGGCACGGATATTATTCGTCCAAAAAAATAAAATGTCGCGCGATGTTCTTCTAATTTCACGTCGACGCAAGCGACGCTGGGCGCTAGTTAAGCACGCCGCGCGTTTTGCTGTACTCATTATCGTACTAACGCTTGCGATTGGCTTTTTCTATCTCCCGTTTTTAAGAATATCTTCAATTAGTCTTGCGGGGGTTGATTCTTTGGACAAGGGCTTCCTTTTATCAAATGTTAAACAGATGATTGAAGGCAAATATTTTCATATTTTTCCAAAGAATAATATTTTAATCTTTCCCCGTCATGAATTGGATCGAGTTTTTTCAGAAATTTTGCGAGTGGGATCTTTTTCAATAAACAGAAATTTTCTTACGGCGGGTCTTAATATAACCTTAAGAGAAAGAAAAACATGGGCAATTTGGTGCGCGTTTACGGAGAATACAGAGTCTTGCTTTCTGATGGATAAAGAAGGTTTTTTGTTTGATAAGTCTCCTGACATAACGGGTTCTGCGGTTTTGAAGATTAAAGATGAAAGAAATATTGATAGCCCCTTAGGGAAAAAAGTCTTGACTGACGAAGATGCTGCTCGCCTAAATTATTTTATAGAAAAGATATCCTCAAAACTGTCGGAAAGCGTGAGCATGATCGAAATCAAAGAAGGCGGTATATCTAATTTATATTTAAAGTCGGGTTGGTATTTAATACTTGATTCAGATGTCGCCGACGTCGATAAAGCTATTGAAAATATGTCTATAACGCTCTCTACTCTCAAAGAAAAATCTGGCAAGCTCGAATACATTGACCTGCGGTTTAAAGATAAAGTGTTTTATAAGTTCGTAGGCGCTAATTAGGGAATTTCATAAATTAGAATTGAAGTTCCTGCGCGCCCCATGAGTTTGAATTCACGAAGCCAAGAATAAGTATCCGCTGGATCAATCTTAAATCCGCGGATGGGCGTACCAAGCCCTCCCATAAGAAATGTAGTTGAGACGGCAAAATAAGATTTTGAAGGAGGAATACCTTTCGCCGAATTCCAGGATTCATATTTATCTCCAAGATAATATTTTGGCGAGCCTCCGCCGAAATAATCGAGATAGATTTTGTTTATGCCAAGCTCATCCGTTTTGTGGGCTAGGCGCTTTAAGTCTTGCCCCCAATCATAATTGGAGTCGTTTATATATTTATATCCGTTATCCAGCCCGATAAATTCATTGTAGTAGGAAAGATAATATGGGTATGCCGCGACAACGCTCAAAACGAGCCAGAGAAGCACTAGAGATAAAAATATAAGTTTCGGTATCGGCTCGATAAATTTTTTATGAGCCACATGTATGGATTCCGCGATGCTTGCCGGCTTCTCGTATGTTGGCTTTTCTAGCCAACGCACAATACCTAGGGATACCATTAGAAAGATAAAGGGGAATGTGGGCAAAACATGCCTTAAGCCGATATTAAGCGGAGTAGAAATTGAATAAAGCCAATAGAAAGCAGTAAAAAATATCGAACCAGCAAGCGCAAAATTATTTTTTATCCAGATAAAAGCCGACTTAAGGTTTTTATTTTGAGATTTAAAGATTCTTTGTATTGCCACATAAAGAGCGACTAAGCTTAAAATATGGAACGCGATTGTTTCTTTAAGCGCATATGCCACAGGAAAATATGATCGCCATCCCGTGTTAGATATTTCTCCGAGATAATAAGTGGTATTTCCTCCGGCGGCGCGCTGGAGCACCATCATAAGTCCGAGGAGATATTGTCCAAGCGGTCGGAGCAGAGGAGTTTTCATGAGCCAAAGATCAAGCGAAACTAGAGAGCGGAGCCTAAAGGAACTTAATATTGATGTGGCGTCACCGATTTCGCGGTCTAAGGGATAATTCCAGACATGCCAAACATAGAGAATCCATATCAGTAAAACGCCGATTAGGCCGATAAGAATTACTTTTCCCAAAAGTGGAAAAAAAACTTTTATGAACGCTTTGAATTTATCGGATCGCGAAGCAATATTTTCCGAATATGCCGAAGCAATTGACCAGAGTAACACTAAAATCAGATAGATGGGCACAAGTAAAAATAGGGAAAATTTTAGCAGTTCAGCTATTCCAAAAGCGACACCCGCCAGAATTATTCTCGATGCGTCTGGTTTTTCGATAAATCTGAAAAACGCAGCAAGGCCGATGAAAAAAGCAAAAGCCGCGCCGAGGTCAGTCGTTACATATCGAGAATGGGCAATTATTGTCGGTGAAAAAGTATACAGAAAAACCGAAAGGAGTGCCACCTTATTCCCATAAAGCGAGCGCGACCATATAAAAAATAGCCAGCCGAAAAGGACAAAAAGGAGCATTATTGGCAGACGCGAGAGATGTAAAATTGTATCAGGGTTATTTCCAGATTCGTAAAGAAAAATCGAGCCCTGTATCCACTGGCCGTTTATATCTTTCGTCCACGAGTCTTTATCAGTAGGGAAATCGGGATTTAGAAGTAGAAGTGGAATACCAGCAAGATCCTTTATGAGCGGCGGGTGCTCCGGGTTAAGACGCATATCTTTCAGCGTTACGTAAGAATAGGCGGCAGGAATGTGTGCGAGCTCATCCATAATAGCCGAATCGTTCCAACTTGACGCAAGAATGACGGCGAACATTACGGCAAGAATCGCGAACGCCACAAGTCCGGGGAAAGATTTATTATTATCTGCCATATTAACTATTTTTTACTAAAAAAATATTATTATTTATAATTTCAGCTTTAAGTCCTTTGATACTTTGCTTTATTTTTTTGGCGAGCGCGCTGTCATTGTCTATTATAACCACCATAGCGCGATCGCGCCTGTTTATTTCATCATATGGAATTTTGTCTGGAGTGTAATAAAATATATGTTTTGAGTTTTGATTTTCGGGCAAGAAGCTATCGGTTACATACATTATAGTCTGTGCGGGCATGGGTATGGAGCGAACTAGGACCCCTTGGCCGTTTACAATGACATATTTCGCTAAATCTCGCGGCGCCTGATTCAACGCTTTTCCAATTTCCACATAGCTTTCTGAAAATGAGGCGGCAGTTTCTGTTCTGATTGCCCATACATTGAAATAATTGTTGAAAGTATGAAGCGCGATTCCTGCGAAAATTAGATATAATAGTATTAGAGCTTCTTTGCCCATTCTTTGCAATCGCGCGGTCTCATCTGGATATTTTTCTTTTTGCCTGCGAAGCCATTCGCGCACGCGAACGCATAAAATTACTAAACCCCACGCGGAAATTATCATGACGGCCGGTATTGCGGCTATCGCACGCAGGGCATGGGGGATCCCTTCAGCGGAAAACACGACAGGCAAAAGCATAAGAACTATCCACATAAGAAGGAAAAATGCTTCAAACGTATTTTCACTTTTTTTCTTTCCTAAAAGTTTAGAAAATATCGCGATAAGACCAACAAGAAAGAAGATGCCTACGGGAAAATAAAGTTCAGGCGAACCAGAAAAATTGTGCCTCCAATTTAGGTCGCCTACAATCCAGAACATACCTATTGTTTTTACTATATTTTCAGTAAGAAAACCTAAAGTATTTGCAGCTGAAAAAATAGAAATTTCAGAAGTTCTCCCAAAGAAATCCGTGGGATGGCCTAGATAATAAAGGCCAATTGGGATCGCCGCGATAAACGCAAAAAATAAAAATAAAGCGGCGTGGCAGGGGAAACATGCTTCACGTTCGCTGTCTTTTTTATAATTCAAATATCCGGCGACTATTGGAATTAAAAGAAGGAGGGGCGCGGTTCTGTAAGCAATATATGAATAAAATCCAAGCCCGAACAAAATGCCGCCGAGCAAGGCAGAAAGAATTTGCGAAGCATTTGACCCGATATTTTTTGATATTTTAAAAAAGAAATAGAATCCCCAGATGAGGAAAAATGGAGCCATGATGGCTCTGAAACTCATACGGGAAAAATTTATATGCCAGAAGCTGGTTGCCAAGAAGAACGTGGCTGCAAGTGCGATCCAGTCAACGTATTTGTTTCTAAAAAATAAAACAAGCGTAAGGAAGAAAATTCCGGCGACGGTGAGAACTCCGAAAATCGCTCCGACGAGACGCAAAGCTAACGGGGTGTTTCCGAGAAAATAAATTGAGATGGCTTGAAGATTCATCATAAGCCCCTCGCGGCCGTTATTTTCCGGATAGTAAACCTTCCAATCCCCGGTTTTAAGTGCTTCGATGGCATTATTGCCGTTCATAGCTTCATCCGGATAAAGCCCTGGCGGAGTTAGAGATAAGTGCCAAAAGCGGAAAAACGCGGCTATGAGCATTATCACTAGAAACAAAAGCCAAGTTTTCCGATTCATGCTTTAATTATAGTCTTTGTCTGGGAGTTATTTGAAGGTATAATTATCTACATATGAAAGATATCTTTATCGGCGGGGTTGTTGGAGCATTATCTGGAATTTTACTCATAATTCTTTTTCCCAGCGGGATTGTGTTTGGCGTATTTACGATTAATTCAGTTTTTATTTTTATTATTTCGATCGTTCTAATCGCTTCAGGAATTTTAGTCAGCAGACTTCTTGGTCGGGTTTGGCCATTTTTTAACCAAATCGGCAAATTCGCAGCATCAGGGATTTTAAGCACACTTATCGATTTTACAGTTCTTAATATTACAAGCGCGATCACCGGCATCGCGTCTGGGAGTACGGTGGGATTAATTAATGTCCCGGGATTTCTCATTGCATCAATAAATGGATATCTTTGGAATAAATTATGGGTGTTTGAAGCACGGGATGATTTTGCTTTTTTTTCCGATTATCCTAAATTTTTTGCTGTGACGTTTATGGGGCTCGTGATTAACAGTGCAATCGTTATTACTACTACTACATATATTAATATTCCAGCTTCATTTTCGGCGAAAGCATGGCTTAATGTCTCAAAAGCCGCCGCAACCGCAGTCTCGCTTGTATGGAATTTTCTTGGATACAGATTAATTGTCTTTAAATCTAAAAAATAATGTCGGAGGTTTTATATCGCAAATATAGGCCACGAAGTTTTGATGAAATCGTTGGCCAGCGTCACATTGTTTCCGTTCTGAAGGCCGCGATAGTCAAAAATAGAATTTCTCACGCCTATCTTTTTTCAGGTCCCCGCGGGACGGGAAAGACAACCATAGCCAGAGTTTTTTCTCGCGCTGTTAATTGCACAAAGCCCGACTTAGAGGAAACTTTAAAGTCGGACTTCAAAAAGCCGTGCAATAAATGCGATGTTTGTAAGGAATTTTTGGACGGGCGAACTCTCGATATGATTGAAATCGATGCCGCATCAAGCAGGGGAATAGATGAAATTAGAGTTCTAAAGGAAGCGATCGGAACCCTGCCTTTTCGCGCGAAATACAAAGTATATATCATTGACGAAGTTCATATGCTCACGAAAGAAGCTTTTAACGCGCTCTTGAAAACTCTCGAAGAGCCGCCCGAACATGTGATTTTTATATTAGCCACAACGGAAATTGATAAAGTCCTCGAGACTATAATTTCAAGAACCCAACATTTCGAATTTAGGAAGATTCCTGAAATAGAAATTCAGGAGGCATTGGGCAAGGTCGCGTCTGAAGAGAAAATTAAAGCCGAAGCGGACGCTCTGGGCATAATTGCACTTCTTGCCGATGGATCTTTGAGGGACGCCCAAAGCATGCTCGATCAAGCGCTTTCTTTGGGCTTATCTCAAGTCACTGCTGATTCGGTGCGGGAGATTTTCGGAGTGCCGTCGGGCGAGCATGTAAAAAAAATAATTCTCGCGCTCACAGAAAAAAATGCAAAGGACGCGTTTTCTGTCATTCAAGAATGTGTATCAGAGAGTCTTGATATGAAAATCTTTTTTAAATTATTACTACGCAATTTTCGGCATGCTCTTTATCTCAAAATTATTCCGAATTATAAAAAACAATTGGAAATGCTTGTTTCTGAAAATGAAATGGATTTTTTTTCGGATTTGTCATCTAAATATGAGGCGGGGGATTTTGAACGCGCGCTGCGCGAACTTGATGCGGCATATCCTCACCTGAAAATTTCATATCTGCCGCAGCTTCCGCTCGAGCTCGCGGTTTTAAAAATAACAGGATAGAATTTTATTCAGCTTGGCAGATTTACGCATAAAGAGCAGATTTCAATGGCAGAGAAGAGAAATCGTTGAGTTTTAAAGTTATTTTTGTTAAAGTCTTGATATTGCGGAGTCGTCTAATGGTAGGACACCGCCCTTTGGAGGCGGGTATCTTGGTTCGAGTCCAAGCTCCGCAGCTATGAAAATTACAATTTTTGGGCTTGCAGGAACAGGAACAAGTACGGTGGGTAAAATACTCGCAGAACATATTGGATATAAATCTTTATCAACTGGGGATATATTTTTTCGAAAAAAAGCAAAAGAACTTGGGGTGACTCTTTCGGAGCTACACGAGCGCGCGAAAATCGATCCATCAATTGACCGGGAATGTGATAAAGAAATGGAGAGATTGGGGAAAGTAGAAAATGATTTTGTAGTAGAGAGTCGATTGGCCTGGTTTTTTATTCCCGATTCTATAAAAATAAAACTAGATTGCGATTTTGAAATCCGTACCAAGCGTCTCGCAGAACGAGATGGCCTTTCGTTCGATGACGCCAAAAAACATATCATTGAACGGGAGAAAGTAGACGGAGATCGTTATAAAAAATATTATAATATCTCAGATACTAACGCCGATGGGCATTTTAATCTAACAATCGATACAACAAATATCCCAGCAGATATGGTAGTCAAAAAAATTGAAACATTTATTGCGACACGTAATATAAAAAATTGAGTCCAAGGTTTGCAGGCAATTAGGATAAATCTGATATAATAAACATATGATCAAAAATCCATATTTAAATGCGTTCATGGCTTTGGGGTATATCGCTCTAATTATTTTAGTTATAAGCCAAACGTCTTCAATTGCGGCGAATACTCCAGATACGCTACTTGCTCCTGTAACGATGCTTAGCCTCTTTGTGCTTTCCGCCGCAATAATGGGCATTTTATTTGTCTACGAGCCGCTCCGGCTTTTTCTAGAAAATCAGAAACAGCAGGCATTGTCGTTTCTCATAAAAACCGTCGGCACTTTTGCTTGTTTTGTGGTGATACTTGGGGCTTTGCTTTTTTATACTTCAGTTTTGAAATAAGTTCCCCGCCTGCCGGGCTCGGCGGGCAGGCAACTTATATCAGGTGGTTAGCAGACATAATATAATTTATATGAAACTCATTATCTTATTTGGCCCGCAGGCCGTAGGCAAAATGACTGTGGGGCATGAACTTGAAAAAATAACCAACCTAAAATTATTTCACAATCATATGACGATTGAGTTGGTATCTAATTATTTTAATTTTGATACTCCAACCGGGAAAAGGCTTGTAAAACTTTTTCGCGAGGAAATTTTTAAGGCGGTTGCTTCCAGTGACTTAGAAGGTCTAATCTTCACGTATTTGTGGTACTTTGATCAAAAAGAAGATTGGGATTATATGGAAGGCATCAAGAATATTTTTATAGAAAAAGGGGCGGAAATATATTATGTCGAATTAGAAGCAAATATCGAAGAAAGGCTAAAGAGAAACAAAACGGAACACAGGCTAAGGCATAAACCAACAAAGCGGAACATTAAGTGGTCTGAAAATCAAGTGAAAGAGAGCGCCTTAAATCATAGAGCAAATTCTAAAGATGGGGAAATAAAGGAAAACAACTATATCAGAATAAATAATACAGATACGGAACCTTCAGTTGTTGCCCAGAAAATTAAAGATAGGTTTAAGCTGTAATTTATAACCACGGCTTCAAATGTATTTCGTTTATATAATTCAGTGCAAGGATAGAAGTTTATATACTGGCATAACCACAGACCTCAAAAGAAGATTTAAAGAACACAAGGAAGGGCTCGGCGGGCATTACACGAGGTCGCACAAAGTTCAAAAAATTTTATACACAGAAAAACGTTCGACAAGAAGCGCCGCGCAGAAAAGAGAGGCCGAGATCAAAAGCTGGCGCCGAGAGAAGAAACTAGATTTGGTAAATAAAAATAAAAATTATTTATGACAAAAATAGCTTTTGTAAACAATAAGGATGAAATAATCGGGTCCGGCACGAAAGAAGAAGCGTGGAAAAATGGGAACATCCATAGAATAGTACGGATATTTATTTTTAATTCGAAAGGGGAGATGCTTATACAGAGGCGTTCGGATAGTGTAATTCTTTTCCCAGGCAAGTGGGATCATGCCGTTGGCGGGCACGTTGACGAAGGCGAGGACTATATTGATGCCGCAAAAAGGGAAGCGCGTGAAGAACTTAACATTGAAAAAATTGAGCTGAAGGAAATCAAAAAATATTATACTGACGAAGTGCGTGATGGCAATAAAATAGCTAAACGTTTTAATACGTTATACACAGCAATTTATGATGGCCCTATATTTTTAAATAAAGAAGAAGTGGCGGAGGTGCGGTGGATTTCGTTTGAAGAACTTCAAAAGTGGATGAGCCAAAAACCGGAAGATTTCACTGGGGGCTTTATAAAAAGTTTGGAGATTTATAAGGAGGCGGTTGGGTGAGTGTTGTGGTTCGAGCCCAAGCTCTCCACACATATGTTTGTTATAATCAATTAGTATGATTAAAACAATAATGTTTGATATCGGCGGTGTGGTTGTGCATACCGACTTCCAAAAATTGTACACAAACTTTGCAACAAGGATAGGAATTTCGCCTAGTTTGGTTGCCAATTATCATAAAGATTATTTTGATGATTTAATTTTAGGTACTAAATCTCTCGAAGATTTATGGGATAATATGGAAACGGCAGGAGGTGCTCCGCGTGATAATTTTAAATCAATCTGGCTTGAAGAGGGTGCGGCTGTCAGAACTGGAGATTCCAATTTAATTAAGCTTATCTGCAAATTGAGAAAAAGTTACTCTATCGGAGCAGTAACAAATCTCACAGAAGATCGTTTGATTATTGATGAGAAGACAAAACTTTATGCCAATTTTGATTACAAGGTATTGTCGTGCATAGAACACATCAAAAAACCTGATGCGAAGTTTTACCAGCTCGCTCTTTCGAAAGCAAGCTTAAGTTCCAAGGAAGCTGTTTTTATAGACGATAAAGAAGTGAATGTTCTTGGAGCGGAATCAATTGGAATCCACGGTATAGTATATTTTGGGTATAATTCTCTCATTGCCAGTTTGCAGAAATTGAATATAGATCTCTGAAGTATTTGTCTAACTTCGTATCAGAAGGTTAGCAAGTTAAATTTTATTATTTTCTCAAAAAAAATCCCGGGAGTATCCCCGGGATTTTTATAGTTACTGATAAATTACTGCACAATCCCTATTTTTAGAGATGCCAGTTGGCCTGCTGGATTACTTTGGCCGGCATGTTGAGCGTTAAACGCGGCCGTTCCGTCTTTTCCGCATAGCGATATGATGGCGCCGCTCCCTCCGGGATGCTGGGCAATGTATGACGTGAGGTTGTAAACCGACCCGCTGATCGCTGTGTAGCAATCGGAGGCGGAATTATGCAGAGAAATTTGGGCCATTGTGAACGTGTTCGCGCTAGGAGTTGGGGTTGGAGTAGGTGTCGGTGAATTAGACGGCGTGGGTGTTATCGTCGGAGTTGGTGCTGGAGAATTTCCACGCTCAATCGAATCATTATCGCCACCATTTTCATCTCCTTCATTCTCATCATCACTAAAGCGTCTGCCGGAATTTGAAACCGTGTTTTTCGACTTATCTTCTGCTTTAACACTAATTCCGGATCTATTATTACGACCTCCAGAATTTTCTCCGGAAATATTACTCGTGTGCTGAATTACATTTGATGCGTTCCCTGATTTTTCAGATTTCACCGAAAACCTTGAATTTTCCAGGCGCTGGGCACCGGCAATCCCGACGCTCAAAAGAGCAAAACCTAAAATTATGAATAATGGAAACCTTATTTTGTTTATCATATAAATATAGGACGCCGTTGGTCGGATTTTCTTACATTTTAAATTTGCGCATAAATGGCGAAGTCCCTACGGCGTGGCCATAGGGACTTGCTTAGAACGGCGGGGGTGAGCTCATGAAGGGAATGAGTCTGGTGGAATTGATGGCTTAAGGCGAGCGTTCCACACTAGACGGGCTTTCTTGAAAAAATCACGGATGCTTTTCATCATGGCTCGGACGAGCATAAAATCCTCCTATGTCGGAACTATTTGTTTTAAATATGATAGCATTTTAAGCGATTTTTTGCTATCATCTTCTTATTATTGCAGTCGTCAGATTTAGAGAGACCCAGACTAGCGCTAAATGAAATTTAAACTTTCAAAAATTAGTTCGGCTTTTGTGGGGATTGTTTTCGGAGTGCTTGCCAACTATTCCATTTTACTCGGCTCTTGGCTTAATCTTATTATATGGGCTATTGTTGGGCTTCTTATAGGATTATTTATTGAGGACAAAAGATTTGTTAATGGCGCGGGGATTTGGTACGGATTTTTTCTTGTCATTTCGTTTCTTATCTCTGGTTTCAAAGGAACGCCAGATAAAATTCTCGGATTTGCTCTGCTTTCGCTCGCGCTTGGCATTCTCGGCGCATTTTGCGGATGGGCGCTGGTATATTCGGCTAATTTGATTAAGGGAAGTAAAATTTTCCGAAAGGGCTAATAATCTAAAGCTAAAATATATGTTTTTAGTTAAAACAAAATTGGGTAAGAGTAAAATTCATGGAATCGGAGTTTTTTCAGATGAGTTTATCCCAAAAGGTACGCTTGTTCAAAAATTTATTGAGGAGATTGATTTGGAGATAGCTCCGGAAACCGTAAATGTTTTGCCCGAACTTCTAAAAAATAATTTACTTCACTATGCTTATAAGCATAAAACAACTGGCAAATATATATTAAATGCTGATGATGCCCGTTTTCTAAACTCTTCTGAAAATCCAAATCTAATTGGAGATGAATTTAATAAAGAAGCAGATGTCGCAATTAGAGATATCGAAAAAGGTGAAGAGCTCACTGTGAATTATCAAGATTTCGATGCCGAAGCAGCAAAAAAATTTCTAAATTTTGATTAGAGAAAATAATTGCAAATATTTTATTTCAAAACATTCCACATTCCGGGGTCTTCGCCTCCGTCGATTTTGAAAATTGCTACACCGCGCACTCCCAATTTCCGCGCGAGCGCAATTCTATCAGCGATTGATTTGGCATCCGGCCAGGTCAAATAATTTAACGTTGCGCTCGGAGTAACTTCTGAACCTGGAGAATTTTGGGCGGTCCCCGACAATTGAACGGATTGCTGCGTTTGCGTTGAGTCGGCGCCCGAAGGCGCGAGTGTCTCGAGAACTTTTGGATTATAAATAAACCCGAGTTCATTTGCTTCGGTGCGATATGGATTTGTGGCAAGTTTCCCCGCAATATCCGTTGCGTAACGCGGATTGAAAGGCCAAAGCACATCATATTTATAAATTGGCCCGGGAAGCTGTGTTACCTGATATTCATATCCATATGTTGGAATTCCGATAATTAATTTATTTCTGGAAATTGTTTGCGCCGCAAGTCGCACTATAGCCTCAACCCATCCCGGGTCGGCTACCGGCGCGTATGGTGCGGTTCTTATCGCGTTTAAGCGAAGGTCAATTGTTCCTTGGTCGTATGCCATTAATTCTACCCGGTCGCAATATTTGTTCATTGAAATATAATCATTGGCATAGTCGGTTGCGTCCGGCGGAATTGCGGCTCCGGGCAAATAGCGATCTTCAAGCGGCATTCGCGCTTCCACGGTGCAATAGACCCATTTGTTGCCAATGCGCTGGTAGAGGCCTTTTAGAAATGTAGAAAAATAATTTATCGTTTCGCGTTTTTTTGCTTCGAAATCTATATCAATGCCGTCAAAGCCATTTTGTTTTACAGTATTTGCAATTTCGTTTTCAAGCGCGATGCGGGTTTTAGTATTGCTTAATATGCGATGTATTGCCTCTCTGTTGCCCCACATGACTGTCGGGATTACGCGGATTTTTTTTGCTTTAGACGCTTTAATAAATGATGTCCAGGGTTCTTCGGATAGATGCGCCGTATCGGCAAGAGTGCCGTCGGAATTCATTGTATAGCCGAAAGGCATCACACTTGTAAACTGCGTTATATGGTTAATAGCATCAATTGTGCCGGTCGCGGAGCGCCAGTAAGGGATCCAGCCGGAAATTTCTAATGCCCCAGTAGCTTTTCTCGTCAGTGTTCCGGAAAGAGTCGCGGGATTTTTGGGAAAGCTTGTTACGC
>JAHFOJ010000018.1 GCA_023266875.1 Candidatus Giovannonibacteria bacterium | reverse complement strand
AGCCATCCTTTAAAGAGTGCGTAACAGCTCACTCGCTAAGAGACCTTGCGCCGCAGATGATCGGGGCTAAATAGAATACCGAAGGTGAGGAATTAGTGCTTGAATTTTGGAAAATAAAAATTAGTACATTGGAGGTGTTTATGAAGCACAGAGATGATCTCGATAATATTGAAATGGATGTAGAGAAAGAAATTTTCTTCGCAGTGGTATATCGGGAAATCGAGAAGCGAGGGGTGGATCGCAAAGAAATTCCTCCTCATGTCCACAAACAGCTGTTCATAAAAGTACAAGAGGCAACGAGAAATCTATCGCTGGAATTGCAATCAGCGATAGATGAGATGACCCGAACAGGTGTGATGAAAGATTTCCCATAAACGAAAGGAAAACAGCCATGGATGAAAAAATCGTAAGACTTCTTGAGAAGGCGCTTTCTGTAGCCGTCGGCCGCAAAAAAATGCGGGTCGAAGAAGAAAGAGCAAAAATGGCGAAAAAGATTTCTGCCGTGATCCTAAAAAAGAAAGGAGAACAGCTGTGACGACGAAAAAGAAACGATCAAGTAAGCTTTCGCGAGCAGAGCGCAGAACTTTTCTTCGTTCAGTGATGAACGAGGCTCTCGATATCGGGATCGGAAATCTCGATGTGGCGAGAGGTAAATCTTCGAATGAGAGTCTTCAAATTGCGCACGAAGAAGTTGAGAGAGTTTGCAACGTTTTGTTTGCGGCAGCTTTCATCGAGAGCATGAGCGAGTAACATTAAACGAAAGGAGAACGGCCGTGGATGAAAAAATCATTAAGATCGCAACAAGAATCATGGATGCAGCTGTAGATGCTGCCGGCGTATCGATAAGAGATTTGCCGGAGAGTGCAAAACAAGAGTTGAGGGTGAAGGCAGGAGAATTTGCATCATTATTCCTTCAACATCTGCCGGACAAAAAATCGGACGATCAGAAAATTCGCGACGTCATACTACTCGGCGATTAGAGTAGACAACGAGAAGCATTTGGAGCGAAGCTCTGATGCTTCTCTCCAAAATTCAAGCACTAATTGGTAGGAGAGCGTTCTTTGGTGGATGAAGGTGAGGGCGTGAGCCCCGCTGGACGCCAGAGAAGTGAGAATGTTGGCACAAGTAACCACAATGGCGGTGAAAAACCGCCACGCCGTAAACCCAAGGTTTCCTTGGCGATGATTGTCATCCAAGGGTTAGTCGGTCCTAAGCCAATGGTGAAAACCGCAGGTGATGGACAGCAGGTTAATATTCCTGCACCAGAGAAGTATGTGACGTGGTGACGGAGTGCTGTAGTGAAGGCGCCTTATTGGATTGGCGCTTGAGATTTGAGAAAGCCGGCAGGCAAATCCACCGGAAGCCGCAAGGCACTTTCAAGAAAATCGAAAATCTTTTTCCTCGGATTAAGAAATCTTCATGAACGCGCTTCCCAGAAAAACCTCTAAACTTAATATTTATCTGACCGTACCGAAAACCGACACAGGTGGGTGAGGCGAGTAGCCTCAGGCGAACGAGTGAGAGATCCTCAAGGAACTCGGCAAAAAAGCGGCCGTAACTTCGGAATAAGGCCTCCCAGCCGTAGTTTTAATCTTGAAAAATTGTTAGTATCGGCGCATGTATTCTATATATGTGCTCCAACATACTTTAACGAAGCAAATTTATATGGGAATGACGAATGATCTTAAACGGAGAGCTGGCGCTGAAACAACACGGAAGCAATAAGCGCTGGCTTAAAGATAGAATAAAAAATAGCTTGCTTCGAGATTAAAACTACGGCTGGGTGCAACAAAAGTACCCCTGGCAACTGTTTATCAAAAACACAGCTCCCTGCGAACTCGTAAGAGGATGTATAGGGGGTGACACCTGACCAATGCGAGAAGGTTAACGATGGCGGTGGTAGGTAGCAATATTTACTGCTGACTGTCCGAAGCCCTCGTCAATGTCGGCGATAACTATAATCGTCCTAAGGTAGCGCAATTCCTTGTCGGGTAAGTTCCGACGCGCACGAAAGGTGTAATGACTGGGGGACTGTCTCGAGGATTCGCTCGGTGAAAATGCGATACCGGTGAAGATGCCGGTTACCTGCAGTTAGACGAAAAGACCCCGGAAGCTTTACTGCAACTTGATATTGGGTCTAAGTTTCTTATGCGTAGCATAGTGAGGAGCCTTTGATGGTTTGATTTCGGTCGGACCGGAGGCGCCAGTGAAATACTCATCTTAAGCGACTTATATTCTAACCTTCGCGGCAAAAACGCGCGGGGACAGTGTCTGGTGGGCAGTTTGTGTGGGGCGCAACCCTCCCAAAATGTAACGGAGGGGTTTATTAAGGTCGGCTTAGCGCGTATGGAAATCGCGCTGGACCTGTATGAGGAAAAGCCGGCTTAACTGCGAGACGGTCAGGTCGAGCAGATGCGAAAGCAGAATCAAGTGAACCGATGGTGGCCAGTAGGTGGCGCCAAAGATTAACGGATAAAAGCTACTCCGGGGATAACAGGCTAGTTCCGCCCGAGCGTCCATAGCGACGGCGGAGTTCGGCACCTCGATGTCGGCTCATCTCATCCTGGGACTGGAGAAGGCCCCAAGGGTATGGCTGTTCGCCATTTAAAGAGGTACGTGAGCTGGGTTCAAACCGTCAAAAAAGAACCATATCGAGAGTAAACACACGGCGGCCTTCGCGAGTAATCGCGATTGAATAAACCGACTCATATCGGTGAAATCCACTATGATAGCAACCTGTCATATGTTAGGATAATACCGAGGGAAGTCGAGTATGCGTAAACTATCATCAATACAAAAAGCTTATTTAGCAGGATTCCTAGACGGAGACGGAAGTATTTATGTAAGGCTGAAACCAAATCCGACTTATAAATTCGGATTTCAAGTTGCTCCTTATGTTATTTTCTTTCAATCCGCAAAAGACGAAAAAAATTTCCAAAAACTTTGTTCTATTCTTGGTCTTGGATACATGAGAAAGCGCAACGATGGAATTCTGGAATATACTATTGGTAGAGCTGAAGCAATTGCTGAATTTCTATCACTTGTTAAGCCTTATGTAATCCTGAAAAAGAAGCAGATTGATCTCATGCAGAAAATTATGTGCATGAAATCTTTAGTGAAAAACAAAAAAGACTTTGAAGCATTGATGAAACTTATAGATTCCTTTAGAGAATTAAATTATTCAAAAAAGAGGATTAAGCGTACTTTGACCCCGTAGAGACTCAGCCGCTTTTAGGCGGCTGGATGGAATTTATTCCATAACACGTCGGTCTCCCGATTTGTATCGGGATGGTGGTATAGTCCATGCAACTAGTAATAGTTGAATAATGCGTGAGACAGGTTGGTCTCCTATCTACTGCAGGCGTTGATTTTTGAGGGGGCTTCTCTCTAGTACGAGAGGACCGAGAGGAGGCGACCTCTGGTCTACGAGCTGTTCTGCCAAGAGCATCGCTCGGTAGCTAAGTCGCTAAGTGATAAGCGCTGAAAGCATCTAAGCGCGAAGCATGCCCCAAGATTAGAAATCGTTAAGACTCGTGGGAGATTACCACGTTGATAGGCTCCAGGTGTAAGGCGAGTAATCGCTTCAGCCGAGGAGTACTAATCAGTCGAGCCCGCTCCGATCCAAGCGTCTTTTGGATCAAAGTGTTTGTCATTAATTATTGTAAATTCGCGAATTTAGATGTTTATTTGTTTTGAAGATTTTTTGTTAATCTCTATGTGCTGAGCTATGGTGGTGGCTTGAGGCAATGGAACTACCCGTTCTCATTCCGAACACGGTCGTAAAACGTTGTACTGCCGATGATACTCGCGAGGGGAAAGTAGGTAGCTGCCACCTTAATTCAGCAGATGGAGAAATTGTACTTTCCATGAGAAAGCTTTGTGGGCACGTAGCTGAATGTTCAGGGGCTGGCTTCGCGCCCAGTGTCGTTGGCAGTTCAAGTCTGCCCGTGCCCAACAAAACTTTTTCGAATTCCGGGGCGAGGGGATATGTTTTCCGACAAATCCCTCGTTAATTTTCGCCCGGATACTTTGGCGGGGCGGGTTATCCCAGCGCAGTTTATCGTTGGCTGCGTCATGGGTACGCCACATTCAGGGCGGCTCCTTCCCCGACCCCGCCAAAGTTTATCGGGGGAGCGTTGCGTATGCGGACATTCAGTTTAGCGCTTAGCCTGAAAGCCCCTCTACGACCGCGTTCCAACGCTTTTCCGACCAACTTAAAAAACGTTCGTTACCCACTGTGGAGGCGAGCGTTTTTGTTTTAATATTGAAATATGCCTATATCATGGCGTTTAAAAAGCCAACTTAAATATTTCAGTTTTTTTGCTATATTTGTGGCAATCGCGGTCGCGGCTTTAATTTTTTTCTTGCGCCCAGCGCCGATTTGTACCGATGGAAAATTAAACCAACACGAAGAACAAATTGATTGCGGAGGGGAGTGCGAGGCATGCATCGGCAATCCTTCGGAGCTCGTGACAAATTGGGTTCGTTTTTTTGAAGTTGCTCCCGGGCGCTATGAGGCCGGAGCATATGTTGAAAACCCTAACTTAGTTCTGGGTCTCCCAAGTTTGAAATATCAGATCGATTTATATAGCTTGCAAAATAATATAATCGCATCCGCTCAAGGAATAACTTTTGCAAATCCGAGAGAAAAATTTTTGATCTATGAACCAAATTTAGTCACTTTAAAAAAAATACCGGCACGTGCGATCGTAAGGTTTCTTGACCTAAAATGGAAAAAGCTCGATTCAAAAAAACCGGAACTTTTTGTGTCCAGAAACGAATTTACAGACGATCTTGACGGCGGGAAGCTCCGTTCTATTATTGAAAACCAATCTCTCTTCCCAATTCAAAATATTTCGCTTTCAGCGATCTTATACGACAATAATGGCAATGCTGTCGGAGTGTCGATCTCTAATTTGGTAGAAATTAATGGAGAGGAGAAAGCAAACGCGTATTTCACTTGGCGCCAGAAATTTAATCCAACTCCGCAAACATATGAGGTTATCGCACGTGTGAATTTATTTCAAAAATAAACTGAAATTAATTACGTCTATAAGTAGTAGGTCTAGAAGTATTCGTACGAATACTTCTAGACCTATCTTTTTAAAAAAACGACCCCGTGCGGTTTCCCGCGCGGGGTGTTGATTGGCATCATGGCGATGATGGCGATTGCCATCAGGACTATGAGCCAATGCCATGGCGAAGGGTCGCCTGCAATCAAGTAGATCAGAAGCGAGGCCGCAGCTACCAGCGCCATGGCCAGATCTTTTTGCGGTGTTCTCATTCTACCTCCTTTACTGTTCGATTTTTGCAACGGCCTTGCTTCGGGCAAACACCGTATCTAACGCTATCCCGGTGACAATGGCTTGCCAAGCATCGACCTGTGATATTCCATCAATCTTTAGCAGGTACCAAGGACTTAAGATCTCGTCTTCGGTGACGTTTTCAAACAATTCAAGATCCGCGCCGTCATTACTTTCCTCCACTTGATCAAAAATTGGTATCGGCTGCTTCGTGGTCATAAGAACTTTCTCCTTTTTCTTTACTTTAGCACAATCATTTCAAACGCCAATTTTTAAAGCTACTTCTACTCCTCTAAATTCTCAACTGTTATGATATATCATAACGATAAGAACTTGGAGGAGTTCCCGAAGTGAAAGCGCAAGCGCTTTCACTTCGGGACTATTTTCAGGCGGGGCGTTTTTTGGGTGCGGGGTGGAGGGCTGAAAACATTTTGACGAGCCACTGCGCCCAGCGTGGCGGCGGCCAAAAGCTATTTTTCCCTTTGGTGTGCAACTCGCGCCTCCGAGCCGCGCGTTTAAATGAGTGCATTTGACTTTCTCCCTTCTATTTCGTATCGTCCAATAAATTTTTTAAATTCTCGAAGCGATTGAGCCGGAGTCACCATAAACTCCTGGTCGGTTTCCGGAATTGAGTAAGTCCCAATTACCTGTTCCAGACCCAAGTGCTCAAGGTATTTATGGGCGTTCTTTTCATTTTTAGTGAGCCCAAGAACTATAAGGATTTCTCTGTCGCTTCTCGCTCTCATTACGATAGCAGTCTTGTAACTCATATTTTCTCCTTCTTAAAGATCAAATTCTTGGAAGATTTTATTTTTTCCCGTAAGACAATCTCCCGCCGCAGATTTCGAATTCATTAAATTCAAAAGCTATGGTGGGAGCTTCGAACAGTAAACTGTCGAAGCTTTGAGGGCATAGCCTTGCCGTCACTTGCGGTTGATTTTCCGGCTTGGGAATTGGCACCCGCGAAAAATATTGATAACCGCAACCGTGATCGCGGGTGCCACTACGCCCAAGAAAACTAGATCAACAAGGAAATTAAGGTTTTCCATGGCGACCTTAACGCCATCCGCCACGAATTTATTTACAAATTCCATCTTACCTCCTAAAGTTTTTTTTCCCGCACGTTATTAAATTAAAAGGATCAGCTTCATCTTTCACGATTATACATTTTATAAAGAAAAACGTCAATAGCTCGAGGTAGGGTAAAAGGTGCTTATTTTAAAGCGTTGTTTAGGTATTTTTAGTTTTCTTCGGTTGATATATATTTATAAAATGGCTCTCCGCATTTTAAGTTCCGGTTCAATAATGAAAAGGATTTGGGGAAGTATAGATTGGGTTTTGGCGGTTGCAACCCTGCCGCTTTTTCTAGCCGGACTTATAACGATGAAATCTTTGGGCGCCTTGTCAATGGTATCCGGAATCGGCGGAGATTATTTTTTTTCGCATCAGCTCATTTGGATTGCGATTGGAATTGTCGTGTTTTTCGCGGCAAGCTTGATTGATTGGAGATTTTTAAGAAATGGCTGGATTCTTTTTTGGCTCTATATCTTGGGGGTTGCTACCCTATTGAGTCTTTTATTTTTTGCAAATATTTTTCGCGGGACTCAAAGCTGGATCCGCTTGGGGATTTTTTCTCTGGAGCCCGCCGAGCCGATGAAACTGATTTTAATTTTGGTTTTAGCCAAATATTTTTCGCGTAGGCACGTAGAAATTAAGCATATTAAACATATTTTTGTTTCGGGCATTTATGCACTTATCCCAGCTGTTTTGATTTTTCTTCAGCCGGATTTGGGCTCAGCATTAATCTTTGCTTCGATTTGGCTTGGGATGATTTTAGTCTCCGGTGTTTCAAAGAAGCATCTCTTTGGAGTTTTTTTGACGGGCGCCGTTGTTTTTTTGATTGGCTGGTTTTTTCTTTTGGCGCCGTATCAAAAAAGCCGGCTTGTGACTTTTATAAATCCTTTGCGCGATCCAAGAGGCGCGGGCTATAATGCGCTTCAATCGAAAATAGCGGTCGGATCCGGGGGACTTTGGGGCCGCGGAGTCGGGTATGGCACGCAATCCCGCCTCCAATTTTTGCCGGAATATGAAACAGATTTTATTTTCGCAGCGTTTGCTGAAGAATGGGGATTTTTGGGCGTTTTATTTTTATTTATTTTTTTCGGGGCTGTCTTTTGGAGAATTCTCAAATCGGCGCGTTCAGGCCAGACAAATTTTGAAAAACTGACGGCGCTAGGGATAATTTTTATGCTTGTATCTCACTTCGCAATACATATAGGTATGAATGTAGGGCTCTTGCCGGTTACAGGGATCACGCTCCCGTTTCTTTCATATGGAGGTTCTCATGTCCTGACAGTTTTAGCGTCTCTAGGTCTGCTTGAAGGTATGCGAAGATACGGCTACAAATCAGGCCATTCTCGTATGGATGAAGAATTGGCATTAGCTGATGTTTTTAATACCTAAAAGCGCTTTTTGACATGTTTTGCAATAAACTTGACCCTGTGTAAAAAATATGTTACCTTTCAGTCATAAGCCTGGAGTATATTTTTGGGCTTTAATTCCTAAGCTTTTTTGGTGTTTATAACATGGCAACAATTAATCCGATAAAAGTTACAGAAGAGTTTTTAAACACTCTTCCGAAACGCGCTAGAGAAGTTCTAGAGCGCCGTTTTGGCATTGGAAAAACGCGCGAGAAAAAGACCCTTGAGGCAATTGGCACGTCTTATGGAATTACTCGTGAGCGCGTTCGCCAAATTGAAGCATATGGATTAAAGAAAATTAAATCTCACGGCCTCATGAAAGAACGAGAAAACGTTTTTAGTGAATTACAAGATGAGCTTGCGCGCCGAGGCGGGATTGCGGAAGAAAATATTTTTCTAACTGAACTTGCAACAAGCCCGGAAGACAAAAACCACATCAATTTTCTATTAAACCTTGCAGAAGGCATTAAGCGCGCGAAAGAAGATGATGAATTCAATCCTCGATGGTATTCTGACAAAAAATTGGCGGAAGCATGCCACAAATGTTTAAAGACTTTGCATAACGAACTCGAAGGCAAGGATCCTATGTCGGAAGGTGATATAAAGACAAAGCTCGCGGGCGTGGCGAAATCGGAAATAAGCGGAGAAATTTCCGACCGCGCCGTTTCAAGCTGGCTTTCTGTTTCAAAATTGGTAAAGCAAAACAAGCTCGGGGAATGGGGGCTTAGCACTTCTCCTCATATCTCTCCGCGAGGCGTTCGTGATCTAGCATTCTTAGTGATGAAGCGCCACGGCTCTCCAATGCATTTCTCTGAAGTTGCCGAGGCAATCAAGAAAAATTTGGGCGAGAAAGCGCATGTGCAGACAGTGCACAATGAACTTATTAAAGATAGCCGATTCGTTTTGGTTGGGCGCGGCCTTTATGCTCTTAAAGAATGGGGATATGAGCCAGGAACGGTCCGCGACATTATAAAAAATATTTTAGTTTCATCCGGCCCGATGTCCCGCGACAAGCTTATTGAGAAAGTTTTAAAAGAGCGGCACGTCAAGCTTTCAACCATAAAAATTAA
>JAHFOJ010000003.1:38238-75210 GCA_023266875.1 Candidatus Giovannonibacteria bacterium | reverse complement strand
TAAACGAGACGCTCTGCCTATTGAGCTAACCGTCCCCATTTTTTGCGCCCCTGCCAAGAATTGAACTTGGATCTACTCCTTAGAAGGGAGCTATTCTGTCCGTTGAACTACAGGGGCATAACGTAGGCAGGCGGGGAAGTTGAATCCCGATTTTGTTTACAAAATCGTGGATCCTCGACTTCATTATTATAAAAAATTAAAGGTGCGTCGGGACTACGAGGGGAAATTTTAGCTATATTACTAGATTTATGGAAGTATTTCAAGCGAAGCGTTGCTCTCGATATTGTTAAATTTTTTCTCTTTTTCTTTGATTCTCTGCAAAACTTCTTCAAATAATCCTTTCTTAATAATTGCAGTCTGGCTCCCGGATTCAATAACACTCTCGTCAGCCGAAGGGGAAGAAAATTTTAAAAATATCCACGCGTCAAATATTAGAAACAACACCAGCAAAACCGAAAAAATTAGAAGAAATATATTCCAATACCGCGTTGGGGAAGAGGCCAACAGTTGTTTAATTCCAAAATTTATTTTTATACTGGGAATTTTCATATTCAAAAAATATAACTTTTAATCCGGATTTGGTAGCTTGCCTCTGCGCCAACTCTTAAGTCTTTTGAAATAGGAACCTTGGGGACAATACTCGCATTTTCAAACGAAATTTCATAGGGCATGTTTTCAAGCAGCAAGAGATATCTAAATATGTTCTGAAAATCTCCAGACGCTTCAAGAGAAAATGTAGGCCCAATTTTATCCTTTAATGACACAGGATTCCCCGCACTTACTTTCAGCGAGACGTTGCTATTTTTGGCAATTTGCTCCAACTTTTCTATAAAATTTATTATGGAGGACTCGCTAACAAAAGTATAATCTATAGCTTTCAGATCATCTGCCCGCGATTTTAAAATCGCTTCCGCTTCATGTTCTCCTTGTCCGCGATTAACTACCGCCGCAACTTCAGTTTTTACCAGAACCAAACTTCGATAAAGCGAAGAAATTTTAGAATATAAAAGAGCGCCGAAAATAGCGAGCGCCAATACAAGCGCAAGCGCCGCGATTAATGAGTAATATTTTTTGAGTCCGGACATGGCTATTTAATGGTTAGAGTTAAGCTGAAATCCACATCCTTTTCGGAAAGCAGATTTGAAACTGGAGATTCAATTTTAGAAAAATCGCCTGATTCTTCAATATTTTTCTTAAAAAGAATAAACGCGTCGCGCGTATCAGCTTTGCCGTCAAGCGCCATAGATCCTGGCGCCTGCCCTTTGGATGCGCTATAAGAAATTGATTTAACGCTTACACCTTCGGGCATGGCCCTTAAAACCTTGGAGAACAGCCCCGCAACCGGCTTGGAACTTTTCCCGGCATTATCAAGAATAGACAATTTGGAGTTTATGCCGGCGACTTCCTTTTTTAAAGCTTCTGTTTCGCTCTTGTCCGCTTCTTGCTCCGCTCCCTGCAACTGTCGTTCCACTCCCTGTTTTTGAAAGAATAAATAAAAATAAGCGGGCAGCATTAAAATTATTCCTATCAGCAATATTGATGCCAGCGCCAAAGAAAAAACTACAATGGCGCGGCGCAAGCGTTCTTTTAGGGCTTTCTCTTTTTCATCATAAGGCAATAAATTTATCATGATTCGAATGAAACACCTCGAAGCGCCACCCCGAGAGCTGTCGCGTACGACAATGATTCCTTGTAAGAAATAGTGGGAATATAGTGGTTGAATTCTGTTATATTGATCCACGGATTCGCGCGAGTGATTGGAAGATTCAATTGGTATGAAAGATATTCTGGAAAACCTACCAGGTTAACGTCGCCGCCAGTAAGATAAATGCGCTTGACATCGTTATCACTTTCAGAGCGGTGCATGTGCTGCGAATGATTTTTCCAGAATGACAAATATCTGGCGATTTCATCTTCGATAACGGAGACTGTGGGGAGAAGAGCGTTAAAAACACTTTCATTTTCCTTGGTCCGAACAAGCCCTCTCTCCTTCTTAATTCGCTCCGCCTCGAATACGTCCACTTTAAATGCTTTGGCAATAGCTTCGTCTAAAGCGCTTCCAGCCACATTCACAGTAGAAGTAAAGCGAACGATTTTCTCGGAGACGATCACAAAGCTGGAACGTGTGCGCCCGAAATCGATAATCATAACCGTATCATTTTCTTCCGGCGGGATAATAGCGCGGGCTAGCGCCTGCGCTTCCATTTCAAAAATCAACGGACGAAATCCAGCCAATTTAGCCACCTCGTTATAGGCCTCGACCACATTTTTTGGGAAAGCGATCAGCACCAAGTCCAAATGATCCAAATCATTTTTTGAAGGAATAATTTCATAATCGAATATGACGTCTGCGGCGGCGAGCGGCACATGCTCGTCTATCTGGAGCTCAAGGGCGCCGCGCACATCAGAATCGGCCATTTTAGGCATGGTTACAAGCCCCACAAAAGCTTTCTCTTCCGGCAGAGAAATGGCGACCGAACCGATATTGAACCCCGAGAGACTTGCTCTTAAAAAATTAGCGAGTCCGTCTTTATTTATTATCTCCCCGGATTTTATCAGCCCATCCGGAATTATCTGCCCGCCATATCGGCCAAGCCGCAAATGATCCAAATCATCGAGCAATTCGACAAATTTAAACGAGCGGTCTGAAATATCTATGCCTACCGCGGGCATTAGTAAATATTTCGGAGGAGGAAAAAATGTCGCGGGGCTTAAAAATCTCATGGCACGATCTCATCCCAAGAATTAATACTCCATCCGCCGGAAGGCCCAGACGAAAAATTTATGTTTGCCAGCCCTGATTCGTATGTGACTGTCGCATTGTTGTCCATCTCAATTCCATATCCAGTTGCCTCCTTCGCCGCCGCGTTATTCTCCAATTCTATTTTTCCATGTGACGCATAATAAACAACTCCTAAAGAATTATTGCTGACCTCTAAAGTTGTTAACGAAGGCGTGTTCTTATCCGCGAGAAGCATAATATAACTCCCCGCCGTTCCGGAACCAGAAAATATACAATTGTTAGAAACTGTTATTTTTCCATTTGAAACAATTACGCCAGACATACCTCCATAACCTGATGCCAAATGAACTTTGCAATTATTCGAGAGGTTTACATCACCAACAACCCATAGAGTCCCTGACAAAGTCAGGTTTCCATTATTAGTGACTGTTAAAGTTCCGGTTATCTTTTTAGGTCCATATGTTTTTGTGCCTGTTATTTGCAAGTTGCCCGAAGCATCGCAATCCGGAGGAGCGCATACACCGCCAGCAGCACCGCCATCTTTCAAATCTTGAATAGCCCCGTCAGAAAACGGTAATGGAACTTGTGATTGATTGTCTACAACACAATATTCATTTGGACAATTAGACCCGTGGACAGTTGTGTTAACAAACAAATTCGCATGGGCGGACGATGTGGTCACGGACCCTATGGTCATGGTGTCAATTTTTGTTATCGTGCCTCCTATCCAGATTTGGAATGCAAGATCTCCGCCAACATTTGTCCAAATAGCGCTCCCTGAACTCCAGTCCGAAGTAGTTCGCCCTGTATTTGAAGCATATGCGTCAGATGAATCCTTTCGCCAATTCCAATAATTCGTGGCTGAATTTGAACCATAATCAAGAATTATCCAATATTCGGCCCCGTTTGTAAGATTGGGCGCCGTCGAAAAAGAAATATTAATCCACGATGCTGTCGTTCCAACGCTCGATGGGGATATATTAGCCGATGCGAGACTCGAAGTTGACGGCTTCCCTCCATTGTCTGCGGCAATCCGGACAGTCAGGCTCGAAGCGGGCGCTCCGATTTTTGCGACATTAACCGACACTTGATTTAAAGCGCCAGAAGCAGTTGCTGTGAATGATTGCGCAATATCCCGATTTGTTGAAACTGTTGCGAAATTCTGATCAGAATTATTTGTTGTCCATTCTATTGTCGGGTCTGATGAAAGGCCCCCGGCGACTACAACATCTCCTGTAATAGACGCGCCATTCGCGCCCGTTATCGAACCGTCGGAAAAAACACTACCGTTAATCGTCGCGTTGTTTGACATCGAAAGACCGCCTTGCCCAACTTGGACTCCGTAAAAAAAACTCGCTCCAACAGAATTTATAGACATATTTGTTTTTAGGGCTCGTTCAATTCCGGATATATCGCCGACTGCAGTTATTTCACGTTCAGACTGGCTTGGCTGGCCTATGTCTATATTCGACGTTGCTCCATTAAGATTAAGACCGAATGAAGTGCCTAATTTTTTCCCGCGATAAAGGCGATAGACCGCATCGTCAATCCCAGCTTCGGCAGTGAAGTAAGCAAAGCGTGATTTGAGATTTTGAGATGCCGCGTTTGTCTCTTTTAGCGCAAGCGCCGTTGCTCCAGAAACAGCGGAGAGCATCAAAACCATGACTATCACAATAGCAAATAGCGCTGCCTGGCCACGGCTGTTATGTTTTATTTTTTGAGTTTCAAGTTTCATGATTTATTCTTTAATAAGCCCCCCTGATAACAGCGCTTGCAAAAAAGTTTTTGGATTCCAAAAATTTTCCTGACCCAGTTTGAAGAGTTAATTCTATTTTTATCAGATGCGAGCCGGTGCTTCCGGATGCGCTGTCGTAAAATTTCAAGCTAGTTACGCTCGCATCCGACGATAGATCCTGAATAGTTGATCCATCATCGAGCTTTAGCGTCCCACCAGACAAATAAAACTTATTCGTGCCAACTTTGAGTGTCCCGGGACTTATCCCGAAAACAGAAGTAGCGCCGTCCACATTGGAACTTGCACGGATAGAGCGCGCCATACGCTCGAGAACAAATTCGCCATTGGAAGTCATCTGGCGCTCCACTCTTATTTTCAGGAAAGATTGATACATTGATAAAAATGAGCTGACCGTGATGATGGTGATAATGGAAAGTATCGCCACATAAACTACAATTTCCAATAGTGTAAATCCTCGCATTCGCATGTTAATTGTTAAATATATTAGAGAGATAAGTATCCACTTCAACTGTTTGTGTTGTTCCGCGCCCGAGCCAAGTCACAATTGATTTTACGAGTTTTGAGTCAGCATCATTTGTGCCGCCTGACGATACGATATCGTCAGAGCTATCACGCGACACCGCCGCAACTTGAATTTTTCTCGTGAAAAGTCCGTCGATCGTTCCGGGATTTGTAGTGCCAATTGTCCAAATCGACGTGCCGGAATTAAACGTAAGATAATAATTAATACCAGAAGAAAGTCCCGCAAGATTTCCAGACCAGCTTTTGTCGCGCAAAAAATGCATTGCTTCAATGCCTTCTTCGGCCAAAAAATTTGCCCGCACCCGATCGGAAGATGAGTGGACCAACCTGCTTGCCAAAATAAAAACGAAAGTCAGCGAGAAAAAAACAAGGCCAATAACTGCCGACGCAACAATAATTTCGATCAAGCCAAATCCCTTTTTATAGTTTTGTCTCTTCATTACTTAATTCAATTTTAACATAACGAGGCGAGACAAACCTTAAATTGTGGTGGATTTGGCTACTGGATATTGCCGCTTGGAAGCACCGTTATAGTCCGCGTCTTGGCCGAATCTGTTATCGGCGATATAACAATTGTCCCTGCGTTTGAAGCCGCTCCGGTCAAACGCGCGAAAATAACCTCTGAAGGCCCGCCTAAATTAATAGAACTTATCTCGATATTTGCCGGCAAAATGTAAGGTTCATTCGAAGAAGTTAATGAATCGTAAGCGCCACCGGAAAATAATACCGCTTGAGACGCCTCAAAATGGATGCCATAATTAGTGTTGCCCACAGACGCAAGCGTGCGGCTCCGCGCGTCCTTTATTAACCCAAGAAGTCCGGACTGGGCCTCGGTTAAGCGTGAATTTTCCCTGAAAGCGGCGAGCGCCATGCTTAAGATCGCAACTAACAAAAGAACTATGCCGAGCGATACCAATATTTCAAAAAGAGAAGCTCCTTTCATCATTAAATTGACCCGGCTAGATCATAGAGAGGCGTAATCATTGAAAGCGCGAAGAAGCCGACAAATATTCCGATAATAATCATTAATACTGGCTCAATTATGGTGGACAAATCTTTTGTCGCCTGCGAGACTTCGCTTTCATAAAAAGCCGCAAGCCGGAAAAGCATTTCAGAAAGTTTTCCCGTCTCTTCGCCAACCGCCATCATTTCCCCAACTAAAATCGGGTAAAGTTTTCTGTGCTCAATGAAAACTTTTGAAATCGACGAGCCTTTTTCCACAAGAATTTTTGCTTCCACTATGACCTCTTTATAGTAATGGTTTGTCAAAACGCCTTCAGTAATGGAAAAAGACTCAAGCACGTCAACCCCAGAACCCAAAAGCGACCCCAGAGTCCGGCAAGTCCTTGCGGAATTGGCTTTGATAGCGATCTTCCCAATTACCGGTATATGAAGAACCGCAAAATCCATAAAATTCTTGCCTTGGCGCGTTCGTAAAATTGCAATTGCCCCAAAGATCGCGGCTACGAGCGAGGCGAGAAACAAAAGAAGATGGTTTGATAATATATTAGAAAAGCCTATTACAATTTTTGTGCTCGTGGGCAATTCCGTTTTGAATTCCGCGAAAGTGGTGACAAGCTGTGGAACGACAAAGATCATCATGAGTATTCCTATTGTCACCATGGCAAAAATTATTATCGCGGGATACATCATAGCCCCGCGGATCTTTCGCCTCAAATCATAATCTCGCTTCAGCTGGAACGCCACAATCTTAAGCGATTCATCAAGTTTTCCGGTTTTTTCGCCTGAGGCCACCATAGCTCGAAAAAGGTCGGAGAAAACTTTTGGGTGGCGCGCGAGCGCGTCGGCAAAATTCTCTCCCTTTCGAATTGACGCTACAACATCATTCAAAACTTCTTTGAATTTTTCGCTCCCCGTCTGCTCCGCTAATATCTCAAGCCCTCGGGCGAGCGCGAGCCCTGACGCGATTATAACCGCAAGATTTCTCGCGAAAAGCATTTTTTCAGCCACAGACACGCGAGAAAGAAATGAAGGCAATTTGATGTTCATGTTCGCAAGCGCATTTTGTTTTCCTTCTTCTGCCTTAATCAAAACATACCCCTCACGGCGAAGCGACTGCGAAAGATCATATTTATCCTTCGCTTCTCTCGTGGCTTTAAGCTCCTCGCCCGCCATACTCTTGGCTTCAAATGTAAACGTGGGCATGACTTTATATTAACAAAGTTTACTCAATTTTATGCTTATTCCCTCGTCACTCTCAAGATTTCCTCGATAGTTGTGATGCCTTGCGCCGCTTTCATTAAGCCGTCTTCCATCATAGTCATCATTCCTTCCGATTTTGCCTGCTTTTCGATGTCATCAGAGGTGGCGTTCGAAATTATCAAGTGCTTGATTGATTCATTAACCGGCAAAACTTCGTGGATCCCGATACGATCTTGATAACCGTCTGGTGATTCGGATGTCGGCGTTGGTTTGTAGAAAGTAGCGTCCGTAAAATCTTCACTTGCTTTTATCACTTTTTCCTCGCGCAAAAATTTTGTCATGCGCGCCACATCAACCTCGCGCGAAAGTTCTTTTATCTCTTCTTTGCTTAACTTGTATGGAGTCTTTGATTTAAAAAGCATGCGGACAAGACGCTGAGCTACAATTATATTCACCGTTGAAGAAATTAAAAACGGCTCAACTTCCATTTCTCTTAGGCGCGGGAGCGTTCCTGCCGCGGAATTTGTGTGCAAGGTCGAGAGAACCAAATGTCCGGTCAGCGCGGCGTTGACCGCAAGCGATGCGGTTTCATTGTCCCTGATTTCTCCCACCATTATTATGTCCGGATCTTGACGCACGAGCGACCGGAGGCCGGTGCCAAAGCTGAAACCAATTTCCGGCTTAACCTGCGTCTGGTTGACGCGAGGTATTCTATATTCTATCGGATCTTCTATCGTAGATATATTTACTTCCGGTGTATTTACAATATCCAGAATGGTGTAAAGAGTGGTGGTTTTTCCGGAACCTGTGGGACCGGTGATCAAAATCATGCCCACCGGCCGCTTGATCGCGCGGTGCAACAATTCGAGTTGTTCTCCGTGGAGCCCTAGTGATTCTAATGTGAACCCTTTGGAGTTTTCCGGCAGAAGGCGCATCACGGCTTTCTCGCCTTCATAGATCGGTAAAACTGAAACGCGAAACGATACTTTTTCCATTTCGGTTTCAATTTTAAATCTGCCATCCTGCGGCAATCGGTGCTCGTCAAGCTTTAAATTCGAAAGGACTTTAATCCTGGCTATAATCCCGGCAGCGACTTGGCGCGGAAGAATCATGGCATCATGCAAAATCCCATCAATTCTATATCGAACGACTACTTCCTTCTCACCAGGCTCGATATGAATGTCCGACGCTCGCGCCACTATTGCGTGGCGCAAAAGCGTATCGACTATTTTCACTATAGGCAAATCTTCGGCAGCTTTTTTCAAATCTTCTTCCGCGAGCTCCGATGCTTCCTCATCGCCAGAGAGAATTTTAAGCGCGGAACTTGATTCTTTTTTTATAATGTCCCCGAATTCCGCTTCCAAAGATTTGCGGTATTGCTCAAGAATATGCTTTATTGAAGCCCGATCGGTCAGGCGCGGCACAATTTTCAAATTTGCCTTCTTGCGTATGAATTCAATGGTCTCCAGATCTTCCGGATCAAGCATCGCAACTTCCAACGTATTCCCGGATTTTTTATATGAAATAATGTTATGAGTGCGCGCGATCGGTTCGGGAATTATGGCGAGCACGTCGTTTGGAATTTTCTCCTGTTCTAAGTTCACAAACGGGATCCCCAATACGTACGCCTGAAGCTTTGCAAAATCTGCTTCGCTGATTTTTCCTTCAGCAACTAAAACCTGCCCGATTGATTTCCCGGTCTTGGCCGCTTTTTTGTCGGCCTCATCAAGTTCTTTCTTCCCTATAAGCTCCGAATCAATTATGAAGCTTTTTAGACGTTCGTTGTCGATTTTCATCTCGTTAGAAGTTCAGCTGAATAATCAAAAAGAGCGGCTTTACTTGCTAACCCGCCCAAGGCTTCAACTAAGAATGGGAGAATATATTTTGGGAAACTTCTAATTTGATCCATTTAAAATTACTTAGCAAAAATCTGGATAATTTTTTTCGCAACCTCTGACAAAGAATAGTTGGCCTTAACTAAATACGCCGTGGCCCCTAACGTTAACGCGCGCTCAATATCATAGCTGGATTCAAGATTGGTTAATACCACTACCGGTAAATTTTTCAAATCAATTTTGCTCCTTGCTTCTTCCATAAATTTAAATCCATTCTTGCGAGGCAGAATTAAATCGAGCAGGATCAAATCCGGCCTTTTTTCTTCAGCCATTCGAAACCCAGTTTCCCCGTCTGATGCTATGAAAACTTCAAAACCAGCCTCCTTTAATTTTACGGACAAGGCCATTGATAACGCGGCATCGTCTTCAACAACCAGAATTCTTTTTTTTTCGCTTGGTGCGTCGGCCATTTATTTATTTTTGTTTGGGCAAAATAAAATAAAAAGTTGAGCCGCGCCCTTCGATGGTATTGAAGCCAATTGAACCGCCAGATAATTCAATGATGTTTTTTGTCACATAAAGCCCTATGCCAAGCCCTTCAGTTTGATAGCGAAGAGCATTCGAAGCACGGAAAAATTTAGAGAAAATATGTTGAACATCTTGGGCTGGAATACCTACGCCTTGGTCGGCAATGGACCAGCGAACACGCTCGCCCAAATCTTCTATAGTCAAGATAATTTCTCCTGAAGCGGCGGAATAGCGAATCGCATTATCCACAAATCTGGAGATGACGGCTCGGAACTGAATTTCGTCCGCTTTAACTTTAAAATCGCTTTTGGGACGGTTAAAAATTAATTTGAGATTAGAAGCTTTCGCAAATCCTTCATATTTTCCAAGCACTTGGGTTGTAAGATCGCTTAGAGAGAATACCTCCGGCGAAAGGCCGAAAGCGCGGTCTTCAATTCTTGAGACGTCAAGGAGGTCATTGATCATCCTTATCATGCGTTCGTTCTGCTCTGCGATTATTGTTATAGATTTTCTCTCGGCGTCGCCGATCCCCTGCTTTGCGCCGTTTAAAAGATCAACCTGCCATTTTATGGAAGACAAAGGATTGCGCAATTCGTGAGAAATTATGCTAATAAATTCAGATTTGAGCTGTGAGGTACGGGCAACCCTTTCGAATGAATTGATAACGGCGTGGCTTATAACCAAGAGAACGATGGTCACAATACAGACTATCGAGATTTCCACTTCTGGCGACGTATAACGCTCGGCTACAAAATGAGTCATGAGTATAGATACTATTATGAAAAAACCCATTAATATAAACAGAAAATGCGGGCATTGCCAAAGACCGATACGATAAGCTCGACAGCGCTTTGCGACGTTTAGAGATGCAAAAAATTGTTTTAACATAATACCTTTATTATATGGGAAAATAAGTGCGCCTGCGGTGGAAAAAATCAGCGCATATTGACACAGCGCTAAAAACTGCTATCCTGAATATAGTCCATTCTCAAAATGGGCTTTTAATTTTAATAAAAATTGGCATGTTTGACCTAAAAAATCTCCAATCAGCGCTTGACGAGCTATTTGTGGAGCGCGGGATTCCTAAAGAAAAAATTCTTGAAACAATAGAAATGGCCCTCGCCGCCGCTTACAAAAAAGAATACGGCAAGCGCGGTCAGATTGTGCGGGCAAAATTCGAACCCAAAACCGGGAAGACTGAATTTTTTCAAATAAAAATTGTAGTCGACGATTCAATGCTTAAATCCGAACAGGAAATCGAGGCAGAAGAAAAAATATCAGAGGCGCCCCCGGAATCGGGGCGGCGTCAAAATTTAGAGGAAGATGAATCTCCGGAACATACCAAAAAAGTGCGATTTAATCCGGAGCGCCATATCATGCTTGACGACACCATCAAAACCGACAAAAACGCAAAACCAGGAGATGAAATTGTATTCCCATTTGAAACTAAAGAGGATTTCGGCAGAATTGCCGCGCAGACAGCGAAACAAGTGATCATGCAGCGCCTGCGCGAAGCGGAACGCGAGTCTATTTTCTCCGAATTTGAAACCAAGCAGGGAGAGGTAATCTCCGGAATTGTTCAGCGCGTGGAAGGCCGTAATGTGTTTTTGGATCTTGGCCGCGCTACCGCGATTTTGCCGAGAGAAGAGCAGGTGCGGGGAGAGCGCTACAGGATTGGCGAGCGAATAAAAGCGTATCTTGCTCTTGTTGAAAAAAATCCGCGGGGACCCGGCCTATATCTTTCGCGCTCGCATCCTATGTTCGTTGCAAAACTATTCGAAATGGAAGTGCCCGAGATTGCTTCAAAAATAGTGGAGATTAAAAATGTCGCGCGAGAGGCGGGATCGCGATCAAAAATCGCGGTCTTGTCGCACGAAGAAAGCGTTGACCCGGTAGGATCCTGCGTGGGGCAAAAAGGAATACGGGTGAGTACGGTGATCGCGGAGCTCGGCGGTGAAAAAATAGACATTATAGAATGGAGAGAAGATCCGGAAGAATTTATAGCAAAATCGCTATCCCCAGCAAAAGTTCTTGCAGTTGAAATCGATGAATTAAAAAAAGAGGCGAGAGTAATGGTAGCCGAGGACCAGCTGTCGCTTGCGATTGGCCGGGCCGGTCAAAACGTGCGCCTTGCCGCAAAACTTACAGGATACAAAATTGATATCCATTCCCGAACCGGAGAGGTGGTAGCTTCAGCATCAGAAGAAGATGTTGCGGAAACTGCCCCAGAAAAATCCGAAGATTCAAATTTAGAAAAAAAATAATAATTAATAAATATGAATCCCGTTAGAAAATCTACAAAGTATAAAATAAGTAATGTAAAGTTTAATGAGCAATTAGACTCGTCTTCATCCGATGAGTTGTCTAAAAATTTTCTAAATCGGGATGAATAACTTAATATATTTAATTATTGGTTCAGCAGTTTTGGGAATCCTCTACTCGCTTTGGGCAAGACGCATGGTTAGCAAATACCCTTCGGGTTCCGACAAAATGCGCGAGATCGCAGAAGCTATTGAAGAGGGCTCGCGGGCATATCTCAAGCGGCAATATAAAATAGTAGCGATTGTCGCGCTCATTATCGCCATTATGCTTTTTGTTTTAATCGGCCGCGCTTCCGCCGCAGGCTTCATTCTGGGCGCTTTCGCTTCAGCTCTTGCCGGCTATTTTGGAATGATGACGGCTGTCGTGGCAAATGTGCGGGTTACCGAAGTCGCTAAATCTGGCATTAAGCCGGCCTTCCGCCTCGCTTTTATTGGAGGATCGGTAACAGGTTTTCTTGTTGTCGGTCTCGGTCTCTTGGTTGTCACGGGTTTCTATTTAATTACAAAAGATATATCCGCGCTCGTATCTCTAGGATTTGGAGGTTCGTTAATTTCGGTGTTTTCCAGACTTGGAGGAGGAATTTTCACAAAAGGCGCGGATGTCGGCGCTGACTTGGTGGGAAAAGTTGAGGCCGGTATCCCGGAAGATGATCCTCGAAATCCCGCTGTGATCGCGGATCTCGTTGGTGATAACGTGGGCGATTGTGCCGGCATGGCTGCGGATCTTTTTGAAACCTATGCCGTAACTCTAATAGCTTCAATGTTTTTAGGATCAATTTTATATCCAAATGTAAATGGAGCTATTTTATATCCATTAGCTTTGGGCGCAGCGGGTCTTATCGCATCGCTAATCGGGTCACTCTTCGTTTCTGCAAAATTCAAAGAAAACATAATGGCTGGCCTGTATAAGGGCCTAATTGCTACCGGTATTATTTCAATTCTGCTTTTTTGGCAAATCACAAACATCTTTATCATTCCGGATATTATTACCGTACAACATACTCTGGAGTTCCTTATCGATAATCCTATCCCACAATTCTTCGGCGATCCGTTCAAAATGTTTCTATCCGCACTAACCGGACTTGCATTAACACTACTCATGGTTATTTTTACCGAATACTACACGTCGAAAAAATTCCGCCCAGTCAGGAATATCGCCAAAGCTTCCAACACCGGACACGGCACAAACGTTATTATGGGTCTCGCGATGGGAATGGAGGCGACAACGTTGCCAATTTTATCCATCGCGCTTGCAACATATTTTTCTTATTCGCTCTTCGGACTTTACGGAATTGCGATCGCGGCTACCGCTATGCTTTCGCTTGCCGGAATAATAGTCGCGATTGATTCATTCGGTCCTATAACCGACAACGCCGGAGGAATTGCCGAGATGGCGGGCCTCCCGGAAAATGTGCGCGCGGTGACCGATCCGCTTGACGCAGTCGGCAACACCACGAAAGCCGTGACCAAGGGTTACGCAATCGCTTCCGCAGGGCTTGCCGCGCTTGTTCTGTTTGGTTCATTTGTCTCCGAAATATCTGCACATGGCAAATCAATCACATTCGAAATTTCTGATCCTCTAGTCTTAGTCGGCTTATTTTTGGGCGGCATGCTTCCTTATATATTTGCTTCGCTTTCAATGCTCGCCGTAGGCAAAGCTGCCGGGTCAATTGTGGAAGAGGTTCGAAGGCAATTTCGCGAGAAAGATATAATGTCCGGGAAAGACAGGCCGGATTACGCGGCAGCCGTAGACATTGTAACCAAAGCCGCGCTCAGAGAAATGATTCTGCCAGCAATATTGCCAATCGCGATCACAATTCTGGTCGCGCTTATATTTGGACTCAAAACGCTCGGCGGACTTTTAATCGGAGTTATTGTAACTGGACTTTTCCAAGCGCTTGCGATGACTTCTGGTGGTGCCGCATGGGACAACGCGAAAAAATATATCGAAGAAGGGAACTACGGTGGTAAAAAATCATTCGCGCATCAAGCAGCGGTCACCGGCGATACTGTAGGCGATCCTTACAAAGACACCGCCGGCCCGGCGATCAACCCGATGATAAAAGTGGTAAATATCGTGGCACTTCTGCTTGTAGGATTGTTACTTTAAATTAATTGACTGGTAAGTAGTCGGATATACTGTTTTAAAATGGAAAAGAAGATGAAAACAGAAAAACTTGTGGGAATGGCGCAAAGAGGTTTTACCGATTTAGGCAAAAACATAAATCGTGGTTTTGCAAAAAATGAAGAAGAGCACAGCGAATTAGTCTCAGTTTTGAAAGAATTAGAAGTGGATTTGCGAAAAATCGGCGGAAATGTTCATGAAACAGAAGAAATAGTGAAAAGCATTGCCTAAACAAGAAATCTGGAAAAGCGCGTCTCAAAACTGGAAAGAAAAGTAGGTGTATAAATCAAGAAAACTCCCCAAAGGGAGTTTTCTTGATTAGCCGCCACAAGGCCGTGAGCTAGCAAAGTTACCGTTCGGTTAGATTTTTCGTGAGGTCACGATGCCTCGCTGGGTGTGATTTTTCGTGAGGCTATTCGTATGCTTGAAAAAAAATGGCTTCTTCGCTATTATTAATCAATTCTTATTTATTGGTAAATTTTCTAACTGGATGAATCTAGAGCTAAAAAACTTATCTGGAACCGATATTGAAATTTCAGGAGAGCTCGAGGCCCCGGCCTTCGGGCAATATTGGCAAGAAGCGGTACTGAAAGTTTCCGCGCGGACAAAAATCGACGGATACAGGCAGGGGAAAATTCCAGAAAATGTTCTGATATCTAATGTGGGCGAAGCGGAGATTCTTGAAGAAGCGGCGGAAATGGCGCTTGAGGATCTTTGGCCAAAAATAATAAAGGAGAAAAATATAGAGCCCATTGGAAAACCCGAAATAGTGATAACCAAGCTTGCTCGCGGAAATCCTCTTGGGTTTAAAATCAAATCCGTTACCCTTCCAGAAATAAAATTGCCGAACTATAAAGATATCGCGGCCTCGGTCTATTGGAGAACGGAGCCGGAAATCAAGGTGGAAAATTCAGAAATCGATAGTGCGCTTGAATACCTTCAAAAAGCGCGCGCGAAAGACGATCTGCCAGCCGGCGGATCCGCCGAAATTAACGACGATTTTGCAAAAAATTTGGGAGATTTTCAGAACCTTGAAGCACTGAAAGCGAATCTCGCAGAAAACATAAAGGCGGAGAAAATAATAAAGAACGGGGAAAAAAAGCGTATGGAAACGCTAGATTCAATTGCCGGTGCGTGTAATATTGAAGTACCGCCGATTCTGGTTGAATTTGAAAAACAAAAAATGGTTGGTGAGCTCAAGGAAAATCTGTCTGGAATAGGAATAGCTTGGGAACACTATCTCGACCACATAAAAAAGACAGAGGAAGACCTGAAAAAAGAATGGGCGCTGGAAGCAGAAAAGCGTGTGCGCTACGGACTTACGCTAAGAGAAATTGCCAAAGCAGAAAACGTAACCGTCTCCGAAGATGAGCTTCAAAACGAGACCATGCTCATACTTTCCAAAGTTCCAAAAGAAGAAGCTAAATCTCTTGACCCGCAGAAATTGAAAGACTACGCTTATGGTATTATAAGAAACGAAAAAGTTTTTAAGATATTAGAGCAAAAAGAATAACATGACATATTTAATTCCAACAGTTATAGAAAAATCGCAATTCGGTGAGCGCGCTTATGACATCTATTCACGTCTCTTAAAAGACCGGATTATTTTCTTGGGTGGCCCGATAAACGATGATATTGCAAACGCGGTTATCGCACAGATTTTATTTTTGGAATTACAGGACAAAAAAGACATCCAGCTTTACATAAATTCTCCCGGAGGTTCGGTTTCGGCCGCGCTTGCGATTTACGATACGATGCAATACGTTAAATCTGATATCGCCACAATTTGCGTCGGATTCGCCGCATCAGCCGCAGCAATCTTGCTCGCCTCGGGAACAAAGGGTAAAAGATTCGCGCTCCCCAATTCAGAAATTATGATCCACCAAGTACTCGGCGCCGCAGAAGGCCAAGCCACCGACATTAAGATCACGGCCGATCACATAATCCGCATCAAAGACAGAATAAATAAAATTTTGGCGAAACACACTGGGCAAGCAATACCAAAAGTTGAAAAAGACGCCGACCGTGATTTCTACATGGACTCGGAGGAAGCCAAAAATTACGGCATCATAGACCAAATCATAAAATCCAAAAATGGCGCGGATTTTCTATCAAAAGCCGCGAAAGAATCTAAAGAGAAAACAAACTCCGGCAAATAAAAACCGGAAAGTAAGAGAAGCGCTTCGGCACAAGGCCATTATCCCCCTTGCGGGGATCCTCAAAAGGAGGAATCGAGGAGGCGTCTCCTACTTTCCGGTTTTTAATTTTCCCATTCTAGCAATCGCTATTACTGTGTCAACGCGGCAAAGCAGAGTTAAAAAATATCATACCATTTTCGCGCGCGAGGCACGATCTTTCCGACCAATTTTGGCAACAAACTTACACCCGTCATCTCAGCCGGCTTCGGAAGCCCCATGAGTTCAAGAATTGTCGGCGCGATATCCGTCAAAATGCCCGAAGATTTGTTATATAGCTCGACTATCTCTTCATTTGATCTCGCCCGAGTGCCCCTGAAATCTTCGGCGACAAGATAGAGTGGCACTGGGTTTATCGAATGTTTGGTCTTTTTTTCACCCGTCACCATATATAGTTTTTCTTCAGCGTTTCCATGATCTCCAGTCACAAGCATAACACCTCCGATTTCTAAAACAGCCTTAAAAATTCTGCCAATCGATTCGTCTAAAACTTCAATAGCTCTCACTGTGGCATCAAAATTCCCGGAGTGTCCTACCATGTCCGCGTTGGCGAGATTGAATAAAATGAAATCATACTCTCCAAGTTTTTTTAAGACGTCGTTGGTAATTTCTCGGGACGACATTTCAGGGTGCTCGTCAAAATGCGCGCCCGAAAGAGACTGTACTAGAATCCTCGACTCGCCCGAAAACGGTTTTTCATATCCCCCGTTGAAAAAATAAGTTACATGGGCGTATTTTTCGGTTTCGGCGATATGCAATTGCTTAAGCCCAGCTTCTGAAATTACTCGCGCGATAGGCCACGAAATATCAAGCGGAGTAAACGCGACTCGAACCGGCAGGCCTTTTTCATATTCAGTCATAGTAACAAAAACAAAATCGAGAATTTTTTCTCTCGGGAATTTGTCAAAACTTTCTTCCGTAAAAGCGCGCGTGAGCTCGCGTACCGAATCTTCCCGGAAATTAAAAAAAATAACCGAATCCCCCTTCTCAATCCGCCCTGAAGCTATATCACTACCATCTAATGCATAAAAGCCCGGCTCCACAAACTCATCAGTTCTTCCGGCCGCGTATTCTGAAGATACATATGAGCTCGCGAGCTTGAATTGTTTACCCTTCCCGTTGGCTAAAAGATTATAGACTCTTTCGATCCTATCCCAGTGTTCGTCCCTATCCATTGAAAAATATCTGCCGGATATTGAAGCTATTTTCGCGAATGGATAATTTTCGTGGATTCTGAACTCCAAATCTTCTAGAAATTTAGCGCCTTCAGTAGCTGACGCATCGCGCCCGTCGGTAAATAAATGCAGATAAACTTTTCTTATGCCCTCTTTCTTGGCTAAGTCCAAAAGCGCGTAAAGATGTTCCGCATAAGAATGGACTGATCCAGAAGAAAAAAGCCCCAAAAGATGTAGCCGGGAATTATTCTTCCTCACATGATTTATTCCTTCCAGGATTGCCTCATTTCTAAAAAAAGAGCCGTCCTGAATTGCAAGCATAATTCTCGGCAGGTAGTGAAAAATCGGACGACCCGCCCCAATAGTAATGTGCCCTACTTCTGAATTACCCTCCTCTCCCCACGGGAGACCGACTGCAATGCCGGATGCCTGCAGGGTGGCCATTGGGAAATATTTTTCTAAAAGTTCGAAATTGGGCCTATGGGCTCTAAAAACAGTGGACGAGCCATTTTGCGGAACGCCAAGGCCGTCAAGCAACGCCAACACTACTGGCCTATACCTCTTGCGCATTTCTCTTTGCATTAATTCATGTTACATCATTATGCCTCTTGCCTTCTAGACATTTTCTCTTGCCCTCGAAGAACTCATCTGCTAAGATATGTATTATTTATTTGTAATCAAAACGTTACCGTGGTTTCAACAATAAAACTGGAAAGCGTTTTTCAAGGAAATATGGATTATGTCAATATCATTGCCATTCGTTGCGATAGGCTTATTAGCGTTTGGGGGAATTCTGGGCTATGTCGCCCATCAACTAATATCGCAATCGAGAAAAAACTCGGCTGAGCTAAGGGTAAGAGAAACCTTACTCGAAGCTAAAAACCAAGCGACTAAAACTTTAGACGAAGCGAAAAGCAAGGCCGAAGGCCTGCTATCGGAGGCCAAGCTGGAAATCAAAGAACGCGAAAGTCAAATCCATAAGCTCGAGGAAAAAATCCTCGAGCGCGAAGATGTATTGGAAAAAAGGCGAAACGATCTTGAGCGCGAGATAGAATCGCTCAAGGAAAAAGCGGAAGAAATCAAAAAAATCCGCGAAGAGGCCGAAAAAATTGAGGAAGCTAAACGAGTCGAGCTACAAAAGATAGCCGGACTAACCGAAGAAGAGGCCAAACACGACCTTATAGGCTCGATCGAAAAGAAACACGAGGCTGACATTCTCGCGCGAATACAAAAACTCGAACTTTTCGGGACCGAGCGGCTCGAGCAAAGAGCGCGCGATACGCTCGCAACCATAATCCAGCGGCTGGCTTCTTCCACAGCATCAGAAGTAACCACGACCGCCGTGACAATCCCTTCGGAAGACTTGAAAGGAAAAATAATCGGGAAAGAAGGGCGTAACATCCGCGCTCTTGAACGCGCCGCCGGGGTTGAGGTCGTCGTTGATGATACCCCGGGCACGGTAATCATTTCAAGTTTCGATCCGGTTCGGCGCCATATAGCCAAAATGGCGCTTGAAAATCTGATAGTCGACGGACGCATTCAGCCCGCGCGGATCGAAGAAATGGTTGATAAATCTAAGAATGAAATAGAAAAGATAATTAAAGACGCGGGCGAAAAAGCCGCTTTCGAAATCGGCGCTTTCGACATTGACCCGCGGCTTTTGATGCTTCTCGGACGCCTTAAATTCAGAACTTCGTACGGACAAAACGTTCTTCAGCATTCAATTGAAATGTCCCACATATCGGGGATGCTTGCATCTGAACTCGGCGGAGATGTCGCGATTGCAAGAAAGGGCGCGCTTCTCCATGATATTGGGAAAGCGGTTGACCATGAAATCCAGGGAACGCATGTTGAGATCGGCAGAAGAATACTTCAAAAATTTAATGTAGATGTGCGCGTAATACAAGCGATGCAATCGCATCACGAAGAGTATCCATATGAAACGCTCGAATCTATAATCGTGCAAACTGCTGATGCGATTTCAGCGTCCCGCCCGGGAGCAAGAAGGGATTCGGTTGAAAACTATTTAAAGCGGCTCGAAGACCTTGAACGGATCGCGGCGTCATTCCCGGGAGTCGAGAAAACGTATGCCATACAGGCAGGCCGTGAAATTCGCGTATTCGTCACGCCGGATAAAATTTCAGATCTGGAAATGAAAAAACTCGCCCGTGACATCGCAAACCGCGTGGAACAAGAATTAAAATATCCTGGCGAAATCAAGGTTCACGTAATTAGAGAAACAAGAACGGTGGATTATGCCCGCTAAATCTCACGGGCGAAAGCCAGCCGTACTTTTGCTATAATATCATTTGCGATTATTCCGTCCCCAATACATAGAGAATCAGATACTAAAGGTTGTAAAAAAACAGAAAAGTACGGCTGGGTGAAACTCATCCACAGGGCAAGTTTGCCCGATTTGTAAGGGTTTTTGAAACGCTGTATAATCAGAAACTAGATAAATGAAACCACGTTAGAAGCCCACCCTGCCGAAAGCGCAGTGGCAGCCGTCTAGGAGCAGTTTGCTTCTAACGTGGCGAAATAAGCAAAAAGGTCGTTTTTCAAATAATTTCAAAATAATATGAACAAAGCAGAACTAGCGGCAAAGGTTTGGGAGCTTCACTCCAAAAAGGGCGTCGAAGTATCCAAAAAGCATGCTGAGGAAGTCGTCGATTTTATATTCGACACCATCGCGGAGACAATGAAGAAAGGCGATGAGGTTTCAATAGCAGGCTTCGGCACCTTCGTTGCGCGTCAGCGCAAAGCGCGCCAAGCAAGAAACCCGCGCACCGGCGCAAAGGTAAACGTCCCAGCAATGAAAGTCCCGAAATTCAAAGCAGGTAAAGGGTTAAAAGACGCGGTTAAATAATTCGCAATATTTTTTTTTCGAATTGATCAAAAACCACGCGAGAGCGTGGTTTTTGATTTCATGTGCGGGCAGCGAGAATCAAACTCGCGTCTACTGCTTGGAAGGCAGTCGTACTATCACTATACTATGCCCGCGATCTCCCCCGACTACGGTCGGGAGAAGATAATTAATCGTTCGCGTCTACTAAACCTTTGCGAATTTCTTCGCGAAGCTCCGGAGTATTTTTGTGACCGTGCGAAGCCACTGCATGCTGAGTTGCCGCGTCTAAAACTTCCTCTGCGGTGCCAGAAATATAAAGTGAGCAATTCTTCTCACTTGGCATTGTTCGGCAATCTGCCGCTTTTCGTTGTGCCATATTTTTATATTTTAAAATTAAAATTCTAAATCCGACCTTTACCCCCACACCAACTTATAGTTGATCAAGTTCTTATTTTATATCCCCTCTTAAACAAATACCAGACCCAAAAGCCAAGTCCGATGATAAGCGCAAAAATTAAAGCTATTCCATACATACGGTTTGATTCCGAAATCCCGACCATCGAATATCGAAGCCCATCGACGAAATAGAAAATAGGATTCAAGCGCACTAAAAATTGAAACCGCTCGGGAAGCATGTGGATCGATGAAAAAAGCCCACCCAAAAAAGTCAGCGGCATAATAACGAATGTTTGCGGGATCATAAGTTGTTCAAAGCTTTCTGACCAGAGCCCAATCAGGAGCCCGGCGAGCGAAAAAATCAGCGCCACCGCGATAGCATAAAAAATGAAAAGGGCTAAGTGCGTGATGCTCGTGACTGTAAAAATGAGCGCAATACCATAAACACCCGCCGCGACCAAAAGCCCCCGAACAATTCCCCCAACTATATATCCCGAAATCATTTCTATATATGAAAGCGGCGCCACAAGAATTTCTTCGATGTGTTTCGCGAAGCGCTGGAAATAAAGAGAGCTCGATGTCTGCCCGAAAGCTGATTGCATCACGTTTAACATTAAAAGTCCCGGCACGACGAAATCAATATACGAAACTCCGCTTATAATTCCGATTCTCCGCCCGACAATCTGCCCAAAAACCAAAATATACAAAAGCGCGGAAATCCAAGGCGCGATTAAAGTCTGAATCCAGACCCGCCTCACTCTCCCCAACTCCTCAAGTATAAATGTTTGTAGCCCGATAAAGTTCATGAATATTGATTATAAACTATTTTGCTCGTCTTTATCCAGACGCTTCGCTTCCGCCCACGCCAAATCATGGATTTTTTTCATAGCATCCGCGATTTCCGCACTTTGTATAATAATCCCAAGTTTTTCGCGCCAAGAAGCAATCATCACTTTATCGTCATAAATGTTGATCTCCGGCGAAAAATAATATTTATCAGGCGGAATCAATGCCGTCTCGCGCATTTCTTCTTTGTCCAAAGCCGCGCGCTCCTTCCCGATTTCGGTGGCAGGAATTATCGCCTTAATCGCAATCCCTTTTCCTGCGCGCCTCTCATAATATTTTGGAAAATAATTCGGCAAGGCTCGATGCATATCATCAACCGTAGCATACGCCCGAATTGGTTCATGAGAAGTAAGTGTATCTTCATAAACTTCAACGAGCCCCGATGTCCCCTCATAAAATCTTACCTTCGGCCGCCCTGCGACATTATGCATGGATTTTAATTCTGGGATAGCCGCTTTTACTTCCTCCAAATTTTTCTCTGCTTTGCTCGCCGTCTGTTTTAGCAATATTTCAAGCTTGTCCGGTGATTCCGCAACGTATTCCTGCTTCGGCTCTTTCCCAGAAACACTTGCAAGTCCTTTATTAACCAATCCATCCAATACATCATATCCCGTCGTGCGGTTCAAATTCGCTTTCCGGGTTATCTCTGAAACAGTTCCCTTCCCTAATTCTAAAAGCGCCAAGTAAATTTTAGCTTCGTTTTCGGATAAACCTGCGCCAATTAGTGTTTCCTCCATATACCTTTATATTAGGCGAGTTTTTAGATTGTGTCAACTCTATTCCACAGAATTTAATATAACCTTGTTATATAATGCTTATTTTGTTTTAAATGCTTGACATATAATATTCACTATGCTATACTGTCCATAGAAAGTCAAAAAACAGTTCTTACTAAATTTCAAACTCAACAGGAGGACTTATGAATATTATAGAATCAGGCACTGGCTTACTCGGTATCGATCGACAGTTCAAAAAGCTGGGTGCAAAGTATTCGGATTCCATCGAGGATACGGTAAAGAGAATAAAGAAGGGGGGAGTCGAAATTGTAATATTTGACCCTTTCACTCTAAACCGCGATCTCGGAGGAACAAGTGGAATTTTCACCGAAGAGGTGAAAACAAAGCTGAGTTCATTATTTATTGAGACTCTTCGTTCAGTTCCTTGTCGCTTCCTTGTATACGATTCGTATTATTGGAGGCGCTATGAAGGGATGCGAGAGTTTTCGGTAAATGGAGAACTCGTCTTCCACCGAATGATGTGCCTCACGGAATTTTCAAAATTCTGTGATGACGTCAGCGCAAACGTGAGCGGGGATCCGGGTGAATAAATAAGCCCGGGCGAGACCGCAGCGCAAGGCCGTCACCCCAGAGGCCAAAACCCCGGGGAACGACAAGCCTATGTCGTAAAACTAGGCAAACTGCCTCGGCGTTGGGCAGAATCGAAAGATTAAAACGGCGCTCTCGGGAAAATCCTCCCGAGCTTCGCGAAATGCGAAGGTTCTATCGAATGATGGAACAAGGTGCAACAACAAAAAACCCCGCGATGGAAACATCAACGGGCTTTTTTGTTTTTACTTCCAATAGCACTTGGGACACTCCCAATATTCGGCATATGAGTAAGGTTTGGGATCATTTTTCAACACACGGATTATCTTACCAGCGACCTTAACTTCTTTTACACCGGCTTTTAGTGATAGACCAAGTTCTTTCTTGGTATGTAAGGGAATTTTGCCGAAATAATGGCCGCCACGGTAGGTAAAATTTTTATAGATAATTACATTTATCTTTCTTGAACAAACAGAGCATTTCTTTTTGAGTCGTTTTGATATATTATCAAACACAAAAAAACTTTCTTGAAAAAGTTACAGTTTTAAAAGTTTAATAAATTCTTCAGGAGATATATTAATATCACGAATAATGGCGCGTAGCGTCCCTTTCGGAATATTCTTGCCGGGATGGCGAGATACAGTGGTGCGCCTTCCGTCCTGATGAGCGAAAACAAGATGAGATGTGCCGCGCTCCGGGTGCTCAAAAAATCCGAGTTTCTTTAAAACTCGGATTAGTTCCCGATCTTTAATCTGAGGAATTTTAGGCATGAGAAAGAGATTTTCTGGGCCGTGAGGCAGATATGGTTTCCACTATTTCCACTCCGCGATCCAAAGGAATATTCTCGCCGTCTTTTGCAAGACTTCTTATATAAGCATCAATTGCATCGCGGATATTCTCGCGGGCTTCTTCAAAATTTTCTCCCCAAGTGTGACAACCAGGAAGCGCGGGAACATAAGCATGGAAAGTTTTTCCTTCATCCGGCTCTATGATTATGCGATACGTGTAGTTCTTCATAATTATCTAAAGTTTACGCGCTTGGAGAATAAAAGTCAAAATGCCGCTCCGTTTTTCGCTCCAACTTGCGCTAAATAATGATCCTCAATGGATTTGCCGTCTTTAATCAGCTCGTCCTTGGATTCGAGCGAGACAATTTTCCCGCCAAATATAATCCCAATCCGGTCGCAGAGACGCTGGGCTTCTTCGAGATAATGCGTTGTTAGCAAAATAGTTTTGCCTTTCTTGTTCAGGTCGGTCAAAATCCGCCATAAGTCGTGCCTCAACTCGACATCGACTCCGGCTGTCGGTTCGTCCAAAATCAACAAATCCGGGTTATGGATCAAAGCGCGCGCGAGCATAATCCGCCTTTTATATCCTCCGGAGAGAGCGCGAAAAGTGGTATCCATATAATCTTTCAGGCCAAGCTCTTCTGCTACTTCGTCAATTCTTTTTAATCTTTCTCTTTTGGGAAGCCCGAAATATCCACCGACAAAATATAAAATATCTTTCGGTTTCGCAAAAATATCAACATTAAACTCCTGCGGGGAAATTCCGATTTTCTTTCGTGCTTCGCGATAATCCCGAACAACATCAAACCCAAAAACTTTAATTTCCCCTGAGGTTATGGTTGCCGTTCCGGTAATACAGCTAATAGTCGATGTCTTCCCCGCCCCATTCGGTCCCAGAAAACCAAAAAAATCCCCTTTTTTAATTTCAAAAGAGATTCCATCAACGGCGGTTTTGTCGCCGTATCTTTTAACTAAATTTTGGACTTCAAGAGCCAGATTTTGCATGTCGGGCTGCTGGGGATCGAACCCAGTCTACCTGCTCCTTCATCCAGCTGTATTTTCCCTCTGTCGGAGAGCCGGGAATCGAACCCGGACTACGTGCTCCCAAAGCACGTGTACTGCCACTATACTACTCTCCGTTAAAAATACGGCTGGGCAAGAAGCAGGTGTACTACCAACATACTCCAGCCCGAAATATCGATTTATTCTATAATTATATTTCTAATCCATCTAATCCTTACTGTTTTTCTTTCAGGAAACAATAATACCGCCGCTACATCAATTTGCCAATCGATTTCGTTATAAGTCGGATTATCGATAAACCATGATTGTATAGCCCGCCATAACCTTTTCTTCTTAAAATCACTCATATTTACCTCCGGCCTAACATTTATATCAAGCCGTACCTTTGCACCTTTAACTTCAATAAAGTGCAATTTATTAGTGTCACGTGAAACACTTGTGGCTATTATATCTATCTCGCCCCATTTTTTTTGATAATTACGACCAATAATCGTGTAGGTGTGTTTCACGAGATGTTTCACAGCAATAGTTTCACAGATGTCTCCAAGTTTTCTTTTTTCAGAAGGCATGGTTCATGTGTTTCACGTGCAACATATAGATCCGTAATTAATAGCCGTGAAACTATTGTGAAACAGTTGATTAATAAGTAAGTTACACGTGAAACTTATAATTCTAGCCATTGTTGACGCAAATACGATAAATTTCATAAGTAGCAAGTGCGTCTGACAGAGCAGTATGCTCGTTTTCACGTGTAACACCAAGTTTCTTGCATGTATTGCTTAACCCACCAGATCCCCAACTCATATTGAGTCTTGCTTTGGTATATGAATTTATGTCCAGTATGTGTTTAAAGAAATTTAGCTGTATACCTGTTTTGCTAAATGCTTGGTCGAGAAATGAATAGTCGGTAGCTACATTCCACCCTGCCAATATAGTTCTGTCAATTTTTAGAGCGAGAATGTTCATGGCTTCAAATAGGGAAACAGCGTTTTGCCATTTTTCTTTATCGTATTGCGCAACTTTTAATGCTTCCGGGTCAGATGTTTCCAGCTGCTCCGGCTTAACTCTTATCTCCCACTTTTCTATTATTTCCAGATCCGGCTGTGATGCTTTAACAAGGCCTATTTCGATTATTTCATGCTTAGCGCTCTCAAGTCCCGTCATTTCAAGATCAATAAATGATATCGGAGCTTCTCTTGTATCAAAATCCAGCAATTTCATAGTTTCTCATTCTCGCACAAAAATTTGAAACAAAAAAGGTCCGGAAGGGTAAAGTCCCGAACCTTTTGTTCTCTTTTCGCCTAATTATGGCCGCCCTACGACAAAAGCCATATTGTAGCCAGATCCATCGCCACCACGATGCGAGAAAAGTTTCTGATTATGCATAGTGCAACAAGTGCTGTAACTAATGTTCCCCATTGGGAGTCCGGCAGTTAAAAGTTGCCGAATGCATATCCCACGGAGATCCAGAAAAATTTTTTCTTCATCGCTTTCGTGCGGCTTTACAAATTCTCCATAACCAGGAAAAAGTTTCTCGGCATCCTTCCTTAAGAATTCGTAGCATTGCCAGTGCACTGTCGGGCCTATCCATAAATGAATATCGGCAAGGCTTGAGCCGTAATTAAGTAGAGAACTCACAAGCGCCGTTGGCAATCTATTCTTAAGGCCGAGCCAGCCGGCATGGGCATTGAAAATAACACCTCTTTTTAAATCAACTCCCAAAAGAACCAAACAATCACGGGCATAAGTGGTAAGAAAAAGTCCGCAATCTGACGTTATTAATCCGTCAACACCAGACTCACTTTTTTTGCCGTCAAAGCTGACTATTGATCCGCCCTCCCTATAAGTAACGGCGCAAACATTGGCGGTTTGCATCTCTTTTGGAACGACGACTCGATAATGTGAAATGTCATAACCCCACAAAAAACGCCTTAATCTCTGGATGCCCGAAGTCTGCAAGTCAGTTATTTTCCCCATGGGACCATGCTTTCTCAAAGACATGGCCGTAAAAATTTTGTGACGCTTACCGAAATGAATAAGTGATTCCATTGTTCCTCCTCAAAATTGGCATGAACACAAGAAACTTTAGTGTAACTAAAGCAAAAATTAAAATATAGCGCAAGTTTTTTAAAAAGTTTTGAATTGTGGACCTGGGGGAAATCGAATCCCCGTCCCGGCAATGCGAATGCCGTGTTCTGCCACTGAACTACAGGCCCTAAATTTTTAATTAATCAGTCCTGTCGGGCTGCTGGGAATTGAACCCAGTCTTCACCCTCCCGAAGGGTGCGTACTGCCGGTATACTACAGCCCGAACTTATTTAACGTAATGCTTTTTCTTGATTTCTTCAATCTCTTCGGATTCCAGTGAGACTTTTTTCTCTTCCGCTTTCCTGGCTAAATCGGCAAGCTCGCGGTCGGATAGGGGACAGAGTTTGGCAATTTTTTCATCAAGATATTTTTTAGTGTTTTTCTTCGGGTCATCCAGGACTTCGTCGAGCAGAATGGATAAAATCCGCCCAATCCTCGGCCCCGGACTAATTTTGCAAACCCTCATCACATCCTCGCCGCGCGCCTTTAACATGCCGACGGAAATCGGGTCGCGTTGGAGTTTTTCAACCATAAAGCGAAAGTGCCTTAATTTATATGGTTCTGCCTTGGGAACTCCGGATCCAATCCTATCGCAAATCCTCACTTTTATCAGATCGTCCATATCTTCTATGCCAACTTTCGCGATAAGCCGCCTGACTGAAGATTCCGTAACCTCGTCCACGTTGTAATAGAAAAGGTGATATCTGATTAATTTGGACACTTTTTCAATAAATTCTTTTGGAAAACGCAGGCGTTCTAAAATCTGATACGCCATCTTCGCGCCAACAATATCGTGCCCGTAGAAAGTGGAAAATTTCCCCTCACCCCGCTTCGCGCGAGGTTTCCCGACGTCGTGTAACAGAGCCGCCATTCTCACATCAAGCGACCACCCTTCGCTAACCGCGTGCTCAAGTGATTTCAAATTATGTTCCCAGACAGTATAAATATGATGCAAATTCTGCCCAATGCCATATCCTTCAAGCAATTCCGGCATGAATTCCTTAAGCAAACCGAGCTCGCGGAGCTTCTCAAGCCCCAAAACAGGGGAGTCTGATTCTATAATTTTCACGAATTCATCGCGGACGCGTTCTTTGGAGATAAATTTCAAAAGGCCTGCGTTGTTTTTTATGGCTTTGATAGTTTTCTCTTCAATTGCAAAATCGAGCTCCGCCGAGAAACGAACAGCCCTCATCAAACGGAGCGCGTCTTCCCGAAACCGCTCTTCAGGATCGCCAACCGCGCGGATTATTTTTTTCTTTAGATCTTCCTCGCCGCCAAACAAATCTACGATCCGGAAATCCGACCTCATAGCATCTTTGAAGTCGGACTTCCCTAAGTCCATAGCAAGCGCATTTATAGTAAAATCGCGGCGACCTAAATCATCTTCCAGTTTTTTTGAAAATTCCACCTTGTCTGGATGGCGCTTGTCTGAATATTTTGCCTCAATTCGATAAGGGGTAACCTCCACGACAGCAAGCGTTTCGTCCTCTGAACCTGTTTTAACGCCGACAGTGCCATATTCATTTTCATAAAAACTATCCGGAAAGATTTCTTGGATTTTTTCGGGCGTCGCGTTAGTAGTTATATCCCAATCTTTTGGTCCGCCAGCTGGCGGATTTCCCAAAAGCAAATCACGAACACACCCACCAACTAAGTAGGCTTCAAAATTATTTTTGCAAAGCTTGGATATTACTTCGAGAATTTCTTTTGGAATCGCTTTCATCTATCTAGTGCGCCCTCGGAGGGATTCGAACCCCCAATAACTGGTCCGAAGCCAGTCGTGATATCCGTTTCACCACGAGGGCAATTAAAAAATAATCAGAGCTAAATTTAGCATAAATTGATATTTAATAAAAGCTTTTAGTTAAAGCTGTTTCGCAAATTGTTGGATTGCGGTTGCTATAGCGTACGCGCCCACAACAAGCAATGCCCCGACAACAGCCCAGAAAAAAGTATTTTTTGCAGATGTGAGTTTTTCTTCATTCCCGCGCGCGGAGACAAAAAGAAATCCGGCGTAGATCATAAAGACAACAACTAACGGAAGACCAATTTTAGCTGCAACTTCAGCAACTTTCTGCATCACACCAGCAAAAGTACTCGATTGTATAGGATTTGTGAGCGTGAACCCTCCGCCAGCACCGCCACCAACCGGTGTTCCGCCCCCGCCTGCGCCACCCCCGACAGGAGTTCCTCCGCTCCCAGCGCTGCCTCCCACGGGCGTGCCACCACTTTGGCATTCACTTGGAAGCGTGCATAAGCCATTACAATCAATGAAAGGTGCATCGCAAGCCTGTGCTAAAACATAGGGCGAAATTATTATAAAACTAAACATTACGATTGAAATCCAAGCTAAATATTTCATATTTAAAGATTATCAAATCTGGCTAAAAAATAAATGGAAAACAAAAAGGGGCATGTGCAAACACACGCCCCCGATGAATTAACCAAGGTGCAACTATACTACTAAACTGCAAACTTTAAGGAAAAGATCGGGGGCGGTTATGCGGTGCATTTATCTGAGTTTGACTTGTCTTCTTCGGCTGTCCGGCCGCGAAGATATGTCTTACTCACCGCTTTAACCTTCAACCTCATATAAGTTTCCTTCGCCGAGGCTGGATCCTCCTCTGGTGTTGCCATGCGGAAACACGGCTTTTTCCCTGTCTCTGCCTGATAATCCTTAACCGAGAAAGGTATTTCCTTGACTCGTTTACCTTTCCAGATACATTCGGGAGAACATAAGACCATAAATTCTCCCTCGTCAAAGATTATACCCGTCGGCTCAAGAATATATGGGATCTCCAATCCAGCATCTAGACTGGCTTGCTGACCGGGACAAAGATTGGTTCGAGAAGAGCAAGGATCTTCTGACTTTGTAGCCATAGAACCCTTATTGCCGCCTTCCCCGCCGTTTATGTTTCCACCACTTACTTCACTGGGCTTAGCCGTCCATAGTAACCCCCAACCATCTACCTTGGCACTAAGCCAAGGGCTCGTTGAGATAACAGTAAGGCCTATCAAGACCAGAAGGACGCCTACCGTGGCATACTTCATTGTGAACCGCCACCACTTCCCGGTCCCTTCGGAAATGGAATAGAACATGGCGCCAAGCGCGGTTATGAGAACCCAATGCGCATATCGGGGAAAAAACGAGAAAGGAAGTATCCATACGAGTACGGCAATTCCAAACTCCGACATCAGGAGCCATGCCAAATCCTTCATCGCGACTTTAAAATCGCCCGGGACTCCGGCGACGATATCCTGATCGCCCTTCGGCGCTCCGCGAAACAGTGCGGACAGAATCGCATATGCCGGCAAAATTTTATAGGTAATCCCGATCGTGTGCGGAGCCGCAAAGAGAAGACCGGCGATAATGAGCAAATCTTTCCAAACAGACTTGTGCTCAGCATACGCCCCGAAAACGGTAAGAACTGCCCAAGCAAGCCCCATAATCCAAAAAGTCTTCCAAAGACCACGGATCATGATATTCGCCTTCTTTTGTGAAACACGCGCGAGCCGTTTAACCAGCTCCGCGTTTCCCAAAAATAGATCAGAAATTTTTATGTTAGTATTCACGGTATCCTCCTTATTTGTAGTAAAACCCGCATGGGAAGCTATACTTTAGCTTCACATTATCGAGTTTCTTTTCGTCTCTTTTAAGCGCATTGATAGCCTTTTTTACTATCTCCTGCGTCCGATCCTTTTCCTCTCGAAGGTCAATGAATGATCCTTCGTGGACTTTGTCGAGCTCCTCCTCAATCGAAGGAAGGAACATTGGCTCCTTGCCTCTGCCACGCTTAATTGTCTGGGGCTTCTTTTTGAGAAGTGAGAAGAACATAAGATACCTTTCTTTCTTCTCCCATGTTTCCTCGTGCTCCAAAGCTTTAGACAGTAGCCTGACAAAAACATCTTCAGAAAACTCAAAATCTCCTCCACGCGCCATCTGGTACATTTTATTGAGGCGCGACCGCCAAGGCTCTTTCATCCTGAAGAAATATCCGCGCAGGTCGCTGCGCAAATTTTCAATGGTTTCCCGATTCTCCTTTGCTTCGGCGGCTTGTTTTAAAGCCACCTCAGAAAGCTGCACTTGACCTTGAGCGTTACCTCTACCAGTAAACTGGCGTACGAGTTGCCAAACCCAACCTATCCCAAAGCGCGATATAATATCTGCCAGCAAAGCTGGACCGAATTCCGAGCTAAAACTTTCCATGACTACATTCCTTTCTTTGGTTATGGGTTAGTTATAAAGCCAAATTTCGGCTTCTTTTCCGGAATCCTCATCCACCACACGATATCTCATCTCGGGCTCTTTAAACTTTGCCCGAAAAGAAATATATCCTCGCTCGTCTGTTTTCTTTCTTTCTTTTTTGGAACCGTGCACAATAAGCAAAGACCGCTTACCTGGAACGATGTTTGCTAAAACTCTCACATCAACCCGAAAATTTCCCGGATCGCCGCTTTCCTTGAGATCAACACTAGTTACAACAGGAACTTCCGGCTCTTTAATCGGCACCGCAATCGTAGGAGCTTGAACTCGCACGCCGGTTACCGCATCGTAGACACCGAAAACGTTGTCGCCTGGATTTAGCGACAGCTTAACTGTCACTCGTCCAGTTTTATCGACAAGGAAACCTTTCTCCTCGTCCCAATCATCCTCACCAACTATCATCGTCCCATTTTTTTCAAGATGGAAACGATAATTTTTGATCACTCCGCCGCCGTTTTTCTTTTGCGTTGCCCAAGCAACAACTCGGGCAAACTCTTTTCCGTTCAGCGGAAGCGCAGTAATGTTGAGGAATGGATCGGTTTCCAAAACCGCTCCGCCGACTTTTTTCACGACATCTGGAAAAAACAGACGCTTTCCCATCCGGCGAGATCCATGACTGTGAACTGCAAACAGATCTCCTTCTCGGAAATCCGCGAGCTCAAGCACGATCTTGCCTTTATCATCCGCCTTCCATTGACCAAACTTTTCTTTTCCCTCAAGTTTATTTTGGGCGTGTACGAGATAGACCAACCCATTTCGGATTGGCTCACCCCTTGGCCCGTCTGTAATCTTAACCGTAATCTTCGCGCCTTCTTTTCCAAGGCGCTCCGCTCTTACTCTGTAGAATACATCTGCCATAAACACGCCCTCCTTTTGGGTTTTTTTCTTTTTATTTTTTCCTATTTTTTTTGTCAAAAAACTATCCATTCCGCGTTAAACGGAGCCTCCTAGCAACATAGCTAAAAGATCAATGCATTATATATTGAAATAAGCTAAAAGTCAAATTCGCACAACGATAATCACGCACATGTCGAGATCGCATCTCTACACATGTTTTTCCCTTGTTTTTAATGTTTTGTCGAGATACGATCTCTACATATGAGGTTTGCGAGCGGTGAATACTATCATATTTACAATCGTGGAGTTGAAAAACGAGATATTTTCTTGGATGAAAACGACTATCAGCGTTTTTTGAAAGGTCTTAGCATTTTTAATCTTGATTTAGATAAAAAACTTATTTTGAATCGAGTTAAAGTCGATATCGAAATCGCGTATAAAAGACCAAGCACGCTGGCTTCAATAATATGTTATGTATTAATGAAAAATCACATACACCTACTTGTTCGATGTAATGAGGAAGTAAAGCTTTCGAAGCTGCTACAGAAAATTTTTATCGGTTATACCATGTATTTCAATGCAAAATACAATCACAGCGGGGTTCTATTTCAAGGTAGATCCAGATCAAAACATATCGACAAACAAGTTTACCTATCGCATCTTTTTAATTACATTCACCTGAATCATCTTGATTACTCCCAGTCAGATTGGAGAACAAATAGCATGCATGATATTGATGCCGCGCGAAAAATCATAACAGAATATCCATGGTCCAGCCTTGGAAAAATTTTATCAAGCGAAAAAGACCCGATCTTGGATAAAGAATTAATTGCTGAATTATTTCCAAATTCGAAAGATGTACTAACTTCGGCAATTGATTGGTCGTATCGGGATTTACAAAGCGAGAAAGGTCTATTACTCGAAGATGTGTAGAGATACGATCTCGACAGATTTTATCGGCGGTGCCTTGCATGGAAAGCTTTGTGAACCTCTTTTAGCTGCCGGTCGGTTACATGGGTATATATTTGAGTGGTTGTTATGCTCGAGTGGCCAAGCATTGCCTGAACCGACCGCAAATCAGCTCCATTTTGGAGAAGATCCGTGGCAAAAGTATGCCGCAAAACGTGCGGCGTGACTTTCTTTGAAATTCCGGATTTTATGGCGTATGATTTTATGATCCGCTCGATCGATCGGGGAGTGAGCCTCGCCTCCACGTCTTTTTTTTCTCCGCCAGCTAGCGGATTCCCTTCGCGTAAATTCACAAAAAGGGCTTCCGAGATATCTTTTCGCTTTGATAAATAATTAGCGAGCGATTTTTTCGCGTCTTGCGACAAAAAAACAACTCTGACTTTCTCGCCCTTCCCGCGAACCGAGAACTCATCTTTTTTCAGATCAACCGAATCGCGATTTAACGAACATAATTCCGAAACCCGAAGACCAGTCGAGAAAAAAAGTTCCAAGATCGCTTTATCGCGAAGCGATTTTATGTCTCCTTCTTTTGGGGCGCCGAGCAGGCGCCCAAGTTCTTCAGATGAAATCAAATCCAGATCTCGCTCGGCAACCTTGGCCAAAGCGATTCGCTCGGCAGATAAACTTTCAATTTTTCGCCAAGCCAAAAATTTCAAAAAATTTCTAAGCGCTATTAAATAATAATTCTGTGTTTTTTTCTTAAGGCTCCCTTTATTCAGATAGAGTCTGTAACGCCTGACTACTTCATCGTCTATCGATGATACGGATACAACTTTCGCGAATTCAAAGAAATTTTTCAAATAATGGTCATAATTCTCGACCGTTTTTTTAGAACGCCCTTTTTCAATTTCCAGATTTTCTAAATATTGTTGATGCAGATCCTTTATAGATAGCATATCTTAGATTATATAATATTTTGCGACGTAAAACTTGAAATATATAGGGAAATATGATACACTTCTGAAATGCTGCAAACCAAAAGCAAGGCTAAAATAATAGAGAAATTCCGCTCTCACGAAACCGATACCGGGTCTTCCGAGGTACAAATAGCCATTTTGACTGAAGAAATAAAGCAACTGGCAGAGCATTTAAATGAGCACAAAAAAGACAACCATTCGAGAAGAGGGCTTTTGAAAATGGTTTCCAAACGGAAATCTCTTCTTGATTATTTAATGCGCTACGATCCCAAACGATATGTTGCTGTCGCAAAAAAACTTGGGCTCAAAGCCAAAACATCATAATGCCAGCAAATATAATAATGAGGCATAAAAATCAGCGGGTAGCTGTTTTCATTGACGCGCAAAATATGTATCACTCCGCGCGAAGCATTTTTGGCGCGCGGGTAAATTTCAAATCTCTTCTGCTAACCGCAGTTTCTGGCAGGCAACTTATCCGCGCTTTTGGATATGTTATAAGCACGAAAACAGGTGAAGAAAAACCGTTTTTCGAGGCGCTTTTAAAATTAGGAATTGAAACCCGCGCTAAAGACCTGCAGGAATTTTTCGGCGGATCAAAAAAGGGGGATTGGGATGTCGGCATGGCCGTTGACGCCATTCGCACAGCGGAAATTGTCGATGTAATCGTTATCGCATCAGGCGACGGCGATTTTATTCCGCTTGTTGAATATCTAAAAAATCAAGGACGCCGGGTGGAAGTAATGGCTTTCGGACCATCTGCTTCGGGCAAACTCCGAGAAGCCGCTGATGAATTTGTTGATCTTGCGGAAGAACCACAAAAATATATTTTAAAACAAAGATAGAGTTCTTATATTCTTTGCGGAGCGGGTGTCGAGAAAAATAATATGTGGGCTCTAAATGGTTTTATTTTTCTTAGGATTAGACAAATAGAAAATTAGTCGCTATTATAAAGCAATTATAAGTTAACAAAAATGGCTCTCAGATAAATAGGCTGTAAAAATTGTGGCCTAGCATCTGGGAGTCATCGAATAAAAGATGAATACAAAAAAATTCGCGACCGATTTCGGCGGTAAAGCTGTTGCCGTTGAATTTACTAATTTAGCGGAACAAGCGCACGGTTCAGCTTTGGTTCGGATTGGTGATACTGTAATTCTCGCAACCGCGGTAATTTCCCAGCACGCGCGCGAAGGAATAGATTATTTCCCGCTCACAGTCGATTATGAAGAACGGTTTTATGCCGCGGGCATGATAGGCGGCTCAAGGTTTGTAAGAAGGGAAGGTCGGCCGTCGGAAGAAGCAATATTGGTATCTCGGTTAATCGACCGCGGACTTCGCCCGCTTTTTTCGCATAAAATCAGAAACGAAGTTCATGTTGTTGCGCTTACTCTTTCTTTCGACGGCGAGACAGAACCAGATATCATTGCTTGCCTTGCCGCATCTTTGGCGCTCGGGACATCTTCAATTCCTTGGGACGGCCCCGTAGGAACAATACGCATTGGAAGAATCGACGGAAAATTTATCTTGAACCCGACCCGAGAAGAAATTGAAAAATCCGATCTCGATATGGTTGTTTCTGGCAAGGGAGGAAAAATTAACATGATAGAAGCAGGCGCCAAAGAAATTCCGGAAAATATTATGCTTGAAGCGCTTAGCTATGCCCAGAAAGAAATTGATAAGATTGAAAATTTTCAGAAGAAAATCATCAAAGAAATGGGTAAAGAAAAAATAATGCCGAAAATCAAACTAGAGCCGGATACTCTCGCTCCTTTGTTTGAAGAAAAATTTCGAAAAGGGTTAGAAGAAGCAATTTATATTAAAGATAAATTTTCGCGAAGAGAAAAATTGCATGAACTGAAAACTGCTTGGGATGAAGCCGTGAAAGCTTCCGTAGGGGAAGAATTTAAGGGTATCGCAGACGGGCTCTACGAGCGGATGATAGATGAAATTGTCCATAAGAATATTTTGATATCTGGGAAACGCCCGGACGGCAGGGGGCTTAAGGAACTTCGCAAAATATGGGCGGGGGTTTCCATTCTGCCACGAACCCATGGGTCCGGATTATTCTACCGCGGTGAAACTCATGTGCTTTCGATTGCGACTCTCGGCGGACCTCAGGACACGCAAATAGTCGATGGAATGTCGATTAAGGCAAAAAAACGCTACATTCACCACTATAATTTTCCTCCTTTTGCTCCGGGCGAGACAGGGCGCATGGGAAATCCGGGACGGCGAGAAATTGGCCACGGCGCGCTTGCTGAACGGGCATTATTACCAGTGCTTCCGACTGTCGATGAATTCCCATATACCATAAGGGTTGTTTCGGAAGTTCTTTCTTCAAATGGATCAACCTCGCAGGAATCGACCTGCGGTTCTACTCTCGCCTTAATGGACGCGGGCGTTCCAATTAAGCGGCCAGTCGCGGGAATCGCTATGGGGCTTATGATAGCCTCCGCCCAGGGCGGAGAAAAAAATTATAAAGTTTTAACAGATATCCAGGGGCCGGAAGATCATTATGGCGATATGGATTTTAAAGCCGCAGGGACAAGCGAAGGAGTAACCGCGATTCAAATGGACGTTAAAGTAGACGGCGTAACAATTGAAATATTACGCGACACGCTCACTGACGCGAAAGCTGCCCGCGAAAAAATAATGGAGGTGATGCTAGGCGCCATTGGTCAGCCGAGAAAAGAACTTTCGCAATTTGCGCCGAGAATTCTTTCGCTGAAAATAAATCCGGAAAAGATCCGCGACGTAATAGGTCCTGGCGGGAAAATGATCAACGCCATTATCGATGAAACTGGAGCGCAAATTGACGTTGAACAGGATGGAACTATTTTTGTGACAGGTTCTATGGAGGGCGCGACAAAGGCCCTGGAAAAAATCAAGCAAATCACTCACGAATATAAAGCAGGCGAATCTTTTGAAGGAATAGTTTCAAGAATTTTTGATTTCGGAGCAATGGTAGAAATTGTCCCTGGGGTTGAGGGGCTTGTTCATATTTCCGAGCTTGCGCCTTTTCGGGTAAACCGCGTTACTGATGTCGTTACGCTTGGGGATAACGTTCCTGTAAAAATAAAGGATATAGATGAATTAGGCCGCATAAATCTCTCAATAAAGGATATGACCGAATTAAAGCTTAAAGACCCACAGGCAAGAAATAATTCTGGTCCATCAAGTTTTGAGCAAAGACCGCACAAGACTTCAAGGGAGCGAGACGACCGCAGAGGACCGAGGCGATAATTTTGATTGAGTTTATAGTGAGGTAAAATGAATTCATGGATGAAACCCAGAAAACTGGCTCCGATTTGCCT